>JBGCCZ010000053.1:0-42744 GCA_045105035.1 Pirellulaceae bacterium | reverse complement strand
ACCAAGAGCGAAATGGTGCGATTGGGTGGGGTCGACGCGTCGGGAAGGCGTCGGTTCGTCTCGCACGACAGTCGACTCACCTTGAGTGCTTCGTCGGCACGTCGTGGATCAGATTGGTTGGTTACTCCGGTGGGCGGAGGGTTCGTTCGTCTTCAAGTCCAGCAGAGTGGTAGACTCTTGTCGCTGATGGGTTCTAAGCTAGGCCGGCTCGCTCTGTCGCCACCAAACCAAGATGCCCGACAGTTTTGGAAGGTCTCTTCAGCGCCTCGAAGACGCCAGGCAGCTCAAGTCTTCGCGCTCGAAAGTGTTGCTTTTCCAGGCCAATGCGTTGCATTCAATTCGGTTGGAAGTTTGATCATGCAGCCGACAACGTTCGCCGCGAACCAGGTCTGGCTGCCCTATGTGGCTCCTGGGCTTCAGCAAGTTCAGCCGTTTTGGCGGTCTGTGCGGTCGGACATCATCTCCGCTGCTCAGCTACCTCCGGCGCAGATCGATTTAGTCAATTCGCATCGATACGCATTGGTTCTCGCACTCGCTGATAGTCGACAGGAGGGAAGGTTTCAGCAGCTGCGTGTTGAGCCTGGGCAGTCGCTGACGGTCGAGCTTGAGCGGGATACCGGCGCGACGTTGATCGAGGTGGTTGAGGTTCGCTCCGCAGCGGGCGTTTGGGATCGGCAAGAATTTCGGACCGAGATTCCGCCGCGAGGTTTCTACGATTTAAGTGTCTATGAGGAGCATCTGCAGTCCATTGCAATTGATGCTACGGGCAAGAGTCCGAATCCCATCGAAGATGTCAACTATGTTCCAAAAAGTGTGGGCTGGTTTGCTCTGCCAGCTGGTAAGGATCTGCCTGATCGCGGCAGTATTGATGTCTACCCGAGGGCAATGGAAGCCATGAATCCTGGTGCAGTGAGGCGATTGGATCCCAAGCAGTTTGACAAGCCGGCTGCTCGTAATCAGCTGGAGGCAATACTCGACAAAGTTGATTCTTTGCCAAGACGAAAATTCTAGATCCAAACTTCCGCGAGCTTTCTCAGAAACTCGTCTGAGTTTGATTGACTCGGGTGCAATGCAACCCGAGTCGGCCTCTTGCCTTCCTTGAACATGAATCAGTGGTTGAATCGCAGTATCCTGAAAAGTCGCGGGCCTGGGGATTTCTTGGTTGTAAGAGATCGACGATTGGCCATGTTTTTTTGCAGATCGTTGCACTTCTAGCGTGCGAAGTTTTCGTGCTGCAGGGGCAGCCCCGTCTCTGCGCCCAGCAAGCCGATTCAAGTAGACCGGCCAGTTTGAGTGGAATTGAAGTTCCCGGTTCCGCACTGCATTTACGCGATCGTATTCAAGTTGGTGTGCGGGGCGTTGAACTGACGGTTGATGGCTGCGAGTTTGTCGATCGAAATGGAGCGAAAGTTGCTGGTGAAGATGCGCTTCGCTGGGGAGCTTGGCGCGGGATTGTTGGGAAACCTGCGGTTTGGTTGAGTGACGGTTCGTGGTTGTGTGGTGATCTGAAGTATGCCGACGGGCGACTGCTTGTTTCGGGGAAGTGGCTGGAAGATGTTGTTGTTCCGTTAGAGAATGTGCGTGCTATTGTGCTGGAGTCCTTTTCGTCGCTCCAGGATTTTCGGAGTCAGTTTGACCGGTGGATAGTGCTCGACGGAACAGAAGATCGTATCTGGTTGCGGTCTGGGCAGCAGGTGTCGGGCGTAGTGGAGATGGTTGGCTCCGACGGAGCGCTTCTTCAACTTAAGACGACGGGGAAGACATTAGAATTCGGGACTGACCAAGTCGCGGCGGTCGTATTTAGTCCCGCACTACTTGGACCGCTGCCGAAGCTGAACGACAGTTTCGAACTAGGCGTTTCCGATGGCTCCCTAATTAAAGCTAAGTCCTGGATGATGGATCGTGGACGTTGGCAGGCGGAAATTTCTGGTGGTTTGAGTCTGTCCAGTATTGATATGGCCAGTCGATTTTCCAATGAGATCCAGTACGTTCGGCGACTCGGAATAGAGGGAGTTACGAAAGTTTCGGATCTGCGATTGGCGCAGTACAAAGCTCCATCCACGGGTTCGCTACTGAAGTGGAAGCTCGGGCTCGATCAAGATGCGTTGGGTCGATCCTTGCTTGCGAGCGAGGGCTTGGTTTTTAGCGGGATTGGGATGCACAGCACATCGCAGGCTGCGTTTCGCTGGGATGGTTCTGAAGCCGACTTTGTCGCAGAGCTTTCTTTCGTACCAAGCGACGCCAGATCAGATCGTCGGCTTGGGGATACTGTCTGCAAAGTGTTGATCGCCCGCGATGGACGTTTGGAGACTCTCTTTGAGAAACGACTCATACGTTCACGCAGCGAACAATCGTTGAGTATGGTCAAGGTTGATGTCACGAACGCTCAGCTTATTGTCCTGCTTGTGGAGCAGGGAGAGTTCGGGACGCTGGGCGATCATGTTCAGTGGCTAGACGCAAGGGTTGTACGTAAGGACTGAGGCGACCTGGAAGCGGAATCCCGAGGCCCGATCTCGTTGGGACTTTAGGAATTAGTTCGCCGAGTTAGAATGCGGGGCCTGAGTCCGGAAAGTCTCGACTCGGACGCATCTTTTCTCGAACGCGGAACACTCGAAACATGGAAGGTTCATCAAAAGGGGATTCTGTTTGGACCTGGCTAACTCAGCTTCTCGCCCACGAGCACTCAGACTTACGGATGTCAGGGCTGCATCTATTGAGCGAGAGTTACGCTGGTGGATCCGAACTGCTCGAGAACGTCTTTTCAATTTGGGACCGAGAGGGACCGGAGGAGGCTTTTGTTGAGTTTCCGATGTTGTCGTTCGTTCCGATATCGGACTCGAAGGTTCAGGATTGTTGCCTTCGAGCGCAACGCATGGTTGCGGGTCGCAAGTTGACTGAGTTCCCCGCCCGTTGCGCTGGGAAATTGATTGAGCAGTTTTCGCACGTATCGCCAAGCGCGCTTGAGGCCAATTTGCTGCTGATCAAAGAAACGGTGGCGAGTAGCAAGATCTTCTTCCGCGTCAGTGTGGAAGCTATCGAGGACCGCATTCAGTTATTAGAGTGTTCGGCAGACCAGATTGCTGCCGTTCTAGATGACGCCGTCGCGACGTTGAGCGCAGACCCGCAAAAGCAGCGGGGTTTCAAGCGAGGTTTGATCGCGCTAGAGGCGTTGCGGGCTCGCTTTCCGGACTATATCGATCTTTCGGTTGTGCTCGGTTTGGAGGAAGGTGAAGATGGGCTGTCACCGAGTCAAACAGTTTCGCTGCATAGTTTGATACAGAAGTCCTCTGAAGGCATGGAGGCTTCCATTGAGAAGTTCTTGCGCAGTTCGAACGAAGCAGTTTTCTCCAACGCAGTAGAAGCCATGGTACGCGCGGGTACTGTTTCCGCCGCCGAGAGTCTCCTGCGAACAGTGGAAGAGGGTGAGATTGAGAATCGCAAGTGGGCGGCTCGAGGATTGCAACGAATTCGTTTGCCCAAGCTGGCCGCCGGCATTGCCGCAGCGCGGGATCAGGCTAGAGATCCTTATCTTTGGATTATGCTGCTTATCGCCGAAGTTCGGCAGTTCGAAGCTGACAGCATTGATCGTATTGCATTCGATCTCGCTCGTCTTCAATCCGGATCGAAGCAATTGGTCGGTTCATTGCGGGTCTTTTTGGAGATACACAAGGGACACGTGGAAATCGGAAAACTTCAGGAGACTTTCATAAGCTACCTAAGTCGAACCGAAAGTGAGTCATCATAGTTGGATAGGATCAGCCCCAAGTTTGGGGCAACAATCGAGAGTAACCCATGGACGCTGCCTGCCGTTTTGCGGGCTATCCGCGTGGGGAGGCTCTTAGCGAGTTCTTTACAGCCGACGAATTTCCCAAGACAACCTACAGAGAGATTTCCATGAACCAACGCATGCCTTCGAAGCTGGCCACAGTTGTCTTGTTGGCTCTATTTCTTTTCAGCATCTCCCTGAACTTGGAGCCGCGAGTTGCGGCGGAAGATCCTGTGCCCAGCAATCCAGAAGCTAGATGGTGGAAGGGGAATCTGCACACGCATTCTCTCTGGAGTGACGGTGATGATTTCCCGGAGATGATTGCGGAGTGGTATCGAACGCATGGCTACAATTTCCTTGCGCTGTCGGATCACAATACGTTGAGTCAGGGTGAGCGTTGGATGAAAGTGACGGACATTGCCAAGCGAGGCGGTGAGGACGCGCTGTCAAAGTACCAACAGAGGTTCGGTGGTCCCTGGGTGCAAACTCGCGGAGAAGGTGCGTCCGCGCAAGTACGGCTCAAGCCCTTGGATGAGTTTCGTTACTTGGTTGAGGGACGCGGGGATTTCATCATGATCCCTGCAGAAGAGGTCAGTGATCGCGCTGAGAAAAAGCCAGTGCATATGAATGCCACTAACGTTCTCGAGGTTATTCAGCCTGTCGGTGGTGCCACCGTGCGCGAAGCGATGGCGAACAACTTGCGAGTGGTGCGCGAGCAAGAAGCCAAACTTGGACGGAAGATCATGATGCATTTAAACCATCCAAACTTTGGATGGGCGGTCACTGCTGAGGATCTTGCCGCAGTGACGGACGAACGCTTTTACGAAGTTTACAACGGTCACCCGGGTGTGAACCACTTAGGTGATTCCCAGCGGCCCTCGATCGAGCGGATTTGGGATTTGGCCAATACGTTGCGTTGCCTGACGGACTCGCAATTGCTTCTCGGCATCGCAACGGATGACAGTCACGACTACCATGAGGAAGTAGGTGCGAAGGGGAGTCACACGGGACGCGGTTGGGTGATGGTTCGGTCGTCGTACCTGACGCCCGAGCACTTGATCGATTCACTGCGAAGCGGAGACTTCTATGCTTCCAGTGGTGTTGAACTGGCGTCTGTTGATTTCGATGACTCAAAACGACAATTGAGCGTCGCGGTTAGACCAGTTGAAGGCGAAACCTACCAAATTGCCTTTATTGGATCACGAAAAAGTAAAGCACTCGAAGAGCCGGGAACACTCAATGACATTGGCCCGGATGCGATTGGAGTGGTGCTCCAAGAGACCACTGGCGTGCAGGCCGACTACACCCTTCAAGGCGATGAGCTGTTCGTACGAGCCGTGGTGACTTCGAGTGCTCCGCCGGAGGATCCGTCCTTCGAAAGCCAGAAGAAGCAGGCTTGGACTCAGCCCGTTCAGCCGACAAGATAGTCTCGGATCCCTCATACAGCTTCGGCTGGAAGACTCCCATCTATGAGCCAACTCAGCGTCTTGCGATCGGTCTGTCCTTTGGATTGTCCGGATACCTGTGCGGTGGAGATCACCGTCAAGGATGGTCAGATGGTCAAGCTTGGTGGGATTCAGGATCATCCCATCACTCAGGGGTTTGCCTGCGTGAAAATGGCGAAGTACCCGCTGCGGCAGCATCACCCGGATCGATTGCAGTATCCGCAGCGCCGCGTTGGACCTAAAGGAAGTGGGGAATTCGAACGCATCAGTTGGGATGAGGCGTTGGAGACGATGACTCGCGAGCTTAAGAGCCGCGTTGCCGAACATGGTGAACAGAGCGTCTTGCCGTTCAGCTATGCGGGCACGATGGGGCTTATCGAGTGCGAGTATCCGACCGCTTTCTTCCGGGCGTTGGGAGCGAGCGAATTGGATTGGACAATCTGCGCTGCGACAGCTGGAGCAGCCTGGGAGGCCAACTATGGTCCGAACAAGGTTTCGACTCCACGGGAAAGCGTAGCGGACTCGAAGCTGATTGTGCTGTGGGGAATCAACGCCCTTCGCTCCAATAGCCATTTGATTCCGTTTATCAAAGCGGCTCGCAAGCAGGGTGCCCATGTGCTGCACATCGATCCGTATCGCAACGAGACGAGTCGTTTTGCGGACGAGCATTGGCAAATCAACGTTGGAACGGACGCGGCCCTAGCGCTGGCCATCGGCGGCGAAATTCTGCGGCTGAATCAACAAGACGATGAATACCTTGAAGCGTTTGCGAGTGGTTTGGACGAGTATCGGGCGGCCTGCGCGGAGTGGCCAATCGAGAGAGCCGCGGACTACTGTGGACTTGAGGCTGAGCAAATAAAGCGATTTGTGAGGGCCTATGCCGAGGAAGAGGCCGCGTTCATCAAGATCGGCTATGGGATGACGCGAAATGAAGGCGGCGGAAATGCAGCGCGGGCCGTTACGCTATTGCCCGCGCTTACTGGAAAGTGGAAGCATCGCGGTGGTGGTGGAGCGTTGTCGACAAGCGGCGGTTTCGGCTTGAACGAATCTCGTAATGCGGGTGCTCATTTGCTGAAACCCAATCGGCGCCATATCAATCAATGCCAGTTTGGGGACGCACTGTTGGCTGCCGATACGCCCATTTCAACGCTCTTTGTCTACAACTCGAACCCAGCCGCAGTGGCTCCGGATTCGAATCGAGTGCGCGAAGGTCTTTCGCGTGACGATTTGTTCACCGTGGTGCTCGAGCACTTTCAAACTGATACGGCCGACTATGCCGACATCTTGTTGCCGGCCACGACGTTTGTGGAGCATCCGGATTTGTACAAAGCCTATGGTCACTACTATCTGCAGTGGGCGGAGCCGATTCTGCCAGCCAGCGGTGAGTGTCGGCCAAACAGTTGGGTCTTTAAGGAGCTCGCCGAACGCCTAGGTTTCGATGACCCTATGTTTTCGATGACGACGGAGGATCTTGCTAGGCAGTTGCTGGATAGCGATCAGCCTCAAGTCGCGGATATCGGCTTCGATGAGTTGAAGGCAAAACGTAGCGTTCGCGTGAATTTGCCGGAAGATTATCGACCGTACTCGGAGGGTTCGCACTTCGATGACAAACGCGTTCGCTTTTCCCCAGTGCCGCAGCAGTTGGATTTCGAAACGCAGGTTGATGCGGACTTTCCTCTGCGTCTGATTTCCCCTCCAGGTGCGTTCATTTTGAATACGAGTATGGGCAACCTGGAGCCGATCATTAAAGCTGCAGGCGGTGAGCCGACCGTCGTGGTGCATCCGGTCGACGCGCGGGAATACGGGTTAGAAGACGGGAAGCGGATCCACATCGCAAGCCGGCAAGGCTCTATCCAACGGAAAGTCATCGTTTCCGAAGATGCGAAGCAGGGTGTTGTCGTTGCGCTTGGGCAGTGGTGGCCGAAGCTAGCGCCGGACAAAAAGAGTCTTAACGACCTAACCCAACAAGGTTTGACCGATCTCGGCGGTGGCAGTCTCTTCGGAAACGCTGTCGTTCGCGTGTCGCCAGTGTCGCCCACGGAGGCGTCATAGAGGTGACGGCAAACGTTACGGCTTCTCTTCAATGGGGCAATCGCAGACTAGTTTCTTGCAGCCCGGGCAACCGGTTCCGTACTTCTTTTGAATGGCTCCGGCGAGATCGATTTGAGCGACGTTGGCGATCGTCGCTAGCCAAGCGATGACGTCCGCAAATTCCTCGGACTTGTCTTCGACGGTTCCTTCACGGAGTGCGGACGCGAGTTCACCGACTTCTTCCATGAGCCACATAAAGGTTCCGTCGATTCCGCGTTCGACGTCTTTTTCGTAATACATTTTCTTGATGAGTTCTTGGAAGTCTCGGAACGTGACTTCGGCACCATCGCTGTTCGTTTCGCTCATGTTGAATACTCTCTGGGAAGATGAAGGCTATGCGGCACGGCGAGTTGAGAACGCCTCATAGTCGTCACGCGTGTCGATTCCCTTTGCAGCGTGGTCTGTCTGTCCGACTTGGATTGACGCGCCGGCTTGGAGGAATCGCAGTTGCTCGAGTCGCTCAAGTTGTTCGAGTGGGCTTTCGCTCAGCGATTGGAGTTCCATCAAGAACTCGCGTCGATAAGCATAGATGCCTAAGTGCTGGAGGAACACCGCAGGAGTCTGTTCCAGCAACTTCGGATTCCATTCACGCACAAATGGGATCGGGCTGCGACTGAAGTAGAGTGCTTTGCCATCAGTTCCGCAGACGACTTTGACGCATCCGGGATCGTGCAAGCGACTTTCGTCGCGGATTGGAGTTGCCAGAGTGGCGATGGACGCATTCGGGTTCTGCTCGAGGAGTTCGATGACTTGGTCGATGGCTTCGCCAGATATTTCAGGCTCATCACCTTGTACGTTTACGAAAATGTCAACTTCCTCGTGTTGCTCAGCGACTGCGACAACCCGATCTGTTCCGCTGGGTAAATTGGGGTCGGTCAAGAATACTGTCCCGCCGAAAGATGTAACTTCATCAGCGAGTTCCTGGCAATCAACGGCAACTGTGATACCGTTTGGTCTTCTCGCTTGAGCGGCCGCTTCGTAGGTATGCTGCAGAATGGTTTTGCCTGCGACGCGAAGCATTAACTTTCGCGGTAAGCGTGTTGAGGCTAGTCGAGCCGGGATGACAATTTGACTACACGATGGATGCGGGTGCGGGGATGCGGATTGAAGGCTAGATTCGAGATTCTCGTTGTTCATCGCTGGAATTCCTTTTCCACGAATTTGGGCTCTTCCGTGAGGACAGATGCTAGCAGATGGCAGAAAGTGGCCCCATATCAATCCCGCCCAAGGTTACAGCCGCAAACTGACTGTATCGAAGTTCGAGGCACAGTCGATGGAATGCGGGTCTTAGCTATAATGTGCTGTCCAATGGTGCATGTGTCTGATTCACGCATGTTCTTGTTTGCTGCCAATCTTCCCGGAGAGTCCACTTGAAGACACAAACAAAGACACAAACGCAGCCCGCCGAAGGCGGCCTAGACGTGTCGCGACGCCAGATGATCCTTGGAAGCGGAATCTTGTTAGCCGGGCTGTCTCAGAATGCGAGCTCGGCGGCGGCGACTCAGGATAGTGTGAAAGATCTGATCTTCCGAACGGAGGATCCGCGGAATGCGGAACCGGCTCTGAACAAGTTGATCGCTTCGTGGATCACTCCCACGAAGCATTTTTACGTGCGAAGCCATGCTCCGAATCCTCAGATTGACCCCGAGCAGTTTCGTTTGTCGGTGGAGGGTATGGTGGACCGGGATCTTTCCCTTTCCATGGAAGACATTAAGTCCTTCAAAGAGTACACGATTACAGCCACACTGACTTGTGCTGGAAATCGTCGGGAGGAATTCAATGCAGAAGGCAAAGTGGGCGGCGTTCAGTGGGAAGCCGGTGCGATTGGCAATGCGACTTGGACGGGCGTTTCGCTAGCCGAGGTTTTGCGGAAAGCTGCCCCTCAGTCGGCAGCGAAACATGTTTGGTTCGAAGGGCTGGATGAAATTGCAAAGGGCGATGGGATCATCCCTTTCGGTGCCTCGATTCCAATTGAAAAGCTGGAGCACGAGAATGGCGTCCCGGGGGCGATGCTGGTCTATGGGATGAACGGCGCACCCTTAACGGCCGATCATGGATTTCCCTTACGAACACTTGTGCCGGGCTATATCGGAGCGCGGAGCGTGAAGTGGGTTGGCAAGGTGATTTTGAGCGACCGAACGTCGCCGAATCACTATCTTGCAACGGCTTATAAAATCGTGCGTAAGACGGATAGCATCGATTGGTCTGAAGCTGGGCCCATCTACCGCTACTTAGTGAATGCTGCGGTTGGTTCTCATTCGAACGAGGCTGAGCTTAAAGCTGGCGAAGTGGAGTTGGCCGGCTATGTGTTGCCGTCCGGAATCGTGGGAACGCGCATTGCGAGCGTCGAAGTTTCGGCGGACGCGGGTGTTACGTGGAGTAAGGCCGAGTTGACTGGGCGCGATGAGGATTTTTGTTGGCAGCTTTGGAAGGCGAAGGTGCAAGTCGATCAAGGCACGAGCGAGTTGATTGTGCGAGCGAAGGATAGCTCTGGTGGATTCATGCCGGAGCGCGTGCCTTGGAACGCCAAAGGCTATCTCCAGAATTCTTGGTATCGGCTTCCCGTTTCGGTGCAGTAGTGACCTCCGCTAAAGTGCGAGATGTCGCACGAAAGATTCATCGTGGACGAAAACGAAGACAGCGAACTCCTCAAGCAATATCACGAGCTAGCCGAATTGGCTGGGTCGCTGGCTCACGAAATTAAGAATCCGCTATCGGTCATTCACATGAATGCGGACTTGTTAGAAGAGGAAATCAGCGAAACTGACTGGCCAGGCAAACGCCGTGCGGAAGCTAAAGTTGACATGATTCGGCAGCAGTGTCAGCGACTTGAGAATCTGTTACGTGACTTCCTGCGATTCTCTCGTCTACGCGATCTCGAGATGACGCCAGGGAGCCTGAACGAACAGATCGAAGCCGTGCTGGGACTGTTCCAAGCGCAGGCGGACCGGAGTCTCATTGATGTGATTCGCTATCTCGACAATGATTTGCCACGGGTTCTGCTACACAGCGACTCGATTCAAGCTTCACTGATGAACTTGGTGAAGAACGCCATGGAGGCGATGGAGGATGGTGGGCAGTTGGTAGTTCGGACTTACACGACGCCGCGTGGTGTCGCTCTTGAGCTGATCGACAATGGCTGCGGGATGGATGACGGCACGGCCATTCACATGTTTGAGCCCTTTTACTCGACGAAGAATGGTGGTTCCGGGCTGGGCTTGCCGACTGCTCGCAAGATTATCCAAGCCCACGGAGGCAGGATTAGCGTTCAAAGTGAAGTCGGCCGAGGAACCAAGTTCGTCTTGGAGTTCCCTATGCCAGCTCGGTTGGGCTAACCGTCGATGGCGGGCCGAGTCGACCAAGCGGGCTTGCAGCACGTTCCTGTTATGAACCCAAAGTGTCGCATTTTGAAGTCCCGGCCCGCGTTGTGTCAGGGATGATAACGCTTTGCGCGATGACGGTCTAAGGCTAAGATTCTGTCTTCGGGGCTGAGCTCACCAAGTGTCTGAGCAGACCGCGAAACTACCCGACGATGTTGCCCAGCAACAAGTCGGTATTGGTGTGAATTGGCGACCCCAATTGAACTACGAACTAAATCGCGTTTCATGAGAGACTCATTGCGCATGACCAAACACATCTTCGTCACCGGTGGCGTTGTCAGCTCAATTGGAAAGGGCCTAACCAGTGCATCCATTGGGATGCTGCTCGAGGCACGTGGGTTGCGGGTTCGCATGCAGAAGTTGGATCCATACATCAACGTCGACCCGGGGACGATGAGCCCTTACCAACATGGAGAGGTTTACGTACTCGATGATGGGAGCGAAACCGACCTCGACTTAGGACACTACGAGCGTTTCACCGATGGACCGTTGACGAGGGATTCAAACTACACGACTGGGCAAATCTATTTGTCCGTGATCGAGAAAGAGCGGAAAGGTCAATTCCTAGGCAAGACCGTTCAAGTGATTCCGCATATCACGGATGAAATCAAGAACGTCATTCGGAAAGTTGGGGAGCAAGACGTTGATGTCGTGATTACGGAAATTGGTGGGACCGTTGGCGATATTGAAAGTCTGCCATTCCTAGAAGCCATCCGGCAGTACCCATTGATCGCAGGAAAAGAAAACTGCCTCTTTATTCACTTGACCCTCGTGCCTTATCTGAAAGCCGCAGGAGAATTGAAGACCAAGCCGACGCAGCACTCTGTTGGTCAGCTTCGGCAGATTGGTATTCAGCCAGACATCTTGATCTGTCGATGCGAGCAGCCGATTTCGCGTGATGAGCGTGACAAGATTGCCTTGTTCTGCAACCTTGCTCCCGAGGCGGTCGTTGAAGAACGCGACAAGGATTTTTCGATCTACGAAGTTCCACTAAGCCTCGTTACGAATGGTCTCGACGAGCAAATTTGTAAGCGTCTTGGGCTCTCGACGCAGACGCCAAACCTGGATCCGTACAACGAGATTTTGCATCGCTTGCGAAACCCCAAGCACGAGATCAGTATCGCCGTGGTTGGGAAGTACGCTGAGCACAAGGACGCCTACAAGTCGATCTATGAATCGCTAGACCATGCGGGCATCCATCATCATTCCCAGATCCGAATTGGTCGCATCCAAAGTGCGGAAATCGAGAACGAAGGTCCGGAGTGCCTGCTCAGTGGATATGACGGCATTCTCGTTCCAGGCGGTTTCGGTGAACGCGGCATCGAGGGTAAAGTTCAGGCGGTGCGTTACGCGCGTGAAAAACAGATTCCGTTCTTTGGGATTTGCCTCGGTATGCAGTGTGCCGTGATTGACTACGGTCGCAGCATCGTTGGGCTCGATGGAGCCCATTCGACTGAGTTTGACAAAGACACTCAACATCCCGTCATTTGCTTGCTCGACGAACAGCGTGAGATTACCCAGATGGGCGGCACGATGCGGCTCGGTAGCCAACCGGCCAAGCTGACGGAGGGGACGAAGGCATTTGGGTGCTACGAGTCAGCGGAAATTGCTGAGCGGCATCGGCATCGCTACGAGTTCAACAATGTGTACCGCCAGCAGTTCTCGGCAAACGGGATGGTTTTCGCGGGCACGAGTCCCGATGATGGGTTGGTAGAAATCGTGGAAATCCCGGATCATCCTTGGTTTGTCGCGGTCCAGTTCCACCCGGAGTTTAAGTCGAAGCCGACGAAGGCGCATCCTTTGTTCGCGGGCTTCGTGCAAGCTGCCATCGATCGACGGGGGAAACGTAGTCAGAGCAATTCTGAATCGACTTCTCCAGATCCCGCAGACACGCAACCGATTTCGTAGTTCGCGATCGCTTCAATGATCGGTCAGCTTTGAGTTGCTCGGAACCCTACGCGAGTAGACCGAGTGGCCGTGGAGTTGATGTTGCGACGTGAAGCTCTACGCTAGCACAAAGATGAAAGAGCGCTAAGTTGAAGACTCATTCGATCCTTCATGATCTCTACGCGTACAACGACTGGGCGAACTCCAAGGTCTTGGACGCTTGCGAAGCGTTGGCAGACGAGCAGTTGGACGCAGAACGTCCAATCGGGTTTGGTACTCTGCGGAACACGCTGTTTCACACGCTGGAAGCAGAGAAGCTATGGCTTGGGCGTTGGCTTGACGAACCTTGGCGGCCATTGCAGGCAGACGCCCAAGGAGTGAGTGTGGCTGAGATTCGTACGCAAACCGAGACGACGGCGCGGAGTAGGAATGAATTGCTGGACCGAGAATCCCAGAGTGGTTTCTCGCGAATCGTGAACTTCAGTGACAGCGGAGGCGATAGCCATTCATTTCCGATTGGTGATTTGATGAATCATGTGAGCAATCACGGGATTCATCACCGGTCGCAGGCGCTGCAGTACTTGAAGGGTTTTGAAAAAACGTTTCCGGGCGGACTGGACTATATCTTCTACAAGCTGGCGGCGCCGTCCTGTGAACTTCCTAGCGAAAGCGTAGAACCGCTGCGAGCTTATGGACTGGAGGTGAATAGCCTGCCTGGTTCGATGGTGCAGTTCGACGCCGAACGCCTTCAACGCTACTTGGCCTACTCGGACTGGGCAATGCAGCGTGTGTACGATGAAGCGGCCAAGCTGGAAGAGTCTCAGTTGGACGCCGATCTCAATATTGGTACGGGTACTCTGCGAGGCAACTTGCAGCACATGAACCACGCCGAAGAGTGGTGGCTCGAAAATTGGAAAGAAGACAAGGCGGCGTTTCCTACCACGGGTAACCCGCAGCCGCTTGCCAAGCTGCATGAGGAATACTTGCGGCTTTCTGAAGCTCGAAATCAGTTCGTTGGATCACTGGATTCAGAATCCGGAAACCGGGTTGTTTCAGCAGCGGCGGGCGGTCCAATCACCTGCTTTCGCGTGACTGAATCGTTGATGCAGTTGGCTTGTCATGGAACCCATCATCGTGGGCAGTGCGTGAATATGCTTCGCCACTTCGGCGTTACATTCGGCTGGATTGACTTTGTTGTTTGGATTCGAGAACAAGGATGATTGCTTGTTTCGAGCTAGGATTGGCAGTGACCATTGGAAGTGAGATTTAGAATGAGTGATGAAAACGAAGAGCCTAAGCTTATCATCGACGAAGACTACAAAGTCCAGGTAGAACGTGAAAAAGCCGAGCTTCGGGCCAAGCAGGAAGCGGAAGCTGCTGCTGGGGCGAGCGAATTGAAATCGGATGAAGAGACGAGTTCCGAAGCTCAGCCTGATGTGCCTCCACCGCCTGCCTCGCTGACTTTCTTGGTGACAAGTCTGGCGACTCAAGCCATGGCTGCGATGGGCCAGATTCCCGGAGAGGACGGAAAGCCGTTGCCGGTGAATTTGGATTACGCCAAGCACTTTATCGACTTGATCGGAGTTCTCGAAGAAAAGACGAGCGGGAATTTGGAGGATGACGAATCCAAGTTCTTGCAGGAAACTCTTCACCAAATGCGAATGATGTTTGTTGCTATGCAACAGCAATCGTAATGCTGATTCATAGGATTTGTTTGTAGTTCCTGGGAATGCACAGAATCGAATGACGCGAAGGCTGCGGGACGTTGGCTCGAAGATTGATGAGGGTCGCAAGGCATCCAGGGTTAATCAGAATTTCAGTTTGGAACGTTCGCTTCCGTGTCATTCCGCGGTAGTGTCAGCGACTGACGAATCTGTTCTCCCCCTCTCTTGAAGCCAGATTTTTCAGCCGCTGACGCTCCCTTAGGGGGACCTTAGTCTCTTGAGGTTACCCCAACTTCGGACTTTGATTGACCCGGGCAAGGTATTCGTTGGTATAGGGACTCGAGTGATGATTCTGCTAAACTAATAGCCACGGCGGGTTACCTTTGAAGACTCTTCCGAAGCTGGATAACCCTTCTTGCTCGTTCCTCGCGACTCTCTCTGGGTCGAAGGCCTAATCCATATGATTAACACTGAACTCAAAGACTATCTCGCTCGCAGCGTCTTGGCTAAAGTGAAGATGCCGGGGCAGTATATCGGTGGCGAACGCAATATCGTTGTCAAAGATCACCGCGAAGTCGCCGGGAGTCTTTGCCTCTGCTTTCCGGATGCATATACGATCGGAATGAGCCATCACGGCTTGCAGGTCTTGTACTCGTTGATGAATCGCCGTGATGATTGGGTGGCAGAACGTTGCTTTACGCCTTGGCCAGATATGGAAGAGCAGCTTCGTGAGCACGGCTTGCCTCTATATTCCTTGGAGACATTTACGCCATTGAATCAGTTCGATGTCGTCGGGTTTTCGCTGCAGTACGAAATTTCGTCGCCGAACGTGTTGACGATGTTGGATCTGGGCGGAATTCCGCTTCGTGGCAAGCAGCGAACAATGGCGGATCCGCTTATTTTGGCGGGGGGCCCATGTGCTCAGAACCCGGAGTCGATGGCGGAGTTCGTCGATTGTTTTGTGACGGGCGATGGCGAGCCAGCGCTGCCAGTGATTTGCGATCTTTGGAAAGAGCTTCGCGCGGCTGCCAAAGAAAACGGTGGCTGGCTCGGTGGTGATGCAGGGCGAATGCAACGTGAGGAAGCGCTTGCCGAATTGGCTCGTCGCTTACCCTTTGCTTACGTGCCTCGGTTCTACGAGCCAGAGTATCAGGATGGTCGCATTGTCGCTTTGAATCGTGCACGCGGCGATATTCCAGAGACAATTGAACCGAGTGTGATCAAGGATCTCGAAGGCATTCCGATTCCAACATCGCCGATCATTCCGTACGTCGACTGCGTACATGATCGCATCGCCATTGAAATTATGCGGGGTTGCCCATGGCAGTGTCGCTTCTGTCAGAGCACAGTGATCAAGCGACCGCTTCGAATTCGAAGCGTCGACACGATCATCAATGGTGCGTTAGAGAGCTATCGGAACACGGGCTTCAATGAGATCAGCATCCTATCACTCTCGAGTAGTGATTATCCGCACTTCGAAGAGTTGGTAACGAAGTTGAAGGCTGTGTTCAATCCACTCGGTGTGAACATCTCTGTGCCTAGTCTTCGCGTGAACGAGCAACTGCGAACGATTGCCGATCTGGTTGGCAACGGCCGACGTGCCGGACTGACGCTCGCCCCCGAGGTTGCTCGCGATGACATGCGTGAACAGATTCGCAAGAAGATCAAGAACGATGATCTCTTCGAGGGTTGCCGCGTTGCGTTCCAAAATAATTACGAGTCAGTGAAACTGTACTTCATGTGTGGGCTTCCAGGCGAACGCCCTGTGGATCTGGATGGCATCGTGGAGATGGCGG
Organism: Pirellulaceae bacterium; assembly: GCA_045105035.1. Lineage (GTDB taxonomy): Bacteria > Planctomycetota > Planctomycetia > Pirellulales > Pirellulaceae > Aureliella. The sequence continues at coordinate 26,715 of JBGCCZ010000053.1, read as the reverse complement.
AGACGATCTCGAAGATTGGCAAAGAGGTGCGTGGGCGGAATCCAAAGGTAACTGCAAGCGTTTCGAATTTCGTTCCTAAGGCACACACGCCATATCAGTGGAACGGTATGCAACGCCGCGAGTATTTCCAATGGGCACACAAGTATCTGTGGCAGCAGCGCAAGATTCGCAGCGTGAATATCAAGTGTCACAATATCGAGACAAGTTTGCTTGAGGGGGTTCTGAGCCGTGGTGATCGCAGGACTTGTGACGCGATCGAGTTGGCTTGGAAGCGAGGAGCTCGCATGGATGGTTGGACTGAGATGCTTGATGCGGATCGTTGGTGGCAGTCACTCGCGGACAGCGATATCGACATTGAGAAGCAACTTCACGAACCGTATGAACTGATGGCAAAGCTGCCTTGGGATCACGTCAACGTGAAGTACGGTCGCAACTTCTTAGAGAAGGAGCAGACTCGATCCGTCCTGCAATTGGATTCAATGGCGGATGCGGAGTAGCGAACGTAGGGCGTGTTGCAAACTGTGGCATTCTATCGCCTCGACTTGGTTCCAGTCCACTCGGGTGCTCACTGTGGCGGACTTTCGAAGTACTGGCTGGCAGTACGCAATAACTGGATAACGAATGTTCGACGCTCTTGAATCGGCAATTCGTTTCCTGCCAGAGGCGATCGCTGCGGTACAAACAGGCGTTGTGCCGGAAGCCGTTGCGGATACGCAGTACGATGCTGCAGTTGCAATCGGACTCTTGCTTCTTGCGTCTTTGGTCGCGGGGATCGTAGCCGATTTGGTTCGGATCCCTAAAGTGACTGCCTACCTACTGGCTGGAGTCTTGGTTGGACCCAGCGTCGTGGGAGCGATTGGGGCTGACCAGATCCATCGGCTAGAGCCATTGACTAAGTTGGCGATGGCGCTGGTGTTGATCGAATTAGGGTGTGCATTTCCAGTCGCGCTCATTCGGCCACTTTTAAAACACGCCGCGTACTTAAGCCTGGGTGAATTGGTCGCGACGTTTTGTCTCGTCTCGGGAGCCATGTGGATTTTTGGTTTTGGAGTGTCTGGTTCCGTCTTGCTCGGAGCACTCGCCCTGGCGACCGCGCCGGCCACGACGGTACTGGTCTTGAAGGAAGCCAAATCGGAGGGGCCGGTCACGGAGTTAGCTGGTGTGCTGGTGGCGCTGAATAACATCGCGGCGATCATTGCATTTGAGGTGCTGTTCTTGATCGCCCGAATCGTAACTCCGGAATATGAGCAGGACTCTCTGGGGCAGATGCTGCAGCTAGGCCTCGATATTGGCGGAGCTATCCTGCTGGGCATTCTAATGGGACTCGCGATGAGTTTTTGCTGCGGCATACTAGCCCGACGTCGTTGGTTGGTGATGGTAATCGCGCTTTCGATACTGATGCTTGGGGTGTGCGACACACTTGGTCTGCCGTACATGTTGGTGTTCCTGGTGGCTGGCGTAGTGAGCGTCAATACCACCGATGCCACATCCGAACTGCTCAATGAGCAGGAGAAGATTGCCGGGCTGCTAGTCGTCGTGTTCTTTGCCGTACATGGTGCCGAGTTGAATGTTCAGGCGTTCCTTGCAGTTGGCCTTGCTGGATTGATCTACATTGTGGCTCGATGTGCAGGCAAAGTACTCGGGATCGGAGTGGCCGCGTATTGGCATCATGAAGCTCCGACGGTTCGACGCTATTTGGGTGCCTGCATGCTGGCTCAAGCGGGTGCCGCCATCGCGCTCGCATCCGTGGCGACTGAGCGATGGCCCGAGTTGGGGCTTCGGCTGCAGGCGATTATCTTAGGGTCGGTCGTGTTCTTCGAAGTCATCGGGCCCATCCTAACGAGGTGGTCGATCCTGCGAGCTGGCGAAGTGCCTTTGGCTCAAGCAGTTTTCCATAGCACTGAAACTCCGTCGAGTCAGCTTGCGAAGATGTGGTTGAAAGCGCGAAACGCGCTTGGTATTACAGCTCGAAAGCCAGTTGACGTTCAAAAACTGGTTGCCAAGGACCTGTTGCGCACCAACGTGAAGGGGATCAGTCAAGATGCGGACTTCGAAGCGGTGATCAACCATATCCGGGTGAGTCACGACAATACTTACGTCGTGGTTGATGCGGAACAACGAGTCGCAGGTCTCATTCGCTACGAACTACTCAGCGATACGTTTTTCGATTCTTCAATTGACTCACTTGTTCGTGCTGAGGACCTTTCGACGCCAACCGGGGCAGAGGTGTATCCGGATTCGGGCGTCAGTGAATTAGTGGAGGCCTTTCGTTTGACTTCAGATGATCTCATCGCAGTCGTGACCCGTGGGACGCCGCATACGTATCTCGGAATTGTGCGCCGAGCGGATTTGACGGAACTGGCTATTCGAGTTCGGAAATAGAGGCCAGCATCAGGCCTGAGGTATAAGATAAACGTGGGACGATGCTGAGTTTTGCGTTTGCCTTGACTTTCTATTCCACTCGAGCCGCCTGCAGCCGAAGCTCTGCTTCAGAACAGAGAAGTGTCTATGCCAGATCAAAGGTCCCAGGACGACTCGCCAGAACTTCAGCCGAATCCTTTCGAGCCCGCGGCGTTGGAGTGGGTGGAGGACGGCGCAAATTTCGCTACTCGGGAGTCCCAGCAAGAACGACGGAGGTTTTGGGGCCTTAGTGTTGCGTGTCTGGGAGCGGCAATTGGACTGAGTGTAGTTGCTCCACAATTCGGATTGCCTTGTGTCGCAATCACCACCGCGGCGCCGATTCGGGTTATCGCCTTCCGTCGCGTCCGGAGGCGTGAGTTGGGTGATGATGAATTGCCATCGTCGCTACAGTTGCTTGGCAGCAGTTTGCTGCTTGTATTCGCAATGGGATTTGCCACTTGCATTGCATTCGTCATGGTTTGTTTGCCAACCGGTTTCGTTACATTCTCGCTACTGGGACAAAGCGTGTACGAGGATTGGCTGGTCGTGATGGTGTTCGGCGTTTCCGCTCTCTTGGCGTTCGTTGTTTTTCTTTGGCTATTTCGACTGTCACTTCGGCTACGTCGTTGATTGCTCGGGCGACTTGATCGTACTGCGGGGCTTCTTTTCAGTCATAGCTTATGAAAAGTGAAGGTTGGGAGTTGCTGTTGCGTTTCATTGAGTTTGGAAGCTAGTTTCGGCACCGGTTAGAAAGGGCGACATGAGTACAGCGAACCAGGCAGGCAGGCAACAGAGAGCGGTCAAGCATCGCGACTATACCTATCTTGGTCTAACGCAAAGCTTATGCCCTGAGTGTATGGAGGTCGTGCCAGCCAAGATCATCACGCGGGGGAAGCGGGTCTTTTTTCGCAAAACGTGCGAGACTCATGGTACGCGGGAGGACTTTGTCTGCTCCGATGTCGGACGCTATGATCGGATCGATACGAGCCTGCCTGCCAAGCTGCCAGCGAAGACTTTTGTAGAGCCAAGTCAGGGATGCCCCAAAGACTGTGGACTTTGTTCTGAGCACGAACAGCACACTTGCATTGGTGTGATTGAGATTACAGATGGTTGCAACCTGACGTGTCCCATGTGTTACGCGGCGAGCGCGCCGGGCCGGCAGCACCGTAGCCTGGATGAAATTAAGTCGGCCATTGATCGTTTGGTCGAGGCGGAGGGCCAGGTCGAAGTGATGCAGCTGTCGGGTGGTGAACCGACGCTTCATCCGCAATTGCTCGAAGCCATTGACTACGCTCTCGAGCGGCCGGTCGACTACGTGATGATCAATACGAACGGCATCCGATTTTCGCACGATCGAGAGCTGTTGGAGCGTATCGCAGAGAACAAGGAACGAGTTGAGATCTATTTCCAAATGGACTCACTCGATGACAGCACGGTTGAGCGGCTCCGGGGACAAAAGGGACTGGTGGAGAAGAAGCTTCTCGCTCTTGCGAATCTCGCGGAAGTCGGTCTTAACGTAACTCTCGTAGCGACACTGCAGGGAGGCCTCAACGAAGGTGCACCAGCGGACTTATTGGAATTCGCCAAGGGGCAGCCACACGTAACGGGACTGAGTCTGCAACCCGCCACTTACAGCGGGCGGCATGTATTGCCGGAAGAGCTTGAGAAGAGAGTCACATTTCCAGATGTGATCGATGGCATCGTTGCCGACTCTCGAAATGAATTTGGTACGGACGATTTCTTCCCCTTGCCCTGTGCCCACCCGAACTGCCACTGGATTGGTTTAGCGACACGGACCGAATCAGGCTTCCTGCCGCTGACAAAATGGATTGATGCAGAAGCCAACCTCGATCTGCTGGCCAACGGAATCAGTTTTACGCGGCAGCAAACGAGAAGGCTGGCGGAGCAGGCGATGGCGCGACTGGCTTGCGAGGGCGAGAGCTGTTGTAGCGGAGTAGACACCCCAAGTTCTGGTAAAGAATCAGGCTTGCCAGTGCTCGAAGCTTCGGTGCCCTCCGGGAAATCAAAATCGGGAATCGAGCAGTTCCTCAGTCGCGTTGTGGAACAAAAAGTCGGCGCACGCGATTTACTACGCATCACCATCACTTCGTTCTTGGACGTCTACAATTTTGATGTGCGGCGGGTGATGAAGTGCTGTACTCATCATGTTCTACCAAGTGGACACATTGTCCCGTTTTGTGCGTACAACGTATTGTACAGAGACGGTACGGTGCCTTTGCCGAAATTGGCCGAATCCGAGTAGAAGGATCGACCCTAGAGCATTCGATACTTGCGTCGCAGCAGCCATTCCGATCCGATTAGAGCAACAAACAAGAGCGCGACCCACCAGCGGTTCCATAGCGGGGTTGGAGGTAAATTTGTTAGTTCCGAGGATGCCCCTCCGGGAAGTTCTTCAAGCAGTTGATTAAGTGCTTCGATGCGATAGAGTCGGCCTCTCGAAACGGTGGCAAGCGACTCCATTGCAGTTAAATCTGCTTTTAGTTCTGCCATTTCGCCAGGCGGCGCCTGGACTCGGAACTCAGTGCTCGCTGGTTCATCGGTGGCGGGCTGAACGAGAAGAGCTCGGTATTCGCCGGGTGAAAGTCCCGCGACTTGACTGCTATAAGTTCGGCTATTGCGGGTCGATGGAGTCAGCTTCACCGTTCGTTGCTCTGCGCCCCAGTTCAGGAGAACCGTGGCTGAATTCGGTAGTTCTTTTTGCGGTATATCCAGGCCGATCGTGGCCTCCAAGGTGAGCGTCTGGCCGGCAACCAAGTTCTCTGGGCTGGCTGTGACCGCGGACTGCTCGGAGGGCTGATTGAGTCTGCCCCGGCTGACCCATCGCAAAAGCTGACCCCAGTAGCGTTGGTGCAGTGTGTCGGTCCCATCTACGCTGGTCCAACGGTACGTCTCGTCGTTCGCCTGAAGGACCACACGTCCCGCACCGGCGTATTGCGAAATGAGAATCGTACTGCTCGCTCCGTCGGCACGTTGGGCGGTGACGAGAGACTGCGCGCCGAGCTTCAATGGAGTCAAACTGCAAGTTCGTCGAATGATTGGAAGTGTGGACCAGATCGATGGCGAATCGTTATCGGGGTCGAGTAACTGGAGTGGGAGTGCTCCACTTCCCATTGCAGACGGAGTCCAACGCGCCTCGGGGTGCAGTACAGGAGGGTTGCTCAGTAGGCCGGCCGAATTCTGAACTGGGAGAACCGCTCCAATCGGATAGCCGTCCAACTCGATAGCCGGATTGCCGTTGCCGTAGATGAACACGCACCCTGCGCCGCGTTCGGTGATTGCTTCGACAATCGTGCTTTGGGCTCTACGGCTGACCAGCGTTGGGTCAAAGCGTCCAAAAATAAAGACATCAAAGTCGAGTAACTGTGCACGGTTGGTAGGTACAAGTCGGAGGGCCGAGTCGTCTTGATTGACATACTCGGGATCAGACTCTTGCAGTACCGAAGACAGGGAAAAGCTTGCGGCCGCTCCAGATCCAACTTCAAGACTACGTTCGAGCAAATGCTTTAAGAATCGAAACTCGTAGTTCGGTCTCTGTTGCACAAGCAGCACCCGAAGAGGGCGATCGCGGATGCTGACCCGCTTTCGGCCGACGTTATTTTCGGTGTTGAGTTCGTTTTGAAGAGTCTCTACTTGAATCTTCAGTTCCACTTCGTTGGGCGCATCGGGAAGGAAACTCAATTCGGCAACGGCTTGCATTTGGTTCTTCGTCAGACGCACGATGCCTTCATCCAACCGACGACCCGAAGCACTGTCAAGCAAGGTGACTTTGAGCTCTTCTTGCTCCACGGCAGAAGCCGCAATCGAAGCTTCGACCAGGATTCGATCTCCCAGGAACACTTGATCATCGACGCGAATATCAGCCAACCTTACGTCTGGAATGGCTGCGTCGTTCCCAACCAGAACGGGGTAAACTGGAACCGTAGCAGCCCGGGCGGAACGCTCGGCAGCAGCGAGACCAACACCCGCTGAATTGATTCCGTCGCTCAGCAACAAAATTGCAGAAGATGAACTGCCTGCTAAGCGGTCGATCATTTGAAGCAACCCACTGCCAAGCCGAGTTTGCTTTCCATCTGCTTGGATGGTCTCCCATTGATCTGCTGAGAACGGACTCGCAATGGGAAGCAATTGATCGGCGAGAGAGAACCATCGCACACGGTACCGTTCACTAAGGCTATTGCGTGTAGCGACTGGTAACCTCAAGATCTCTTCGCGGACTTGGCTCAATCGCGCGACGCTTTCTTTGGCGTCTATCCCACCGTCGGTCGTTGCCATGCTGGCAGATCGATCGACGATGATGGCAATTTCTGGTCTCTCCACTCGATAGCGAACAACCATCCATCCCATTAGCATCCAAAGGACGAGGGCCAGTAAGCAAAATCGAAGCGTTGCTAGTACCACTCGGATCCAGCGCGGAGCTTGTCCACGTTCTCGCATGTAAATTGCGAGACACACTAGGAATAAGAGTGTGCCGCCAGAGATCCATAGCCAGAGTGGGACGTTTAGTGTCGCACGAATCATCGATTCGATGGCAAGTGGCCTGGCTTCTTCCGCTGCGGTTGGCGAAAGGGACTGGTCAACAATTTGGCGAATGAACTGTGGTGGCGTCGGCATCATTGCACTCTTTTTCCGAACAAGAGTGCAACAATCGCTTCGGAGGCTAACAACAGCACTAGTCCGACCAGGCAAGCCGTAGCGGGCCAGTTATCAGTCGGAAGTTCTTCTGAGCTGGATTCGGTAACATCACCGAAGTCGGGCGAAGCGAAGGTTGGAACACGCGAAGTTTCCAAGCGGCTCTCATCGGCTTTGAGGTTGATTGCGTAAGGCGTTGATTGTTGATTCTGCTGAAGCCGGTAGACGCCACTCTTAGAAGTATTGGAGAAGAACCATCCAAAATCCGCGTCGTCTAGGCGTTCGGTAGATAGGCGAAAGCGAGTCCCAGCTGGGTCGGTCAATTGCACAATCGTTGATCGGTCTTCATCGGAAAAGCCAGTGAGTACTTCGCCAACGGTTGCATTCAAACGACTTGAGCGTTCGTCCAGGAGAGTCTGTAAGAGTTGTCGCATTAGCGGTACGAAGCTGGGCCAAGTTGCGATGGCATTCCAATTGGAAGCGTCATCGATTTCGATCCCTGAGGCGGGCGTTGAGAGGAGGCTGGCAACTATACCTCGTCCGAAGTCAAAGCGTGTCAGCAAAGGACCTTGGTTCATGATTCCCAAGTCCACTTGGAGTGCTTCGTCGATATTCTCAATCTTCCAGAATCGGAAGAGCGGTGTCGTCAGCAGACCTGCGTCTGGGAAGCCCTCAAAGGGGCTGAGGACGGGGCTCTCATAACCCAGAGGGTCTAAATTCCAATTCTCAATTCCGCTTGGTTCGGCAAGGCGGAACCCAAGAAGTTCGGTTTCTTCAAGCAGCGTGTTCCATTGTGAAGCGTTGCTGTTGGGGCCGAGAGTGACAACGAGTCCACCGCCTTTCCTTACATAGTTTGCGAGCTTGGCAATCAGCTCAGCATCTAAAGACGTCTGGTCCGTGCAGAATACAGCGTCGAATTCGAGGAGGTCGGTCGACAGTGTTTTGAACGATGAGTAGCGGACGAACTCGAGCGTTTTGTCCGCGTCGAAAGTAGTGCGTCTGGAATTGTCCACTGCCGGCGAGTCTGTCTCTTCTCCCAAGGCCAAACGAATTAAGCGAGTTGCATCGAACTCATTTTCAATGAAGAGAATTCGAGCGGCTTCGCGGACTTCGACAATTTGGCTGCGTTGATTGTCGACTTCAAGTGGATCATCGTCCAGTTGTACTGTGAGTACCTGATAACCGGATGTGTTCAGCGTTGCGGAGAAATTGACGAGCGTTTCACCCTGTGGTGGGATTCGAACGGACTCTCTTGCCACGACGCGGCCATCTAAGAGGAGTCTTACTGGGATCTCGGCAGTGGCTCGAAGACTGGCATTCAGTATCCTTGCAGAGACTTGGGCCGATTCTCCACGACTAAAGAAGTCGCTCTGGGTTGAAACTTCCGTAACGGCAAGATTTTCACGCGAAGCGGCCGCGACAGATTGGATCTTGATTTCGGCGATTTTAGCCAGTTGCTGGAGGGACTGTTTCTGCGACGGCGACTCGGACCAAGTATCAGATCCCATGTCGGAAAGTACGTGGACTTGAACCCGAGTGGGAAGGCTGGGGTCCTTGGAGGCTTCTTCGATCAGGTGAATGACCTGTTGGATAGCGGGTTCCAGGTTTGCTCCAGTGTCTCGGCTTTGGAGCTGTTGGATGCGCGCAATCGTAAGATCGCGATCCATGGTTGGCCGACGCGTTGGCTGCTGCAACTGCGATGCGTTTTGTTGGGGGAGCAACGCAGCGTGAGCAGTGTTCAATTCAACGACGGCGAAGGCATCTGTTTCATTGCATGAGCGGATTTGTTCGACGGCGATCGACTTGGCTCTTTGCAGGCTGGAAATATCGCCCTCTTTGAACTGCATCGAATACGAGAGGTCTAGTACGAAAATGCGGAGCCAACGTTGCTGGACCGATCCCAGGACCGCATCAGTTGCTGAGATATTGAAGAAGGGTCGTGCGAGCGCGAAAGCAAGCAGCAGCATGACACAGGTCCGAATGGCGAGCAAAATGAGTTGCTCAATTCGAATGCGTTTGGATTCCTTTTCCAGCACTTGCTGGAGCAGATGCATGGCCGCCCACGGGACGGTGATCGATCGTCGTTTTGCGAGAAAGTGAAGAAGAATGGGAATCGCAGCGGCAAACGTCCACAGCAACATCCAGCTGCTCGCGAAACCGAAACCCAGCAATGTAGCAGACGGGTGCGGAGTAAATTCGAGTACAAAGAAAGGAGCGGACGTCAACCTAACGCTCCCTTCTCAGACGAAGTGAAAGTGCTTCCGGGAGTGCGGAGACGAGCGATTGGTCCGTCCGCAAGCAGCAAAAATCGGCGTTCTGTTGTTGGCACTCAATGCGCAACCTACTTTGGAACTCTTCCATTGCTCGGCGGTACGCTCCGGCAATCAGCATGGGATCCGCTGAGGTCGTGGGTATTGCTGCAGTTTCAAGCGATTCGAACTCTGTCACTCTATCAAAGGGGAAGTCAATTTCGTCAGAGTCTAGAACTTGCATGACGAATAGATCGTGGCCTGCGTGCCGCGCTAGGCGAATCGACTCTGCAACGCGCTCGGGATCATCAAACAAATCGCTGATCAAGATGAGCAAGGCAGTGCCGTTGAGTCGCTGAATGACGTCGGACAACACGTCGGCGACTTTTGTTTGATTTTGATTGTGTGGCTTCTCTAGAATTTGGATGATGTCATCAAACTGATTCACGGAGCCTCGAGCCGGTAGCCAGTTTTCAACTTGCGAGGCAAATGTGACGAGCCCGATACTATCGCGTTGCGCTGTCACTAGGTAGGCCAGCGAGCACGCGACAAGTTGCGCATACTCAAGCTTGCTTAGCGCACTTGTTGAAGCACGATAATTCATGCTGGCGCTTTGGTCGACGAGCAGATAGCACGTCAGATTGGTTTCGTCTTCATACTGTTTTAAGTAATAGCGATCGGATCGCGCGAAGACCTTCCAATCCACCAGGCGTAGGTCATCTCCTGGAACGTACTCTCGGTGTTGCGCGAATTCGAGAGAGTGTCCCTTGAGCGGACTTCGGTGCAACCCAGTCAACCAGCCTTCGACGAGTGCTTTTGCGCGCAGGCCCAGTGGTCGAATCTTTGCAAGAGTCTCAGGATCGAAGTACTTGAGTGATTTGTTCACTGGATGAGCTTCTGAGAGAAAGGTCAACGCCTTCGATGACTTGCTGGATAATGGATTCGACGGTTATGCCCTCGGCCTCCGCTTGGAAATTGAGCTTCATGCGGTGTCGGAGGACTGGACCTGCAACACTGTCGATATCTTCCCGGCGGACAACTGGGCTGCCCATCATGGCAGCGCGCGCTTTCGCGCCAAGTACGATGAACTGACTTGCCCGTGGTCCGGCTCCCCATCGCACGCAACGATTGACGAGTCCTCTTAGGCTATTTTCTTTCGATTTTGACGAAGTGGTTTGCGCGGAAGTGGTTTCCTCAGGGCGAGTGAGGCGAGCTATTTGCGTCGCAACGAGTGCGAGTGACGGAGTGATGGCGATGCGGCGGACTAGTTGTTCTAGCTCGGCTAGCTGCGCGCCCGAGAGAGCCGTCGAGGTTTCTGGGGTCGTCTCGCTCGTTGTTCTCAGGACGATCTCCAGTTCTTCATCTAAGTTCGGATAGTCGACTTTGATCATAAACATGAAGCGATCAAGTTGGGCTTCTGGAAGCGGGTAAGTCCCCTCCTGTTCGATCGGATTCTGCGTTGCAAGTACGAAGAACGGAGAAGGAAGTTGATGACGTCTCCCGCCTGAGGTGACTTGCTTCTCCTGCATGGCTTCCAGGAGTGCGGCTTGGGTCTTAGGCGGAGTTCGATTGATTTCATCCGCCAGGATGACATTCGCGAACACTGGGCCCGCGATAAATCGAAACTCTCGTTGGTTTGTGGTGACGTCCTCTTGAATGACCTCCGTGCCAGTAATGTCGGCGGGCATGAGATCGGGCGTGAACTGGATACGGCTAAAGTCCAGATCCACCATTTTCGCTAGGCTCGCAATCATCAGCGTTTTGGCTAGACCGGGAACTCCAACCAGGATGCAATGGCCTCCTGCAAGAAGCGCGATCAAGAGCTGCTCAATCACCTCGTCTTGTCCTACGACTGCCTTGGCTAGACCTTCGCGTACTTTGGAGATTTTTTGACTCAGGTCTTCGAGAAGCTGCTCGTCTTTTGATTGATCTAAATCTGCCGAAGATGGTTCCGTCACTGCGACTCCAGAAACTTGGGTGATAGCGGGATGATGGGCTGGTTTCTCAATCGATTAAGGTCACGAAAGTTCGGAATGCATTATATCGCGCCCGACTTTGAAATTATGGATTGTTGGAATGACCTTGTGGCGGTACCCAGAAAAAGCTATGCAGCAGCATTCCCACGATCCGATCTAAGCCGTGTTTGTAATGCCAAATATTCTGATAGCAGCCTCGTTTCCACCCGAATTGCTCCTCAGGCAAACGCCAGCCTCGCAGGGGTGTTGGGGCGATTTTCGTTTCGTGACGGATCCTGGACAAACTGATCTCGCTGGTTGTGTTGTCTACGATGATCTTGTCGAGCCTCTGGAGCTAGTGTGTCCCGCCGGAAATACGCTGCTGATTACCGGCGAACCAGAGAGCCTTCGCAGCTACCGTAGCCGATTCACGCATCAGTTCGGGCAGGTATGGACTTCCCATGAATCCATACAACACGCGAGGAAGACGCGCCGCAACGAGGCACAACATTGGCACTATGGGCTGTACGCAGGTCAGGCACATGGACGTTCACTGGATTTCGACAACCTGGTTACGCTGCCACGTCCGAAGAAATCAAAACGGATGAGTGTCATCTGTAGCGCGAAGGCGCATAGCGAGGATCATCGCCAGCGATTGGTGTTTGTCGAGCAATTGAAGGAAGCGCTGGGAGATAGCATTGATGTATTTGGTCGAGGTGTTCGTAGCATAGATGATAAATCGGACGCCATCTACGACTACCAATATCACATAGTATTGGAGAACGATCACAGCGATTTCTTCATGACTGAGAAGCTTGCTGATGCGTTTTTAGGCTATAGCTATCCGATCTACTTTGGCGGGCCGGAGGCTTACCATCGATACCCTGAAGGCAGCTTTACTTCGATTGATATATACCGTCCGGCACAAGCGATCGCGACGATTCGCGCGGTTTTGGAGGCGGATTGCTACGCGAATTCACGCGGGCAGCTTGATGAAGCTCGCAGACGTGTTTTGTATGACAACAACCTCTGTTCGATGTTGGCCGAGCACTTTAGCCAGACTCTAGTGAATCGGCCCGCTCAACGCGTTCGCCTCGTTCCGAAGAAGCACCGAGCCGAGTTGGTTTGGAAACTGGTTCAAAAGCAACTGCGGCGAAATGCGGCATGATGAACTCGGAATGTAGATAGGACTGAACTCATGATCGTGACACGCGTCGATGGCGGACTCGGCAATCAAATGTTCCAGTACGCTTTTGGACGGTACCTAGCGAACAAGCATCAAACCGAACTGCTCTTGGATACAAGCTCTTACCAGTCTGGCCCAGCCCACGGTTTTCTGCTCGACAAGCTCTCTATTGAGGCGAAGTCATTAACGAGTGAGCAAGCCCAGCTCGTTCCTCGCAAGTACGGAGCCTCTCGTGCGGCCGGTAGCAGAATCGAAGCTCTTCGATCGAGTTTGTTCTCGCGTCCTCTGGCTCGATGCAAGGAAAAGTCCTTCGGTTTTGACCAGCGGTACTTACGTACCCGGGATCGAAAATACTTGGTCGGATATTGGCAGAGTGAACAGTTTTTCCCTGGTATGCGTGCCCAGTTGATACGGGAGTTTACTCCGCGGAGCGTGTCCAATGTGTCTCGGAAATTGGCAGATGAGATGGAAGGATCGGAGTCGATCGCTTTGCACGTCCGCCGTGGCGATTATCTTTCGAATTCCGGTGCTGCCAGACTCTATGTGAATCTGTCTCTTGATTACTACCGGCGTTGTTATGCGGATTGGCGAGTCGGTAAGCGAGAGCCACGCGTCTATGTGTTTTCGAATGATCAAGATTGGTGTCGAGGCAACTTGCACCTGGACGCGCCGATTCACTATGTAGATCACAATTCGGGCGAGACAGCGCATGAAGACATGTGGCTGATGAGTCGTGCTAGTTGCTGCGTGATTGCGAATAGCACGTTCAGTTGGTGGGCGGCTTGGTTGAACGAGCGGCCTCAAAAGGTTGTCTATGCGCCGGATGCGTGGTTCCAATCCGGAACCATGGATGACTCCGCCATACTATGTCCGGATTGGCGACGCATGCACATCGCGGTAGACCGAGTTGAATGTGCTGCCTGATTCCCCGTGATACCTTTGAAGAGTCCGTCGCGGTTACGGGTTACGTATTGGCAACGAAAATTTCTCGTAGAAAGGTGATGAAGTGTCGAGTCCAGCAGTTTCCGTTGTGATGCCTTTTTACAATTCAGGGCAGTACACGATTGATGCGGTGGCAAGCATTTTAGATCAGTCTTTTGCGGATCTTGAAGTTATCTGTGTCAACGATGGTAGCAGCGATGAAACGCCCGAATTGTTGGATTGGTTTGCAACGCAGGATTCTCGTGTTCGAGTCCACCACCAATCCAACGCTGGTATCGTCGCCGCATTGAACGTTGCCTGCAAATCAGCTCGGGCACCACTGCTAGTGCGCATGGACAGCGACGACTGCGCACTTCCAAATCGAATCGCCACTCAAGTCCAATGGATGAACGATCATCCGCAATGCGTGGTGTGTGGTACGGGAATTCTTGAAATTGATAGTGACGGTGATCCACTCTGCCTGAGCCGATTACCGCAAGAACATGCTCAGATCGTGGACAGTCTACTCCATCGCCGCACTGGGCACTTTCATCCTTCAACGATGATTCGCACGGATTCGTTTCGCCAAGTCGGTGGATATCGGCAAGAATACCAATGGGTCGAAGATCACGATTTGTGGCTGCGTCTGTCAGAGGTTGGCGAGTTGTGCAATTTGCCTGAGATACTCCTCTGCTATCGTCAGCACGCGCAGAGTGTTTGTTGGCGTCGGTCAGACAAGCAAAGGACGCTGATGAATGATCTACTTACCGCCCACTATCAAGCACGTGACATCCCCGTCCCTGAAGGCGTCGTGGCGGATGCGACTCAGAAGCGATCACCGGCTGGTGCGGGGAAGTGGGCACGAGCGGCCGCAAAAGGGGGCTTTGTCGCATCGACGAAAAAACAGCTCGCTGCGCTGAATAGTAGTTCGGCAAAGCTGTCTTATAAGCTGCGTATGAACGCCGAAGTATTGTTTCGCTTGGCCCATTCCAAAGTGTTGGTCCCGAGTAGATCCAATGAAGCCGTTTCGCCTCCGACGTTTCACAAATGGCACCACGCGTGGAAAAGCGACCCCCATCGCACGGCCGCCTAGTCGACTTGTATGTTGGCTTAACTGCGAGTTCAAACTAGCGGTTGGGTTTAGCGCGAATGCGGACTTCTTTTCCGTAGGTCTCCTCAAACAGCGTCCCGTTTTGACGAAGAGCAAGCTGTTCGAGTGAAACGTCGTCGACGTCACGTGTGGTAATCGTTAGCCGATTCTCTGTGACTCGGCATTGGATATCCGAGATGCGTTGGCTTCTGGTGTCGTCCAGGGCAATTGCAATTCGAAGAATGGCTGCTAGCTTCGAAACCGCGACTCGATTCTTTCGATCGAGGCTCGAGTAGCCATCGTGTTGTGGTTGTGGACTGCTGCGGCGGTGGTACCTCGCAACCAAAGCGACAAGCATCACATCCTTTCGCCCCAACCCGAAGAACTCGCTGTTTCGGATTAAATACAGAGTGTGCTTGTGATTGCTCTTTGTGTTGATGTAGAGGCCGATTTCATGCAGAAGTGCAGCCAAGTACAGAATCAGCTCCATACGTGGTTCGAGTTGATGCTCCTTTTGCAGATCAGAAAAGAGTCGTCGGCAAAGAGTCGCGACATGACGGGCATGTTGTTCGTCAAAGTCAAAGCGGCGGCCGAGACTAACGGCTGAGCGAATGATCTGGCTGCGAAAATTGGCTGTCCACACATCGCGAATTGACATGTCTTTCAACAGTCCATCGCGCAGGTTTGCGCCGGAGACGGCAATGCGTTCTTGGTCAAACGCGCGCCCGAGCAGCAAGTAGCAGAGCAGGGCGGGGCCGATCGTCTCTGCGTCTTGAAAGCTCAGGCCATGCTCGCGCACTATTTCATCCTGGCTCGAGTTCAACATCTTGCGTGTGAACTCGTTTAACTGATCCATCGTGAGATAGCCGAGGTCCTCTTCATCCCACTCCTCGAGCAAGTTATTTGCCGCGAAGCGAACATCGCCTCCAATCGCAATCATCTCCAAGGCGGATTCACTTGAGATATGTTCACGGATCTGCGCTACGGCACGTAGAATTTGACTCTCAAGGATGATGCGTTGCTTGGCTCCTTGCGCATCAAACTTCTCCAGCGATTCGAGTAGCCGCAAAGACCCAAGTCGGTAGGTGTGTGAAAAGAGAACATTGCCCGACTGGACGACTAAGATCTCGGTACTTCCGCCACCGATTTCTACAATCACTGAGCGGCTTGAGGACAGCTTGGGATCGGCCTGTAGGAGCGGTTGAATGCCCATGTAGGTGATGCGATTCACCTCGGCTTCATCGAGTGGTTCGACGACGAGTCCAGTTGCAATGAACACGCGGTCGATAAACGCCATGCGGTTCATGGCTTCGCGCACAGAGCTAGTAGCTACGACTCGCACTTGATCGAGGTGGATTCCGTATTCCGCCAGCAAGCGTTTGTAGCTGCGGAGCACGCCGACGCATTCCTCAATGGACGACTTGCGTATTCGTCGCAAAGTGAACGTGTCCTTACCGAGCCCGACGGCCTGCGTCAGGCTCTCAAGCAATTTGACGTCGCCATTGTCGGAAATTTCAGCGATTGCCATACGAATGCTGGTTGCCCCCACGTCGATGACAGCAACAGTTCGGAATGGAGCCGGATCCGTAGTGGACTCAGAGCTAGGGTTCTCGATTCGGGAGGGTAGTTGGGGCGCAGACATAGGTGGCTCAGAAGACAGCGATCAGGACCCCCCCATTGTACAGCGACCTAGCACTGCTCCGCGAGTCGTACCGTGTTGGACCAAGAAATTAGCGATGAAGACACTGGTCAATTGGCGAGCCAGTCCTCTATCGCGCTTCGCAGGCCCTGCGCGTTTCGAAAAACGTGGGTCGTCCAGCCTCGTTGCTTTGCTGCCAAAATATTCTCTTCGCGGTCATCGGTAAAGAAAATGTCCGTGGGTGTGCTGCGACAGCGTTCTTCACAGACGTCATAGATTCCCGAGTCGGGCTTCATGCTGTTCACTTCGTAACTCAAGACAGCAAACTCGAACCAGCGACCTGGTAGCGGCCAGTCTTGATTCGCAATCCATTGCCAGTGTCCTTCGCAGGTGTTGGAGAGGATGGCCATTGGGATTTCGACTAGCGCCAACATCTCCAAGACGGGAAGGACCTCTAAATTCGGTCGGAAAATATCACTCGCGGCTTGAACTAGCTCGGCTTCCGAGGCGTGGCTGCCAAGCGACTCGTTGATCGCCTGGGCGAATTCGGAAGTGGAAATGTGCCCGGTCTCGTATTGGATTTGAGCATCCGATTCAAAGACGGCTGTTCGCACTTCTTCGTGCGTTGCACCGGTGACCTGCGAGAGCTGCCGGACCGCGATTTCATGATCAAAGTGGATCAGTACATTGCCGAGGTCAAAGTATGCGAACTTGGATGCAGTCTTCATGTCTTACAACTCGCGGATGCGAATGTTGCGGTACCAAGCCTCAGTCGGAGGACCTGAGTGGATTTGAAGTCCGATAATTCCGGAACGAGGAACGTCCGCCTCCGACTCTTCTTCGGTGTAGTCCACGGTGAGATGTCCGTTTAAGAACAATTGGATCTGGTCTCCCTCGGCTACGATTCGCAGCTCGTTCCAATCGCCTTCTTTGACCCAAGACTTAAGCTTCTCTTTGGGGCCTTCGGCGAGCATTTTGCGGCGACGGGATTCATCGTAGAGAGCACCCCAGACAGGGCGATCGAAAGCCGCGCCGACGTCGCACTGGTATCCGCTAACCTCGTGGTCATCCTCAACCCGCTTCGAGCGAAACTGAATTCCCGCATTGTTGCCTTCGCCCTTCAAGCGGACTTCGATGCTGAGCTCGAAGTTGCCGTATTCCTTTTCGGTGCAGAGGAACTCGTTGTTCGGAATCTTGGCCTCTAGAGTGCCTGCCACAATCGACTGTTTCTCGATTCGAAAGTACTTCTCGTTCCCTTCCCAGCCAGAGGTCGTCTTCCCATCAAAAAGCGGGCGAAATATTGGTCCCGATTCTTGGGAAAGACCACGGTTGGGCGTGAGGTTCAGTAACAGGACGGATGCCGCGATCAGAAGTAGCGAGTTGGTTTTCATTGGCGATGCTCAGGCAGAAGAAAAGGCTGGAGGGGAGTTGCAGTTTGGCTAATGGATGAACTGACATGGTAGTCGAATTCAAGTTAGCGTCCTACACACGTTCACTTCGCAAAAGTAGACTTGTGGTCGCAGGAGCTAAAGCGGCTCTTGCTCCCGCAAAACTCAATCCTCTCAGGGCCGGCGACCTAAACTGCCGGGGGGCAACGATGACTTTGAAGCTAAACAAATACAGCAGCCAGATTACACAGCCCAAGAGTCAAGGTGCTTCGCAGGCCATGCTCTACGCCACGGGGCTAACGCCAGAGGATATGAACAAGGCCCAAGTGGGTATCGGCAGTGTTTGGTACGAGGGCAATTCTTGCAACATGCACCTCAATAAGCTCTCCGAAGCAGTGAAGGAAGGCGTTTCGCGAAGCGGGCTTGTGGGCATGCGTTTCAACACCGTCGGAGTCAGCGATGGCATCTCCATGGGCACTGAGGGGATGAGCTATTCGCTGCAATCTCGCGATCTGATTGCCGACTCGATTGAGACGATCATGGGCGGTCAGTGGTATGACGGCTTGGTGACGCTACCTGGTTGTGACAAGAATATGCCGGGCTGTCTCATTGCGATGGGCCGTTTGAACCGACCTGCATTGATGGTGTACGGCGGAACGATACGGCCTGGGAAATGGAATGGCCATTCGCTGGATATCGTTTCTGCGTTTCAGTGCTACGGTCAATATTTGTCAGGTGAGATTTCCGACGAAGAACGCGAAGAGATCGTTCGCCATGCCTGCCCTGGCGCTGGCGCATGCGGCGGGATGTATACCGCCAATACGATGGCGTCGGCTATCGAAGCACTTGGGATGAGCTTGCCCTACAGTGGTTCGATCCCCGCAGAAGACCCTGCCAAGATTGAGGAGTGCCATCAAGCCGGTGAGGCAATTCTGAACTTGCTCGAAAAGGACTTGAAGCCGCGAGACATCATGACGCGTGAGGCTTTTGAGAACGCGATGGTCGTCGTCGTCGCGTTAGGTGGATCAACGAACGCTGTGTTGCACCTAATAGCAATGGCTCGGAGCGTGGGTGTAGATCTTGGAATTGACGATTTTCAAGCGGTGAGCGATCGAGTTCCATTTATTGCGGATCTAAAGCCAAGTGGGAAGTTTGTACAAGAGGATTTGCACTCGATTGGCGGAACGCCTGGAGCCATGAAATACCTCTTAGAAAAGGGGCTGATGAATGGCGACTGCATGACGGTGACTGGTAGAACACTAGGTGAGAATCTCGAGTCGGTTCCAGGCTTGAAGGAAGGCCAGTCGATCATCCAGCCGGTCGAGAAACCGATCAAACCGACTGGGCATATTCAAATCCTGCGTGGCAATCTTGCTCCAGAGGGTGCCGTCGCCAAGATTACTGGGAAAGAAGGACTGAAGTTTTCTGGACCTGCGAAGTGCTACGACAGTGAAGAAGACATGCTGAAAGCTCTTGAAGAAAAGAAGATTGGCAAGGGTGATGTGATTATCATCCGCTACGAAGGTCCGCAGGGTGGACCCGGTATGCCAGAAATGCTGACTCCCACCTCGGCCATCATGGGGGCTGGCCTCGGGTCGGATGTGGCTCTCATCACGGACGGTCGATTCTCCGGTGGATCGCATGGTTTTATCGTGGGGCACGTGACCCCTGAAGCTCAGGTCGGTGGCCCTCTAGCACTCGTGCACGAGGGCGAAATCGTTACGATCGACGCCGACACGAATCGCTTGGATATCGACGTCAGTGATGAAGTATTGGCCGAGCGTAAGAAGTCTTGGGCGGCTCCTCCGCTGAAGGCTACTCGAGGAACGCTTTATAAGTACATCAAGAACGTCAAAACGGCCTCCGAAGGTTGCGTTACGGATGAGTGAGGCGAGTACTTCAAGCAAACTTGTCGGGACTCCTGCTGTCTCTTTCGATTTGTTGGATCACGAAGGTGTACGCAGGACAATGGCCGATGATAGCGGCTGTTGGGTATGGCTTATTTTGCATCGGCATCTTGGATGACCGCCGTGTCGGGAACACGTGTCACAGTTGTGGCAGCAGGCAGTGCGACTGAATGAACTTGGTGTTCGGGTTCGTTTGGTAGCTTTTGACAATGATCAGATGGCGCGGAACTACGTCAAACGTTCCGGCATAGACTGGCCGATCTTGCTGGACGCCGACCAAACGCTTTACCAGTCCTATGCGATCCCAAAAGCAAGTTGGTGGGCGCTCTACAATCCGAAAACGATTGCTGGCTACCTGCGCCTTATTATGACGGGGCGTATGCCTGGAAAACCGGGCAGCGATTTCAGGCAGCTTGGCGGCGACGTGCTGGTTGACCCCACTGGAATAGTGAGATTTCACCACGTTTCGAAATCGCCTCTCGATCGACCCGATATCGAGCTCGTGCTGTCGCAGGTCGAAAAGACTGACGCGACGACCGGCCAGAATTCAAATTCAGCCAGCCGGTAGTTCAGCAAGCCTCTCTCGAGCGATGGTTGTGAACTCCTCGTCTTTAATCATCTCAAGCTTAGAGTAGCTTGGGTGGCGTGAGTCTTTGTAGGGGCTGTTCGACTTCGTGTTGTAGCAGCAGATGAGTGACCAACGTGGGTTGGGGCTCTTGTTTTGATCGGAGCGATGCAGCAGATTGCCGTGGAAGAACAGCGCGTCACCGGGCTGCATTTCGACTTGTTGGACCTCCATTCGCTCGAGAATGGCCGCGATACGTTCCGGATCGGCGCCAGTCTGTCCCCCGACCTTCATGTGGTTCATTCGACCGAGTTCGTGGGAGCGTGGGACGACTTGAAGGCAACCGTTTTCACGGGTCGCTTGGTCAATAGCGATGAAGCAGCTACCCATGGCGGGAAAAAGGCAGCCGTAGTCGTACCAATAGCCATAGTCTTGGTGCCACTCCCAAGCTCCACCAACAAGCGGCTCCTTGAGCATCATTTTGTGGTGGTAGTGGTAGACTTCCTCGCCGAGAAAAGCCCCCATGCTGTTTGCAACTCTCGGGCACGCGACGACTGCTGCATAAAGGTCGTCGCCAAGGTCGTTGCTTAGGGAAAGAGTCGTCGTGCCGCCCTGTGCGTCGGATCGCGAAGTCGCCCGGTCGGAGACTTCACGATCAGCCCTTGCGTACCGACTGAGCAATTCGGCTTCTTCTTTTTTAAAAAGCGAACGCACCAAAACGAAACCCTCCCGCCGGAAGTGGTCGCAGTCTTGTTGGCTGGCACGATAGAAACACATCATTCGCCTCTTGCTTCCAAGTCCAAGCTCAGCCGTTGCAGTGCTTGGCAACTTGCTCTTTCATAAACGCCAATCCTTGTTCGGCCAGTTGTAGTTCGGTGTCGAACATCTTGCGCCAGATTTTGGTGGCGGCGGCAATCTCGGGCAAGGCAAGTCCGAACGCCTCGATGACCAACCAGCCGTCGTAACCAATGTTGCTGATCCCAGTGAAATTCCTCTCCCAGTTCACGTTTCCTTGGCCAGGAGTGCTGCGGTCGTTTTCACTGATATGGATGTGGATCAACTTGTCCTTGATCTCAGCGAGCGTACCGACGATATCTTTTTCTTCGATGTTACTGTGAAACGTGTCGTACATAATGGAACAGGCCGGATGGTCGACTTCTCGGGCAAATCGGGCAGAATCGCCATGACAATTGAGGAAGTAGCATTCGAAGCGGTTGAGAGCTTCGACGCCTAAGTTCACGCCAACCGAGCCAGCATGCTCGGCGACAGCTCGCATGCTTTCGACTCCCCACGTCCATTCGTCTTGGGTGGGGCCTGCGCCGGAAAAGTGGCCGATGGCCGAATGGTAGGGACCACACAGGGTCTCCGCTCCCAGAGCCGCGCAACAATCGAGAGTCTTTTTGTTGAGCTCGATTCCCTTGGCGCGAACAGAAGCATCTTCGCTAATTGGGTTGTCCTCCAAGTTCCGAACAGTGACCGCCGAACTGCGAAGTCCCATATCCTTGAGGTGCTTGCCAAGGGCTGAATAGTCGAGATCCAGGTTGAACATAGGAACCTCGACTCCGTCGTATCCCATCCCCTTCAGTTTCTCGATCACCGGCAATAGTTCTTCGGTGACTTCGCCAGTCCAGAGTAGTAGGTTCATTCCGTATAGCATCGTGTCTTTACTCCGGTGGATTGGTTGGGGAGATCGTTGTTGGGGTGACGAATCTTGGAGCTCCATAATCTAAACGATTTTCGAGCAATGAGTACGCTTGTTCAATCCGGATCCAGAATCTGTTCGGACTGGGATCCCAAATCTACGGCGTTGGTTCAGCGCTTGTGTCGGGTGGAGTGATTAGCTCGTCGATTCGGTCGCGAACTCGAGGCCGAGCCGTTGCGAGCCAGCCTTCGAGGCTCTTGGGAAGTTCGGGTAGGCGAACACGCTTCATGACGCCGTTCAGTCGCATTCGTAGGAGTCCATCATCGTAGTAGTCGGCCAGAAAACGCTCTTTGATGAAGTGTGGGATCAGAAGACTGAGTGCCGTAACGGGCTTTCTGCAAATCGCATTCGCGGCTTCCTGGGCCTTTTCGGGATCGATCGACTCCAGATTATCGTAGTACTGGTCGAGCAAGGAGTCGTCGCGTTCGCAGAGTATGGCATCCATTAGCAACTCGACGCTAATGTGCCCAACGAAGGCGGCTTGGTGACTGAGGCCTTCCTCGAGGAGCGGCCGAACTTCGACTGCGAACTGCGTGTTGAGCTGAATGAAACTCTCGCTCGAATGGAACCAACGGTCGTCGGTATGGTGCCGAACGCATCCTCTCGCGAAGGCTGCAATTTGCTCGTCTTGATGTTCTACGACAGGCTCTGCATATCGCTGGCGAGCTCTGTTCTTGCGATCAAGGACACTCATCCAATCAGGCAGAGCTGTGCCAGCGGCAAAGTACGGATCGTCAAAGTGTAAGTAAGCATGTGCGAGATAGTTCATTCCAAATCCAAGTTGGACGAGCGGGCCCATTTTCGGCGCCACGAAACCTAGTGAGCGAGCGCACAAAAAAACCAATGACCAATTTTGCGCAGTCATTGGCTTCACATGTTTGTTTACCGCGCAGCCGACGTTCCAAAACGTTGAAGTTTCCGAGCCTCTGCTTTTTAGAACGCGCCGGACTCTTGGGCTCTACACCGATTCCCACGAGCGCTCGCGTCCACTCTTCAAGACTGCGTCGCATACCTTCTGAGTTTCAAGTGCATCGCGGAACGATGGAGTCGCTGGTTCTCCGGTGTCGAGTGCCTTCAAGAAGTCAGCCACTTGGTGCGTAAAGGAATGCTCATAGCCGATTTGCAGTCCTGGCACCCACCAATTGCCCATGTAAGGCTGGTCGCCGTCGGTCACGTGAACGCTGCGCCAACCGCGAACGATACCTTCGTCTGCGTGGTCAAAGTACTCGAGTCGGTGGAGGTCGTGCAGATCCCAACGCATGCTCGCGTGCTCGCCATTGATTTCCAACGTGTAGAGGGCCTTGTGGCCGCGAGCGTACCGCGTGGACTCGAATAGACCAAGTGAACCGTTTTCGAAGTGACATAGAAACGCGCAGGCGTCGTCGATTTTGACGGGTTGGACTTCACCTGTTTCGGCGTGAGTTCGTTCCTTCACAAAGGTCTCAGTCATGGCGGTGACGTCGTTGATCGATCCGTTCAACCAGAGTGCGGTGTCGATACAGTGAGCGAGCAAGTCGCCTGTCACTCCGCTACCTGCAGCTTCGGCGTCGAGCCGCCAAGTCGCCTCACCGCCTTGAGGTACGTCTGCGTTGATGGTCCAGTCTTGTAGGAAGTTCGCACGATAGTGGAAGATGCGGCCGAGCTTGCCGGACTCCAGAATCTGCTTTGCCAATGAGACGGCCGGTACGCGGCGATAGTTGTACCAAACCATATTGGGTACACCCGCCGCCTCGACCGCTTGGCACATTTCTTCGCCCTCAGCCGCATTCATTGCGAGAGGTTTTTCGCAGAGAATCATCTTGCCCGCCTTGGCGGCTTCTATGGCAATTTCTTTGTGCAAATTGTTTGGCGTGCAAATATCTACGGCGTCGATGTCATCGCGTTTGAGCAGCTCACGCCAGTCGGATTCAACGGATTCGTATCCCCAGTTTTCAGCGAATGGTTTCGCTTTTTCTAGATTGCGGGCGCAGAGCGCTTTGAGAACGGGCTTATGTTCACTTTCGAAAAAGTTGCCAGCTTGGACGTACGCGTTGGAGTGCGTCTTGCCCATGAAGCCGTAGCCGATCATGCCGATGCGAAGTTCTTTCAAGGGAATTTCCTTTCAATGTGTTGGTGGTTCGCGAACTGTCCAAGCGAAGTGGATTCTGATGCGGTTAGGCGTGAGCTTCTTGAACCTTAAGCATGGAGTCGAGGATGGTATTCCACGTCTGTGGATTCTCGAGAGTCGAGTTCGGGAACATGCAGCCGTCCCAGCAGATATGCTTGATCCCGCGGCTCTCGTAGTCCTTTAACCAGTAGCCAGCACATTTGACGATGTCGATTTTTCCATTCGCGTCATCCGCCGTGCAATGCTTGCCGGTCTTATCGTGAGCACCTGCACCGTGAACTGTTCCATCGTTTTGGGCAACGTGGAAATCGATCGTGAAGGGCCGGAGCCGATCGGTCATTTGTTCGTAGGCAGGCCAGAACTCTTCTTGACTGTGATCTGGACTGATTAGTGCATCTTCGGGTGCATTGAACCCGAGCATAAACGTATACGAGTGCGCGAGGTCGGCTTGAAAACCGAGTGACTCGGGCATGTCGACTTCCTCCAGCAGATTTGCCATCGCTTTCCACGAGTGCATTCCAGCCCAGCAGATTTCGCCTTCGGCCGCCAAACGCTCGCCGTGGTCCGCAGCGATCTTGGCAGCTTCCTTGAAGGTGTTGGCGATCTTAGTTGTGTTTCTTGCTGGATCTTCACGCCATTTCTCGACGCCGAACTCGGCGGAGTCGATGCGAATGCACCCGTACTCACGCACACCGTGCTCGTTGAAAATCCCCGCGATACGGCAAGCCATTTTGACGGCGGAAAGGAACTTGTCCGTTTGCGACTTGTCGCCCATTGCGGAATCGCCAACAGTGCCTGGCCAAATCGGTGCGACCAGCGAACCGACCTTAAAGCCCTTGCTGGCGATCAAATCGGCGATCGACTTCAGTTCGTCGTCTGAGGCTTCGGGGTTCGTGTGTGGAAGAAACAGGAAGTAGTCGATACCGTCGAACTTCTTGCCATCGACTTCTGCGGCGGCAGTCATATTCAGCATCTTCTCGAGGCTAATCGGTGGCTCTTGGCCTTCGTCCTCACCTTTGCCAACCAGTCCAGGCCACATTGCGTTGTGAATCTTCAATGCCATGTTCGTCTCCGAGAGGATAGTGAGTTTTAGGAAGCGAGAGGTTCAAACACTCCACAGCGTGAGAGCCAAATTGGTCGCTCTTTAGCAAATCACGGTCTTAGTCCCGGAACAAACAAAGCTCCGTAATGGACCTGCGACGAACAGCCAAAAAGGGGACCGCCTGTTTTATTCCGTGCCCCATGCGGTTACAAGTAAGGAGCTTTGTTTTCCAGGCTTAGAATCGGATATTCTGGCTATCACATGGGTAAAGCGGAACCTGACGAAGCTCTAAGATCCTTCTCCGCTCGAATCTTGGATTGATCGTATGCAAGTTCCGTTGCCTGAGGTTATGCGTTGGACCGGCCCACCTGATATTCAGCAGCGACTGGATTCTTCCGCACACAAGATTCCTGCTGTAGGCGGCGAATTCAAATTGCAAAGAGCTTTGCTTTGTGAGGGGGCGTGCGCCGGAGTCGAGTTGCTGCTGGTCGAAACAGATCGAGTCCGAGCTGCAATTTGTCCAACACGGGGTATGAGTCTGTGGAAAGCATGCATCGACGGGCTTCATTGTGGTTGGAAATCGCCCGTCCAGGGGCCTGTCCATCCAGCGTTGGTTCCTATCCACGATCCCGACGGTATCGGATGGCTGGAAGGATTCGATGAGTTACTTGTACGCTGCGGGCTTCGCAGTTTTGGTGCGCCGGACTTCGATGATGCGAGTCGACTGCGCTATCCATTGCACGGCCGCATCGCCAACTTGCCTGCTCGAAATCTCACTGTGGAAGTCGACGGAGAGCGAGGTTTACTACGTGTGTCCGGTTCGGTCCACGAAACACGCACGTTGCTATGGAACCTTGAGCTACGTGCGACCTATGAGTTCTCACTCGGCGACGCTCACATCGGAGTTCGAGATCGAGTCACCAATCGGTCGGGGAATCCGACGACTGCACAGATGTTGTATCACGTGAACGTGGCGGAACCCTTTCTAAATGAAGGAGCCAAGTTCCACGTGCAAGCGGATCGCGCCGTCGCCCGGGACGCGCGGGCTGTCGAAGACCTTTCAACTTGGTCCGAATATCGGGGGCCCGCAGTAGGCTACGCTGAGCAAGTCTATTTCTTCAAGGGTCTCGCCGACAGCGAAGGTTGGTCGCGTGCTCTCTTGCAGTCGGCGACAGGGGATGTCGGTTTCGGTTTGCATTACAAGACAGACACGCTTCCCTATCTAACACAGTGGAAAAACACCGTCGCGTTGGAAGACGGCTACGTCACAGGGATGGAGCCAGGAACAGGTTTTCCAAACGCTCGATCGTTTGAAGAGAAACAGAATCGATTAGTTGAATTAGCGGCCGGGGAGAGTCTCGACTTTGAGCTCAGGCTGGAAGTCTATTCCGAGGCAGCGACAATGGAGCCGCAGGTAAAGAAGATCACTAAGTCTGCTCCTTCGGTGGAGAAGGCGGATTTCGATCCTGACTGGTGCGTACCTCGCTCTTAGCACCTCCTGCAGTGTTGAAGTGCTAGCACGTGCCCCAAGTCGTCGACTGCGGGGCTGCAATCGAAACCTACAGGTGAGCCGTGACTACGACGCGTACATTTTTGCTGGTCGTTTCTTTCGCGCTTGTCGTTCGAGCGTCGGTACTTTTCTTAGATACTTCACCAGAACGGTTGCTAAACGGAATCGGTTATCAAGAAATACAAATCCAAGCTGCGGACCCGGACTCATATGGTCGCCTAGCATTGAATTTGGCTCGAACGGGAATCTACGGATTCGGCAGCGAACTCACAGCCGAAGACCCGTTGTCGCTACCGTCGGAAGACATCGCCCCGACTGCGTTTCGGCCTGTGCTCTATCCCTGGTTACTGCATTGGTTGGTTCAAGCCGGCCGCGTTGACGGAGCGGCCGTTGTTGCCCTTCAT
>JBGCCZ010000052.1:0-9385 GCA_045105035.1 Pirellulaceae bacterium | reverse complement strand
GATACGTTTGACTATGGATACGTTTGACATTGGGAGAGCCTGAGTTGACCAGCGGAAGGTCCTTCCCGCACTGACGCAATGGAAACGAGCGACGTCTGAACCACGAGAGATTCTACTAAGGCCAGCCCACGTCGCCAAACGTGGAAGGTGTGCCCGAAGGGCCTGAGCGTAAAAGCCATGTTGTGCGATCACCGCAATACCAGTTCAATCCATCGCATCACGAATGATCGGCATGAGGTTCAGCGTTGGCGGTTCTTTGCAGGATACGTCGAACAGCGACGCCGTCGATAACCGTCAGGAGAAAGAGGGGCGCGATGATACCGCGAATGTCAATCGTGGCGAAGTACGCGATACCCATCAGGGCCGCAACGTTTGCCAGTAACAGCACGATGATTCGGTTGGTTGTCATTCTCGGAAGTCGTCCAACGGAAGGTTTTTACGACACCGCCCTAAACGAAGCGAGCGGTGTCTGAACTAGGAGGATTGTACCAAGGCCAGCGAGCGTTGCCAAAGGACGAAGGTGTGCCGAAGGCCTAGCGTAAAAACCATGTTGTCGGACGCGTGGCTGTTTGCATCTCGTTTCGGTTCAGCGCAACCGGAACCTTAATACACGCATTATCGTAAACGTTGCCAGTAGAAGTCCTAGCATTACCGCTGACGAGATTGCGTTCGAGATCCATTCAGGAGGTGGCCCATAAGCAATTGACTCACCCATGCAAATTGAAAGCCACGCTACAGCAAATGAAAATCCCAAGAGGAAGGCGGCAAAAAGTCGGGTTGACCGAGTAAACGCAAATCCACATCCAACGATGACAACCGCGATCGCGACCGAATAGCTGAAGGAATACACGCCGCTGAATTTTGAAATCATGGATCCTTGCATCTCGTAGATCGAAATAAACCACTGCCGGTTGGCGATGATTGCACCTATGGTCGCTGTAGCAACAGCAAGTCCTCGAATTGACCATGGATTTCTACGCGGCAAGTGCCCGCTCGATTCCTGGCACAAGTCGACAAACCTGAACGAACGGATGATTCCGAATGCTAAAACAAGCAATACGGCCCCGGTTGCTTCAGAAATTGAAACCAATGCGCTGCAAATCGCGAGGTCGAGCCCGTTCTTCAAGGGAAGCGAATCAATAAGAAGTCCAACGACAACAGCGATCACTGGTGCAAGAACTATTGAGCCGATTGGTTTGCCATTTCTAGGTAGCCAGATGCTCCCGCAGGCTACTACTGCAAAGCCGAACAGGCGAAGTCCATAGCTGCAGCCGCCGATCACCTCATACCAAAAGGGATCTCGAACAAGTTCAGTTGAAAAGAACCAATTGTCGAAGAGCGTGAGCACAGGACGGTGGACGATGAGAAACAAAAGTGCTGCGACGTAAAGGCACGCACGCGCACGACGACACCGCGTTGTTAAAGGTGAACCGGCGTCGTGAAGATCGGAACCTGGCAAGCGTTTGAGTCCGACAACGGAAGGTTTTTACGACATGCTGTCGTAATTTTCGGATCGGAACCGTTCCATTGCGACAGGGTGTCGCAATGCGATGACTTCGGTATTCCGCTTGATGCCTATGCTATCACTGTAGGGATTCACTCAGCAAGTACGTGACTGTCAAAGATTTTCTAATTGCTAGCGTTGGGCCATGGCGAGCCTGGCGAGGGGCAAGCTGATTCCTCATTGTAGGTCACGTGTCGGAGGCGGAATCGGCACTCATTCGGCTTGCCTGGTCGCGTGCTCTTTGGGGCATGTTTCCTACGGTTGGTACTTCAACAAGAAGTCTCGCCGCTGCATGAAGAAGCTCTGGAGGGATGACTCGCCAGTTTTCTCCGATGGGGCAATGTTCCGAGTGGCTGCTTGGAATGCTTCGTACGTGTCGAGCTTCCGCGTGTCGCCCTTGACGACTTCGTCGATCAGATTTGCACTTTGTTGCACGCCCTTGGTTACCTTTTCCCAGTCCATCGACTGGTCTGCGATTTCGCGAATGTAGCCGAGGTATTTCTCGCGCAGGCTTGGAACCGCGAGTAATCGGCTTCGCAATGGAAAGCGATCGTTGTCGATTGAGACGAGCGGATCCAAGTCGACTCCGCCGTGCCCAGGTCCTCCTCGGCCTCCTGGACCACCGCCTTGTCCGCCCGGCCCACGACCTCCACCGCGGCCGCCTCTAGTCCCCCGATCGTCTCGTCCACCACCGGCGCCCCGCTCCTGACCGCCTCGCTCATCTTGACGATCGTCGGCTTCGGCCGGACGATTGCGGCGTTGACGATCGTCGGCTTCCACGGGGCGGGTTCCCCGCTGGCGGTCCTCAGGTGGACCGAATTCGCCCCCGGGGGGCGGACCGAACATTCCGGACAGTACTCCGCCGAATCCCATACCAGGCGGGCCAAAGCCACCCGGGCCGCCACGTCCTCCGGGACCATGACCACCACTGGCAAAGGCCTCATTCATGTCGTGTGGGATGATGTGAAATCTTTTCTGATGGTCGAGAAACAGGCTGTAGTCACTGGCTCGAGTCCAATAGCCATCGCTGTTCACCAAGGCAACATCAAGGGCTAGGAAGCGAAGCGTTGCGTCGACATCCAACATCGGTTCTAACGCAGTTTCAAGTTCCGCCAGTGGTGTTTCGTTGAGCGTCTTGCAAAGCAGTACGAGTGACTTCCAAGCCTTCTTGCCATCGTTGGATTTCATATCCAGTCGTTCTTCGTACGGTTCGATCTCGTCGCCCAAATAACGGAGACCAGCATCGGCGTTTGGATTCCCGTCCGCCTTCCAACGCGTGCCTTTGGTCGATTCAAAGTGTTCGGCGAGAAAGTCCTTGTTGAACTGCTGAACGTTGACGTAGATGCCCCAATCGCGGCCGTTGATGACAACGCGTACGTGGTTCGCTTTCGGCGCGGGAATGTACTGGTTCGCGATCTTGGAATAGAGGACCGTACTCATGTAGGACGGATCGCCGTTGCTATTCAAAAGGTTGAGCGTCTTGTAACCATAGAGTCGCTGGTCTTCGTCGGCCAAATTCATTGAGATATTGAAGGATCGCTTCAGGCCGGTCGCGATGGAGAAATAAGACGACTGGCCGCGAAAACGGATACCAACATTCGAGTACTGGCGTCCGTCGACGGTTAGTGTTGCGGGCACATCGACGTCGGAGTACCGGAAGGCCTCAAGCTCACTTTCCCAATCCGCATTTTCAAATTCAAAGAACAGCGTTCGCAGCACGGATGGATCATACAACGACTCGTCCGCATACTGCTGGACTTCGTTTGTGGAGACCATAGCACCCGGTTTGCCGGAAGCTTGCTGTCCTCCGCGTCCTCCACGGCCGCCCGGTCCGCGGCCTGGTGGTCCGAAGCCCCCAGAACTACCATTGGAAGCGCTCTGCGTCTCTTCTCTGGCAGCCGCACGTTCTTCCGCGTCGAGCCATCCGTTTTCATCCGTGTCGAACTTCTTTACTAGCTCTTGCGTTTCGCGATTTCCAGGTCCACCGCCGCCGGGCCCGCCTCGTCCAGGACCGCCGGGGCCTTGCCCGAAACCACCACCGCGTCGTCCCTGGGCGGAAAGATAAACGCCAAAACCAGCAACCGTGAGCAGCAGTCCGAGGATAAAGTGCTTCTTTTTCATCTTTCCAATTCGCATTCGTAAAAAGTTGCTGATTTGAAGTTCTGTGGGCTGCATCGGTCCAACTACGTTCAGCTCACTGACTCTTTCGTTGGTTTAGCCCAAATGGTAAGCGTCGCTTTGTTTTGCAGCATGTCGATCGTCTTCACTTCAGCTCGGTTGATCGACATTTTGAGTCGTTCTTCGAGGTCGGCCAGAAGTTGGTCTCTCGCGTCGATGCTCAACAGGTCTAAGCGATCGTACTCGACCGTACATTTGGTGCACTTCTTGCCACCATCGCGACTCTCTTTGGAGACACTGGATGCGGCCACCGGGAGTGCTTCGCTCTCGGCGACTGCTCCGGCCGAGGGCTTGCCGAATTCACGCTTAATGAACGACTCTTTAATGATGGCTCCAAGCACGATCACGGAGTTGACGAGGGCGATTTCTGCATAGCTAGTTTTCTTATTTGCCAATGCATTGATGACTCCGACTCCAATCACGATGAACAGGTAGGTCATTTCTTTGGGACGGATTGCGTCGGTGCGGTAACGCAGCACTCCGAACACAGCAAACAGTCCCAATGCCAGCCCGAGATCGAGCTCGAGTTTCTTCATCGTGAAGCAGATGAAGAACACGATGATGTTGAGCATCACTGCGGTGAAAACAAAGTCGCGGTCGCGCTGATTCGGGAAAATGGCAACGAAGACAAGAAGCAGCAAGACGACTAGGTCGATCCCGAACCGGACAATCAGCTTGTAAATGTCCTCGTCGAATAGCGGTACTTCTAAGAATTCCATAAGCTGTGAAGTCGATCGCGAGGTCGGAAGGTGCTTGAGCGTGGTGCTTGAGCGGCTGTTTCTTACGCGAGCCGTTACCGCCGCGTGCCTCTTTATGCGAATTACAAGTTCTGTGGGTGCCAGAGAAAATCGAAAGTTCTTCGGAAAATAGCAAAAGCTGTTTCTTGCCCAGGTTATTCGGAGACTTCTTTGTAAGGTGGGGAGGAGCCAACGAAATCCTCCTGCCCGTTTGCCGTTCACCACCGAGACAGTCCCCGGCGGCGCCCTAAGTGATGGAAACCCATGCCAATGACAGACAATAAGAATGTGAGCCATTGGATTGAACAGGTGAAACAGGGAGACTCTGCGGCTGCGAATGATCTCTGGCATCACTACTTCGACCGTTTGGTCCGCATTGTTCGGCAAAGGATATATGGCCGGAATCGGGCCGTTTCCGATGAAGAGGACGTGGTCGTCAGCGTTTTTGAGAGTTTTTATAGGGCTGCAGAAAAAGGGCGTTTTCCCGACTTGGCCGATCGTGACGACCTGTGGAAACTGCTGTTGCGAATGGCCAGCCGAAAAGTGATCGACAACCGTCGGCATGCCAAACGGCAGCGACGTGGCGGGGAGGTCGAGACTTTTTCGCTCGATCAATCTCAGGGCGAGTCGGAGAGTGAACAACGGATGCTGGCCGAGGCGATCGGGGACGAACCTACGCCGGAAATGGCATTGTGCCTGCAAGAATCCGTTGAAAAACTTTTTTCTCATTTGGGTGGCGGGCAACTTCAAGAATTAGCGGTAGCCAAGTTAGAGGGTTACACCAACGCAGAACTTGCGAAGCGTTTCCAGTGCTCTGAGCGAACGATTGAGCGTCGCTTGCACTTGATTCGTGAGAAATGCCGTCAGGAGCTTACCGATGAATCGACATCCACAACTACCGATCTCCGTCCTCGAACGGATTGACGAACTCTGCGTGAGTTTTGAGACCCAGTGGCAGGCGGGGACTCCGTTGACGATCGAATCTCTACTGGAACAAGCCGGCACTGATGCGGAGCGAGCCACTCTGTTGGCGGAGTTGGTGGTTCTCGAAGTGGACTACCGGCAACGCCGCGGCGAACAACCTGCCGCCCGCGAGTACATCGCCAGGTTTCCCGAAAATACGGAGACCGTTAACGCGGTTTTTGAGGAGGCTAAGCAATCCACTTCGGCCTTTGCGACTCCGACGATCGAGGAACTGGCTCCGCTGTTTCCCAAGCTTGAAATACTGGAGCTGGTGGGTGTCGGTGGGATGGGGGCTGTCTACAAAGCCAGACAGACTGGACTGGATCGCTTGGTTGCACTAAAGATCCTGCCTAAGGAGTTTGCGGAGGATACACGTTTCGCATTGCGGTTTACCCGTGAGGCTCGAACGCTGGCTCGGCTTACGCATCCGAACATCGTTTCCGTATTTGAATTTGGAAGCGCCCAGGACACGTTCTATTTCCTGATGGAGTTCGTGGAGGGTTCGACGCTTCGAGCTGTCGTCGCAAGTGGCGGACTTGATCCGAAGTCGGCGTTGGCGATTGTCCCACATCTTTGTGATGCTCTGCAATTCGCGCACGACAAGGGCGTCATCCATCGCGATATCAAGCCCGAGAACATCCTGATGGGTATCGACGGGTCGGTGAAGATTGCTGACTTTGGACTCTCACGAATCATGGATACGGAGAGTCAGGCCGAAGCGCTCACGGTGACTCACCAAATCATGGGCACCCCACGCTATATGGCGCCGGAGCAATTCGAAGGCTCGGGCAGTGTGGATCACAGAGCGGACATCTTTTCGCTGGGAGTCGTAATTTACGAGATGCTGACAGGGGAACTTCCCCTAGGCAAATTTGCGCCGCCGTCTGAAAAAGTACAAATCGATGTGCGGCTAGACGAAGTGGTCCTTCGCACTTTAGAGAAAGAGCCGAACCGCCGCTACCAGCAAGCGAGCCATATCAAGACGGATGTTCAATCCATCACGGATTTGTCTGTTTCGTCCGTCCCAAACGCGGTGGGTGTCCATTCACACCCAGCTGGAAGTGGTGTCAGCTCATCTCCTGACGTTGGGCAATCGTTGAATAGCAGCCTCGAACAGCAGGAGTTGGCTGGCCGGTTGATATTGACTCGGACTCAGTTGATGGAGCGCGTCAAACAGTCACTCAAGCCCTTGAGTCGCGGGCAGGTCTTGCAAGTGCTCATTGGTGTGCTGCTAGTGGTTTTGGGAGCATCGTGCTGGGCTCCCAACGTCCGCATACCGCACCGATTGGTGTGTGGCATCATTGTTCATGTGTATGGAGTGTTTACGATTGCCGCAGCAATCTTTGTGATGACCCGAATCAATAGAATCGACTACTCGAAGCCGGTCGATGAAATTCGTGGGAAACTGGATCGAGTTCGGGCTGGCTATCTTCGCTTTGCTCCGCTGATTGGCTTTGCATGGTGGCTCATGTGGATTCCCCTTGCCGTTGCGATTGGATTTGACGCCGTGGTCATCTACCCCGGATCGCTATGGCCTTCGCTCGCGGTGGGAGTCGTCGGAATACTACTGACTGCTATTCTGTTGAACCGTCCGATACGTGCGATGCATCGCGCTCCGGAAGGAATCCAGAACGATCTTGCCGGATCAAGCATCAACAACGCCTACAAGGTTCTCCAAGAGATCGAGTCCGCCAATATTCGGTAAGCTCGCGATCTATTTTTGAGCCATCTGCCATCTGCCATCTGCCATCTGCGATCTGCTATCGATCCGATAGTGATCCTCCCACGCATATCACGCATACCAAGCTTGTGCGAATCAGATCACCAATCTCCGTACGTAGGAAGACAGAATGAATGCTACCACGATTATCACTCCGGCTTCCGAGGTTGCAGGGGATAAGAAACCCATTCTGGAGAAGGAAGGCGTCTTCGCCAGAAGGCATGACCTGGACGCACTCCGAGCGGCTGCCATGCTGTTGGGGATTGTTCTGCACGCTGCCTTGTCGTTCGCACCGATTCCGTGGATCGTCAACGACAGCGTGAAGAGTGACCTGTTCTACGTAGTGTTCTCAGCAATTCACGGGTTTCGCATGCCCCTATTCTTTATGCTCAGTGGTTTCTTCACCGCCATGCTGTGGAGGAAACGTGGTTTAAAGAGTCTGCTGCTTCATCGACTTCGCCGCATTCTCTTGCCGCTTGTGGTTTGTTGCTTCACGATCCTGCCTACGATGTGGGTCGTGCTAACCATCGTGACGCAACCCTCTGAGTCTGGCAGCTCCGACGAACAGGCTTGGTCGGCTGCCGCGACGGGCGACATTGAGCAGTTGCGGACACAACTCGAACAACCGGGGTTTGACGTCGATGCGATTAACCCGCAGACTGGATCTACACTTTTGAACTCCGCAGTCTTTCTTGGGCAACATGCAGTCGTCGAACTCTTGGTTGACAATGGTGCGGACGTCAATAAGCCGAACGCGGATCAAGCGACGGCATTGCACCTCGCCGCGTTCATGGGACGCTCCGATACGGCGGAATTGCTGCTGGCGGCTGGTTCGGATCGTAACGCAACCGACGGAAATGGGTCGACTCCAGCAGATAACTTAAGTGTCGACTTCGGAACGACAGCCTTCATTGCGGGGCAGTTTGGAATCGCGGTCGAGGAAGAAACACTGATGGCCGGCCGCGCGGAGATTGCGGAACAGCTTAATGTAGGTGAGGGATTTGCAAACGACGACGGCAGCGCAGCAGCACTTAAGGGGCTTTATGGTCTGTTCTTCAAGCTGCCCGTCTTAATGCACCTCTGGTTTCTCGCCTTTCTTTGTTGGCTCGTGGTAGCTTTCATGCTGTATGTTCCAATCGCCAATTTGCTGTCCTTCGGTAAGTGGCCGAAATGGTTGGTGGCTTCGCAGGCTAGTCTGCTGTGGTTAGTCCCCCTCACCGCATTCGCCCAATCCACTATGTCACTCGGTTCAGTCGGACCCGACACCTCGGACGGACTGCTGCCACTTCCCCATGTACTCGCTTACTATGCGATCTTCTTTTTCTTCGGAGCACTCTATTGGGACATCGATGATCGCGCGGGCCAGTTAGGTAGATACTGGTTTGTCAGTCTGCCCGTAGCGCTTTTTGTTGTTTTCCCAGTGCTCTTGGGGCTGGTTTCCTCAGATCCCGACTTGTTAGCGATGGTCGAAGACTCAACCGCAAGACTCGTTTTGACGAACGTTCTGCAAGCACTGTTCGTCTGGATGATGACCTTCGGTTGTATCGGCTTGTGCCGAAAATTGTTGCCTCGTGAGAACAAGACAATCCGCTACCTGTCCGATTCCTCGTACTGGCTTTACATAGCCCACCTTCCGCTGGTTTTTCTTGGACAATGGTTGGTCCGCGACTGGCAATTGCCCGCCGTGGTGAAGTTTGCATTGATCGTCACAGTAGTCATAGCTTTGCTGCTCGTCTCCTACCGCTATCTCGTTCGATATACGTTCATCGGGCGGTTGCTAAACGGTCCGAGGGGCCGACCAAATAGTGATCCAGTGAGTCCACAGCCTGCCGTGTAAGGGCTTGCTCAACCTAAAGCCATTCAATCCGTGACTTGCCAGCCTTCAACAGTAACAAGCTGAGCTTCTATCCCGGGGTGCGGGGCTAAAGGGTGCGGGGCTAGTGCTTCGGCGTCGACAGAGTTTAAGAACGCGGGCAAAACAGCATGACCGACAGTGAAAATTCGTTGACGCGGGGTGAGATTGATCGCGTCATCATGATGGCGTGGGAGGATCGGACGAGTTTCGATGCGATTCGAAAGCAATTCGGATTGTCGCCGGGCGATGTGATCAAGCTGATGCGACGGGAAATGAAGCCCAGCTCATTCAAGATGTGGCGGAAGCGGACACACGGTCGAACGACCAAGCATGAAGCACGCTTTGCGGAGACTCCCACCGGCAAAGAGCCACGGCGATTTCGGGCGAAGTCGCAGCGAGGTTGAGAGCTTGGCAAAAATCAAACGCGT
>JBGCCZ010000051.1:0-4357 GCA_045105035.1 Pirellulaceae bacterium | reverse complement strand
ACCCAACCAGTCCAGAGGAGCGCGACCCTTCTACCCCAACTGGACCTCAAGACACTCCTGAAGTAGCGCGTCGTGTGGTCGGGCGCGTCGATTGGATGGGACGGTTTGGACCTCAACTTTCGCCCGTGTTCCGCGGAGACGCTATAGACGCGCAATGGCTCAGTACGAATCCGCCCCAAATCAGTCCAGCCACAAAGAAGGCTTTTGAGAGTGCCGGTGTGAAACTCGTGTCAAAGCGCCGCCTTATCAATCTGAGCCTGGACACTGGTGAGAAGTTCACCATCCCCTTGGACGAATACATTTTGCGACGCGAGCAGAAACAGGTGTTCTAACTAAATGGCGACAATCTTTGCCTGATACAGAACCGGAATCGAAGACATCACGATCTCATATGCAAGGAAGAAGAATGACATCCATAAAGGGAAGAAGAATGAAGTTAACGAAGAGAGTTTCTGGAGTGATCCGGCGCATGCCTGTGTTGGTACCGCTACTGCTCTGCTCGCAAGTCGCGAACGCGCAAGACACGATCCCATCGAGAGTAGACAGTAACCATGAATCGATACGTGCAGCGTTGATTGGTGGTTGGGTTGGAACCGCTGGCGTGCACGGGGACAATCAAGCTTGCACCACTTGCCACCTAACGCAGGATTCAAGCAGCCGGTTCGACCAATACTTGGCTCTTTCTATGGAGAGCGAGCAGGGACAGCAGGGACTCTACTTCACCTTTTCACCAGATAAACCAGGGAGGTCGAACAAGTTCTTAAATTTGGGAGAGTACCTCGCTAAGAAACTAGACGACTCCGTACTTAGAAAACACTTGAAGCTCGGCGACAAGTCGGCCTACGTCATTCAATCGAAAAGCTCGGATGATCCTGAGTCACTAATGTACGGCGACGTAGTCCTACGGATCGAGAACATTTCGATGGATGATGTCTCAACCTTCCCCGAAGACGTCGAGAAGCTGAAAGAAGACGCGCAGCTGGAAGTGGAGATCATCCGCGATGGCGAGCAGATGGAACTCAGCATATCAGCGTCTGGTTTGCAAAAGCCGAAAGGGCCCTACCAAGTTGGAGTGCGTCTAGGTGAGATTCCAGAAGCGCTTCGTGCACACGTCAGTCTTGATGAAGGCCAGGGAGTGTTGGTCAACGAAGTCTTAGTAGGCAGCCCCGCAGCCGCGGCCGGAGTTCAAGTTCACGACATATTGCTAACCGCAGACGGTATTGGACTCGCGTCGCTCGAAGATCTGCGAGATGTTGTTGGAGAATCCAAGGGCGACAAGATTGAGTTCGAGATACTTCGCTCGGGAAAACTCCTCACCGAACGTATCGCTCCGAAACGTGCGTTGTCCAATGGAGTAAGCCTAGTTGTGCCGGGGTGTCCCGCGCTCAAGCAACGTGGTGGATTGACTCACCAAAATCTACTCGTAGAACCGACCTCGGAACACTATCAGAGGGCTTATAATCTGTTCTTGCAAGACACAGTCGGGCAATCACCAAAAGAGTACGAGTTTCGGTTGGAGAACGTGGACTCAGATGCTGCGGGCAAGGCTCAAGGTAAAGGCGAGCAGGTCGTCCCGGACAGCAAACGCTGATCCGAGCCTGCTGGCCAAATTTCGCTTATGCAATTCGAGACATTTGTCTTACCTGCTAAACCTTGCGACCTTTGCGGGTCGCAAGCGTGACGCCGAAAAGATTGAGTCATCCCTGCTTTAGGGGCGATGACAGTTGAGACCATTCTTCTGTCTCGGTGAATTGCATGCGTTTTATCGCAATGGCTACGGCTCTAACACTGGTGCTCGGCTGCCGCACTTCAAGGCACCAGGAAGCACCGCATTCGCGACTCCCGAACATCACCGTCGGGACTGCAGCCTACCTATCTGCGCCCGCCATTGCTGAGACTGCATCCAATCGCAGCATTGAAGACCTCGTCTTCCTTGGACTGTCCAATAGTCCTCAGTTAGCCGAAGCAAGACACAGAATACGGTCCCTGGAACATCGCATTCCACAGCAGACCGCGCTTCCAGACCCAGTGCTCAACTCGACATCACATTTGCTACCGGTTGAAACTGCGGCCGGACAGCAAGTATTCGGTTTGGGTGTGAGTCAAAAGTATATCCGGAATGAGAATCGCCAGACACGCGCGGCTATCGCGCAAGACGAAGTTCACTCGGCAAGGGCAGAGCTTGCAAAACTGGAACGTGAGATCGCCGAAAAAATCCGCGTCGCAAGTATTCAGTTGCTTGAGGTCCGTGCGATCATCAAAGTCACTCAATCGGACTTTGATGCGCTCCGTCAGATTGAAGAGGTCGCTTTGCGGCGTTACGAGTTAGCCGCCAATGTCTCACAACAACAAATTCTGAACATTCAGATTGAGCAGTCGAACATCGAGAACCAGCTTGCCGGCTTACAACAGCGGGAGAAGTCCTATCAAGCTCGAATTGCTCGCCTCGTTCACTTACCAGTCGGCACCAACTTCATCTTCAGTGATGAATTGGAAGACGTTCTTCAAACCTCCAAAGTAGAACAGCTCATCGCCCAAGCTCTTGCTGCTCGGCCCGAACTGCAAGCTCAGCTCGCGAGAATCCGCCGCGATCGCAGAAAGATTCTACTCGCGCAACTTCAGAACAAACCGGATTTCACTGTCGGTCTCAACTGGATCGCGACATCGGACTCCGGACTAAGTCCTGTTGCCAACGGTGACGATGCTCTGATGCTCGGAGTGGGGTTCAATCTGCCGATTTACAAGGACCGAATATGCGCTGCCGTCGGTGAGGCAACCAGTACCAGCTTGGCTTCATCATTCGCACTGGAATCGCTCCGCGACCAGATCGCGGAAGAGGTTTTCGATTCCATCGCGCAGTTGGAAAGCAGCCGAGATATGCTTTCACTTCTGCAAGAAGACATCGTTCCCAAATCCGCCAGGGCACTTGAGCTTTCCATAGAGGCCTACTCCAACGGGAATGAAGAGTACTCTCAAGTACTGTCGAACTGGCGGTCGCTCTTGAAATACCGGCTCACGGAAGTGCGACTCATTTCAACTCGAATGCAGCAGTTGGCGACTCTCACACGGCAAGTCGGACAACTGGAACTCCTCCAATCCCCTGCCGATTTCAACGAGCAAGACAAAGTCCTCTCCGTAGCCAAGGACCTCAGCCTTGCCCGCGATCCGGTCGTCACCGCCGCTCCAGCCTCTGCCGCCGACCTTGAACGCAGAGATGCTACTACGCAGTCGAGTCCATGACACAACTCCGTGAATTGATGGGAATCCGAAATCGCTTCATCGTTGAAAGAGCGCAATCCGGCGGATCTCTGCTAAACTCGGGGTAGACGCAATCAAGCTCTCAGGCTCCGGTTCCTACGTAGAATTCAGTTCATGGTCCTGCATCCCTCACTGAAACGACTCCCGTCCTTTGGATCGATCAGTTCGCTCTGCGCGCTCGTGGTGATGTCGTTTCCCTGGTTGAACGCGTTGGAACCACAGGACTGTGGGTGCCAATCGAAACAAGCGGCAATCACTGCTTGCTCAGAGAATCCTGCGTCTCAGTGTTGTAGTTCCGATGAGATGCCGCAGGAACGGGTAACTTGCTGCAAAGCGAAACTACAGTCACCAGAGCCTAAATCATGCTGTGCCTCCAAGAAAGTTGAGGCTGTCCAAGGGGACTGCTGCTGCAACCCGAAAGCCCAGGTATGCACCTGCCGCGACTGCACTTGCGGAAGCACTGAGGCTCCCGAAAGCTCGAATCCGCCGTTCGCTCCCGTGCAACAGCACGAATTCTCATCAATGGCGTTGCTTGCGTTCGATTCAGATCTCGCCACGACAGATGCAGCACACGGGCGCGCATTTCCGACTGCAAACTCTTCTGCCGACACTCTGACGGCACAAATGACTTGTGTGCGACTCTCGCGATTTCACTGTTGAACTCTATTTCGACAGTATCGTTGCGCGCTGATCGCAACAATGGATTCGCCTTTTCCGTTCAATGCCCAGCATCCGTCTGTTGGGCTGGACCTGGTTTCTAGATGACTCCGCAATGAATCCGCGTTCCTCCACACGCTAAACCGTCAACCGACGCTGCGCTGTCGACGAGTCAATCGTTGCCTTGCCGACGTTCACGTGATCCCTTCCTAAGACTTGGTCGCTGCCTAAACACCACCTACCGAGCCCCCGTCTCGTGGCGTGCCTCAGCTAACGTCCAGTCGCAAACGAACCCAAAGCCGCTGCCCGCGCGCTGCCCGCGAAGTTACATCCTGTCGAACCGCCTCATCTAGCTCTTCCACATGAATACAGCCCCCAAAACCAGCCCAAACCAAAACAAAGCGAAGACATCGCCGGCAGCTTGGTGGATTAGACATCTCAG
>JBGCCZ010000050.1:0-54124 GCA_045105035.1 Pirellulaceae bacterium | reverse complement strand
TGCGGCCACCGCGCCGACCTGCTCTTCGCCCCT
Source organism: Pirellulaceae bacterium (assembly GCA_045105035.1). GTDB lineage: Bacteria > Planctomycetota > Planctomycetia > Pirellulales > Pirellulaceae > Aureliella. Next base: position 54,091 of record JBGCCZ010000050.1, on the reverse strand, counting down.
AGCCGGAGCTCCGCACATCTCGTCGGCTGGCGCGGGGTCCGCGGGAGCTGGATCGCCGAAGAGGTCGTCGGCAGGCATGGCACCAGCTGGAGCTTCACCTTCAGCGGGACTACCGAACAGGTCGTCCGCTGGAGCTGGGTCTGCGGGAGCTGGATCGCCGAAGAGGTCGTCGGCAGGCATGTCACCAGCTGGAGCTTCGCCCTCAGCTGGACTACCGAACAGGTCGTCGGCTGGAGCTGGGTCTGCAGGAGCTGGATCACCGAACAAGTCATCCACTGCGGGTGTGCTCGGCTCTTGTGTTGCGTCTGGCAATTCCGGCATAGTCGCTTCGTCGACTGCAGGTTCGGCTTCACCGGGGAATGGATTGTCCGTGCTGTCTGAAGGACTCAGTTGCTCCTCCATTACCTCGGGCTCTGAAGCGTCTGGTTCATCGGGCGTCGCCACTTCGCTTAGTTCCGCAGGTGCTTCTGGCGTCTCTTCAGCAGGCTCCATCTCCGCTGGTTCTGCTGGTGCGAGTGGTGCCATTTCCATGGGCATTTCAACGATCGGAGCAGACTCCATAAGCGGCAGCGGATCTGCCATGACTGGAGGGCAACTGTCGCAATTTTCAATGGTCGCCGGAGCAACCATCATTGGAGCGGCGTCGCAGGGGGATGGAGGGCAAACTGGAGTAGGTTCGCAGACAATGGTCGGCTCGCAGCAGGGTTCCGGCTCAGGAACGCATGTGCAGGTCTCGGCCTGTTCGCAGCATTCCTGTTGTTTGCAGGCACGCCGCTTAAAGAATCCTCGGAGTCCTTTACCTGCGAGGGCAGGATTGATCGTCAGCAAGACAGCCAAGACGGTGACGAATGAACAGCGGGTGAAGTACCGAAAGCGTTTCGACATGGGTTCAAATCCCCGAGGACAATTGCAAAATGGGAAGGTTCATCGATGATCCAAAGTATGCTAGTCAGTTACTTCGGACCGAGCAAGTTAATGATATCAATGAAAACGCTTGGATAGCTGGGCGAAATGCGGGTCGTACGTAGGACGGGATGGTAGTAACGGTTCTGGCGGTTCTGGCTTCGCTGCGGGCTCCAAGCAGCTGGTCGATGAGGCTCCGCCGACACGGGTTCTTCAACGTTTTTGCCGCGGCGATTTCGGAATTGGGCTGAGTGGCCGGGATTTGGGCCACCGGATCGCTCTCTATCTCAAGGCATACCCCATTGTGGGTGTTTTGTGCGTTGTGGCATGGTGCCGGTCCCGACATCGGGGCTAAGCTATCCCTCGAGCGCGTTCTCAGGCAGCTGGCTCGCGAGGTGGTTGCTACCGCCTTAGATGATTACCAGTGACGGCGCCGCTGTCCCTTTTCATTCTCAATGCCAAGTGAGTTCAATTCAGGCATGCAATGGATCTTCGCTAGTTTCCGATTCCTCAGTGGCATTGGCCGCCGCGTTTTCGGCAATTGGAGTCTAGAACGGAAGAGCCTACTCTTTCTGGGGCTCGCTTTGGCGATTCCGATCGGTTTATCGTTTTGGTTTGTACTGCGTGTCTTGGCCGACAGCCTAGTCATGCAAACGACACGCTTGAGGGCTCGGCAGTACGCGCTTTCGGAAATGTCATGGGTGCACCAAAAGCGACCGCCGAATAATGGAATCTTCCCAGATGAAGGTTCTCCACCGTTGAACACGCCTGAAGTTGCAGAGCTGCTGAAAGACGCGTTTATTGGAAATCCGAGTTACTCTCGACCGGAATTTTTGATGGTCGAGGCGGAGGAGCAATACACCGAGTTCAAAGTCTCTTTCGCGCCGGAGGAGGAACGTGGACGCGAATTGCTGGTGGAATTGAGTGACACCTACCGCGAGCAACTTGCCAAACTTCGAGAGGCAGAGGATCGAGTTGTCAATGAAGCTCAGGCGGCCTCAGAAGAAACGGTGACTCTGGATCAAGACGAAATCCAGGAAATGCTCGATCAGAGTACGGACGTGACCAACATCCGGAATTCGCTTCGCATGTTATATCGCGAGGACGGCCCTTATTACCCCGAAGGCCAGGAGCTAGAGCGCCTCGTCTCAAGGCAGATCATCAAAGATACACCTGTCGGCGGTTGGTACGTCTACTATCACGCCTTGCGTTTCGACAGCGATTGTATGGATTGCCATCGTCCATACGGCAAAGCTGCTGCTCCGGACATACCGTTTCGGGCGGTACGTGTTCTCATTCCTTACAGTCAAACGAAAGTTGCTTCCAACACGACGTTGGCAATTCTCATCGCGTTGGCGATGGTCACGGTTTCTGCCACGTTGTTGGTCGTGCACTGGGTCTTTCGCAGGATCGTACTGAAGCCGCTACAGCACTTGCAGAGTGTGAGTGATCAGATTGGCCGAGGAAATATTAATCTGCGAGCCTCTATCGATACTGGCGATGAATTCAACGACTTGGGCGACGCCTTCAACCGCATGCTCCGCAACATTTCCGAGGACCAAAGAACGCTCCGGTCTTTGAACGAGGAGTTGGACACTAAAGTTGACGAGCTAGCGCAAGCCAATTTCAATCTCTACGAAGCAAACCGGCTCAAGAGTGACTTTCTGGCAAACATGACCCATGAACTGCGGACTCCGTTGAACAGCATCATCGGTTTTAGCGAGGTGATTCGTGGGATTGATTCCCTCACCGAGAAACAGCGCAAGTACGCGGACAATATTCAGTCGAGTGGCCAAGTCCTACTTGATATGATCAATGAGATTCTTGACTTGGCAAAAATCGAGGCTGGCAAAATGCAAGTTTCTGCAACGACCTTTGCGGTAGCGGAATTGGTGCAAAGTCAGTGTCATGCGCTGCAGCCTTTAGTGGACGAAAAAAACGTCGATTTGCGGATCGAATTCGATCAGCAAAACTTGGAAGTCCATCAAGATCGCACAAAGCTGCAGCAGATTCTCACCAATCTGTTGTCCAATGCCATCAAGTTTACGCCGGATGGAGGCATGATCACGGCGCGCGGCGGTGTGTTTGAGTTGGCTGGGGATGCGGAAGTTGGTTTGTTTGACACGCCAGTCCGAGACACGTTTTACTTGGAAGTCGTCGATACAGGGGTGGGGATTCCAGAGTCCGATTTCGAGATCATCTTTGAGAAGTTTCGCCAGAGCAACGAAGTGCTCAAGAACGACGGGCTGACACGACAATATGCGGGTACCGGACTCGGGTTGTCGATCGTCAAGGAATTGTGCAAATTGTTGGGCGGTGAGATCAAATTAGCGAGTCAGTTGGGGACTGGAAGTACGTTCCGAGTTATCTTGCCGATGTACTATGAGGCCAGTATGGATGGCGTTTCGAATGCGGAACTCAGCAATGGGTGAGGCCGCGAGTGCGAGTACTTTAGTTCCAGTCCTGGGGCTCGACATTGGCGGCGCGAACCTGAAGGCTGCCAGCACTGAAGGGAGCAGTGCGGCGATCGTTTTTCCCATGTGGCAGGATGCTGACGAGCTGGCGAAGGCGTTAGTCGAGTTGGCTAGCCGTGTTGCCAATGATTCACATCGAGTGGCTGTGACCATGACCGGGGAGCTAGCGGATTGTTTCGAGACCCGCAGCGAGGGTGTTTCGGAAATACTTCGGCATGTCGAAAACGCGTTTCCGAAGCAGAGTCTTTGGGTGTACCAGGTCGATGGAGGTTGGAGTCGACCGGCCGAGGCTAGGGCGGATCCGTGGTCTGTCGCGGCGAGCAATTGGCATGCTGCTGCCCAGTTTTTCGCTCGTGAACTTGAGTCGGCCGCGTTGGGAGATGATTTGATCCAGGCGGCTTACGCAAGCAGGCATCGACAGGTCGTCTTGGTGGATATCGGCTCCACTACGGTCGACGTTATTCCACTTGCTCGTGGGCGTGTGGTGACCGACTCAAAGACGGACCGTGATCGACTGACTCAACAAGAGTTGGTGTACACCGGGTTGGAAAGAACCCCAATTGCCTCGCTCGTGAACGTCTTTCGAATTGAGTCCAACGAAATACCAGTTATGCGAGAGCGTTTTGCAGACATCTCAGACGCTCATCTTTTGCTCGGGCTATCTGACGAAGATCCAGGAAACCATGACACGGCCGATGGACGACCGCGGACGTTCGGTTTTGCTCATGCGCGGATGGCACGCATGGTTGGTGAGGATAGCACGACGTTGAGCCAGAGTAGTGCCATTGATATGGCAGAACAGTCGGTGGATGCCCAGATGGATTTGATTTGCAACGCGATCGTTACGGTGAGCGAGCGGCACTATGGCAGTCTCAAGAACGCGTTGGTCTTGTTCAGCGGTCATGCGGGCGAGTTGGTCGGCCGAATCACGAATCGCTTCGAGCCGCATGTCGAATTTGCGGATATCTCTACGGTTTTGGGCGGCGAGTTGTCCCGCTGCGCACCTGCGTATGCGGTGGCTTGCTTAGGTAGAGAGTTGGAAGAGTGAGTGAACGATGCGCCGAGTTGTAAAGGTTGGAGGTAGTTTGCTAAATCTTGCAGACCTTCCGCAACGTCTTCGCAAATGGAGCGAGCTGCAGAAGCCCGGAGTCAATCTATTCGTCGTCGGCGGTGGCGGTATTGTGGAGGCGATGCGGGAACTGGACGCGATCCACGAATTCGAGCCAGCTCAAGTGCACTGGTGGTGCGTTCAGTTGCTCAGCACGTCAGCGGTGCTCCTGTCCAGTCTTGTTCCTGAGTGGCAATTGCTCCAGACGGACTTGGAAGTAACGTCTGCACTCGGCGAGCACTTCGACAAAAATGCTAATCGCAACACGAGTTTTATTCTCGATACAGGCAGGCTCTTTGGCGTCGAAGAGGATCGCCGAAAGGTGGAAGCGCACTGCTCGCAGGGTGTGCAAGAGGGAACGGTTCAATTGCCCGAAGACTGGTCCACGACGACTGATTCAATTGCAGCGTGGTTGTGTTGCCGTTTCGCTGCGGACGAATTGGTGCTGCTTAAGTCTATTGATGTAATGGGCTGTGATTGGGACTCGCATGCACAGAGCGGATTCGTGGACAGAGCATTTCCGAAAATTGCAGCTCAAGTGACACGAATTCGTGTGGTGAATCTACGGAGTGTTCAATGGTCTCCGGTTAGCGGAACTTCCACCGGTCAGCGATAAATTCTTGACCGTCGCGCCTAACTTCCAAACTCTGCTGGCCATAGAGACTAAGCGGCAAACTGGAGAAAAGCTGCCTAGCTTGGTTTTCTAACCCGATAACGAGGAGGGGATTTATGGCTGTTGTTGAGACTCAGCAAAATTCTGCCGATGCGCGATCAAGAGGAAATTCACGGGAAGCATCAAGTCATAAACTGGCAAGCGGCGATCCGCTTTGGACCCGAATCGAAACGTTTGAGTTGGATGTGCCCATGAGCGGGCTCAACTTTACGGAGCGATTGGCCCGCGAGAACGTATGGTCACTTGGCTACACGAAACGCGTTATCTCTGAGTACAAGCGATTTCTGTATATGGCCAAGCGGGCTGGGCACGTGGTTTGTCCGTCTGATGCTGTGGATCAAGCATGGCACATGCATTTGACTTTTACGAGAAGTTATTGGGATGAGTTGTGCGGGGAAGTCCTCGAGTCCCCGTTGCATCACGGTCCAAGTCGCGGAGGCTCGCAAGAAAAGGAAAGGTACTATCAGCTCTACGAGAAGACTCAAGAGACGTATCTCGGTCTGTTTGGTGCTGAGCCCCCAGAGGATATTTGGCCCGAACCAAGGAAACGGTTTGGTGAGGATCTGAACTTTGTCCGCATCAATTCGGCGAGTCACTGGATCCTGCCGAAATTGGGTATGAAACGATTGGCTATCGGAGGCGGGGCGGCTGGAGTTGCCATACCTGTTGCCCAAGTTGCATTGAACCCTCTGGAGTGGACGGGGCAAAGTTTCCTGATCTTGTTCGGAGCTTGTTCACTTGTCGCACTGATTGTCAGTCTTGTTGGACGGCACTTTGTGTTTTCTGATCGCCCGGGTGCGGAGGATGGTAGCGGGGACATCGAGCCTGTAGAGGCTGCTTGGTTGGAAGGCGGAGATGTTGCGGCAGTGCGTTGCGCCCTCGTCGACTTGGCCAACGACGGAGCAGTTCAGCTAGAAGGCTCGAACGTCAAAGAGGGACCTGGGGCTAGAGAGGCAGAGCCGACGGGGCGGATTCAGCAGCTTCTATTAAATAGCGTTGTTGGAATTCCGGAGGGCAAGTCTTGGACATTGCTTTTACGCGAGTCGCGGACGGGGTTGATCGCTTTGCGGCAACGGCTCGAGGAAAAGGGCTTAGCGTCTTCGAATTCGCAGATTTCGACCAACACGGCTTTGGCTCTGATGACCGTTGGTGCTGTCATGATTCTTGGAGCAGCGAAGATTTACATCGGATTCGATCGCGAACGCCCGGTAGGTGTTCTGTTACTGATCGAGATCGCTCTTGGAGCGGCCATGCTGGGATTAATTGCCTCTGCGCCTCGGGTAACGTCAGCCGGTAAGCGAATGCTGCAGCGTTTGCGGGAGAAAATGCAAACTCAAGGGAGCTCGGGAATTGTCGTCGATGCTGGAGCCGCTGATAAAGCGTCTTCAACACACCGTAACGATGATCTACTGCTCTGGGGTGCTGCGTTGATGGGCACGCAAGGACTGATTGGAACTGGGTTTGAGGGCTACGGCGATTTCACGAAGCCAGTTGCTGGCGGGTCTGCAGGAAGCGGTGGCTGCGGTGCGACCGGGTGCGGAGGCGACGCAGGGGCAGGCGGTGATGGAGGAGGTTGTGGCGGCGGATGCGGTGGATGTGGAGGTTGCGGAGGGTAATTTGTACTGGAGTTTGGACATGAACTGGTAGATATCGAGAGAAGCGACTCTACTGATTTTGGGTGTGTAAAAGTTGCGGCGGCAGTAACCGCCTTGCCCTTTCCGTCCAAGCCAGAGAAGGATATCATCGCGCGACCACGCGGCAAAATGTGAGCCGCGATCGCAATACCCATGTCCAACTTTGAAAGCCCCGTTCCGATGACCAGTTCTACGCCGACAGATACCGTTTTTCGCGGGTGTATTCCCGCGTTGATGACGCCCTGCGATGTGGACGGCAATCCTGATTTTGACGCCTTAGTCGCCACGGGGAAAGCATTGATCGACGCAGGCATGCGAGCCGTTGTTTACTGCGGGTCGATGGGCGACTGGCCGCTGCTGACCGACGAGCAACGGCAGACTGGAGTCGCCGAGCTGACGAAGGCGGGAGTGCCGGTGGTGGTTGGCACGGGAGCTCAAAATCCGAGCATCGCGGCGGCTCACTCTGCGCACGCGGCCGAAGTGGGAGCGGCGGGTCTGATGGTGATCCCTCGAGTCCTGTCGCGGGGTACCTCTGCGATCGCTCAGTACCATCACTTCAGCGAGATTTTGCGGGCGGCAGGCGATTTGCCGGCCGTCATCTACAACAGTCCTTACTACGGATTTGAAACCAAGGCTGATTTGTTTTTCAAGTTGCGAAGCGAGCATTCGAACTTAGTTGGCTTTAAAGAGTTTGGCGGTGCGGAGTCGCTAACCTATGCAGCCGAGCATATAACCAGCGGCGATCCTGAACTGACGCTCATGGTGGGAGTCGATACGCAAGTCTTTCATGGTTTCGTGCATTGTGGTGCCTCAGGTGCAATCACTGGTGTGGGCAACGCGTTGCCACGTGAAATACTGCGACTGGTTGAGCTGTGCGAGTCAGCGGCGGAGGGCGATGTGGCCGCGCGACGCAAGGCGTGGGAGTTGAATTCGGCGCTGGCGGTATTATCGAAGTACGACGAAGGCCCAGACCTTGTCTTGTACTACAAGTATTTGATGGTTCTCGAAGGTCACGCAGCCTACGAACATCACTTCAACAAAACGGATTGCTTGAGCGATAGTCAGCGAGCGTTTATCAAAACGCAGTGGCAGCAATTCCGATCCTGGTGGAGCACTTGGGAGCCAGCCAACGCTTAGTGAGATTTCCGGATTGACCAGAAACTCTTGATTCGATCACTAGAATTTTCTACCTCCGCAATACGGTTTGAATCGATTTGGCCGCGCCTCACGAGTATGTTCAGGTTGTCGACACGCACACGGGCGGTGAGCCCACTCGCGTCGTCGTGGCAGCGCCCTTTGAGCTGAAGGGCGATTCCTTGTGGGCGAAGACCAAGCACTTCGCGACAAAATTTGACGGCTATCGACGAGCTATCGTATGCGAGCCACGTGGTAGTGATGTTGTCGTTGGTGCGTTGTTGCTGCCGCCCGAGTCGAAAGACAGTGTGGCCAGCGTCATATTTTTTAACAATGTCGGCTGCTTGGGAATGTGTGGTCACGGCACCATCGGTGTTGCAATCGCGCTTGAGTACTTGGGGCGGCTTTCCGTTCACACGAGGCTGTCGCCCGACGATGGATTTGCATTGGACACGCCCGTGGGGATCGTGCGGTTTCAACGTGTCGACGGCCACACAGTGCGGATTCAGAATGTTGCGAGTTACCGGTATCAAAAACAGGTGAAAGTGCTCATGCCCGCCGGCCACGAGGTGCACGGCGACATCGCCTGGGGGGGCAATTGGTTCTTCATCTGCCAAGACCACGGTCAACAGATTGCTTTGCGAAACGCAAGGCACCTCGAAGCGTTCTCACTTGAGCTTCGTCGTTGCGTGGAAGAGCAAGGAGTCACCGGAGCCGATGGTGCTTTGATTGACCATATCGAGCTATTGGGGCCACCAACCGACTCGACGGTAGCTGACGCAAGAAATTTTGTGCTCTGCCCGGGCGGAGTCTACGATCGTTCCCCATGCGGCACGGGGACCAGTGCGAAACTCGCTTGCTTGGCAGCGGATGGCAAGTTGGCTGAGGGAGAATGGTTCCGGCAGCAGAGTATCGTGGGGAGTGTTTTTCGAGGTCGTTTTCAACAAGGGGAAGGCGGGCAGGTGCTTCCAACTATTGAGGGCGAGGCCTACGTGACAGGTGAAGCGAAGTTGGTGTTGGATGCAAACGATCCATTCCGACTTGGAATGGGATTTGGCGTCGAAGCGGGTACTGATAGTGGCAATGAACCATTGGAGCGGACATGAGCGGTAAGGTCATCGTCGTAGGCGGCGGCGTTATCGGAGTGAATAGCGCGTGGTATTTGACCAAGGCGGGATGGGATGTCACTGTCATCGACAAAGCGAAGATTGGTGCCGCATGTTCGGGCGGCAACTGCGGGTTGGTGTGTCCAAGCCACGTTCTGCCACTAACGGAGCCCGGTGCATTCAAAGAGGCTGCGAAGGCTTTGGTGCAGTCAAACAGTCCTTTCCGAATTCGCCCAAGGTTGGATCCTGCGCTTTGGAGTTGGCTGTGGAACTTTGCCAAACGTTGTAAGCATGGCACGATGATTCAAAACGCGCACGCGATCCAAGCGATGCTCGCGTCGGCTTTGATCGAGTACAAGGGGCTAGTTCAGGACGAAGGGGTCGAGTGCGAATGGCAGGAACGCGGTTTGATGTTCGCCTACAAATCCAAAGCTCAATGGAACGCCTACGACAAAACGAATGAACTCCTGGCGGAAACTTTCAGCGAGCCAGCTCGGAAGTTAGACGCCGCAGAGACAATCGCTCTCGAACCCGCGCTCAAGGCGGACATCGCTGGAAGTTGGTACTACGAACACGATGCTCATTTGAGACCGGACCGGTTAATCGATTCGATGCGGTCGAAGCTTGAAGCGCAGGGTACCGAGTTCATCGAAGACTGCGAGTTGAAAGCGATCGTCGGCAATGGTCATGAAGCCAACCGAATCAGCACGACTCAGGGGACTCTCGACGCAGACCTTTTTCTATTCGCGAGCGGTGCGTGGACTCCACAACTACATGCCCATCTTGGCTGTACGGTTCCGATCCAGCCCGGCAAAGGTTATTCCATCACGATGCCGCGGCCAGCGAGCTGCCCCAAAATTCCGCTGATCTTCCCTGAACACCGAGTGGCGGCGACTCCCATGCAGTCCGGCTATCGCTTGGGTTCGATCATGGAATTCGCCGGCTACGATGAAAGTATTCCCGAAAGCCGACTAGATCTGCTGAGAACCGGAGCTGAGCCGTATTTGAAGGAGCCGACTTGCGAGCCTGAGATTTCGACTTGGTTCGGTTGGCGGCCAATGACCTACGACAGTGTGCCAGTCATTGATCGCAGTCCAAAATGGGCGAACGGTTGGATCGCAACCGGTCACAATATGCTAGGGCTGAGTATGGCTCCATCGACGGGACGATTGGTAAGTGAACTCATCAGTGACCAAACCCCACACTTGGATCCAGAGCCCTATCGACTTCAACGATTTGGCATCCGCAACTCGAGCATGTAAGCCCCCCAATTCGGTTGCGATGCTCAGTCGATAAAAGTACCAAGTCGCTCCATTCGCAGCGCCTCGAGAACCCCATGCACTCGGCTGATTCTCCTCTCCAGCAAATCTTTTTTCGCAGGCTCGTGGGCCGCACGAGTGAATTCACTGCCGAACGACCTGTATCCGCGCTGTGGATTTAGTACACTAGCCGCAACTTTGATTGCATTGGGTTAATGACTCTGCCCAGGCAAGACATAGAATCTTCGCACAGGACTGAGGGAAAACGTATGTCGCAGGCGCGAATTGCCGATCAACCGCTAGTATTAGGACATCCGGCTGGCTTGTACACGCTGTTCTTTGCCGAGATGTGGGAGCGGTTTTCTTACTACGGAATGCGTGCCCTGCTTGTCCTTTATATGATCAAAGGCTTCCTCGGGTACGGGGATAGCCAAGCCTATACGGTTTATGGTGCATACACTGCATTGGTCTATATGACGCCGTTTATTGGCGGGATGTTAGCCGACAAGATTCTTGGTAAACGCATCGCCGTGGTGATCGGTGGAGTGTTGATGGCGGCCGGGCACTTGTTGATGACGATTGAGCAGGACTTGCCCTTTTTCTTTGCGCTTGCGCTGATCATTGCCGGAAACGGTTTCTTCAAACCGAACATTTCGACCACCGTTGGTGCTCTGTATGCACCGGGTGACAAAAAGCGAGACGACGGCTTCAACATCTTCTATACGGGGATCAACCTCGGTGCAGCGATGAGTCCGTTGCTTTGCGGATTTGTCGGTGAGACTTTTGGCTGGCACTACGGTTTCGGACTCGCGACGATCGGAATGCTCCTAGGTCTGGGAGTTTTCATCATGCCGAACATGGTCTCGGCTGGATTAGTGATGCTCGCTGCCGCAGCAGCAGGCGGTGGTTTGATCTTCTTCAGGCCTGACAACATTTATGCAATTTTGATCAATATCTTCGTTGCGTTGTGCTTGTTCGTTGCGGCGGTGATTGCCTGTCGAGCGCTCGCGAAAGGTGGATTGCCTGACTGGGCTGGAGCTCGTCCCGAGGGCATGGACTCGAGACACGACAAGAAGATTTATCTTGGAACACTGATTTCCATTCCGATTTTCGCTCTGCTTGTTTCCGGCTTCTCCCCATTTATGCCACCGGCGAAAGATGAGGACGGGAACCCAATTCCGGTTCCAACGAAAGAAGAGCGGTTGGACGAGCGAGTCTCATTGCTCGAGAAGTTTGAAGTCGACCCGAACGTGGTCTCGGTGGTCAAGGATAAGGGAGTCTCAGGTGAGCTACAGCAACGAGGCGAATCGCTACAACTGATCCCGGAGGAGACGATCACTTCTGTCGTGGAAACGCTCCCGCCGTTTGTTGGTGGAGTCGTAGAGATTTTCTTAAGTGAAGTCAGCAAGCCGGCCGGATTGGTGCTTACAGTGCTTGGTATCCTGGCGTTTGGTTATCTTATCAAGGAGACATTCCGGCTCGACAAAATTCCACGAGAACGGATGTTTGCAGCACTTATCCTGATCTTCTTCCAGATGTTGTTCTTTGCGTTCTTTGAACAGGCTGGCAGCAGTATGAGTGTCTTTACGGATCGTAATATCGACCGAGTGAACGAAGTCAAAGCGATCTCGGAGGCGGAAGTCGGTACAACAATTCGATTGGAGCCGACTCAAGCACAGCTTGGGTTTGAACGCGGCGGAGACGTGTTTACGCTCGATGATCTCGATGGTCTCCGTAACGTGATCAAAGAGTACGAAGACGTAGACGCGCTCGAGATTAGTTGGCCTGTAACTGAGTCGAATGTAGGAATGGGTGTAGCGAATCGGCTGGACGAGCTTCCTACGACGATTTTTCAATCCTTCAACGCGATATTCATATTGATCTTCGCTCTGGCCTTCAACTGGTTGTGGGCGACACTCCGAAAAGCCGGATTCGAACCGAGTGCTCCACTCAAGTTTGGATTTGGGCTTATGCAGCTTGGGATGGGATTCTTGGCGTTGTGGGTTGGAGCTCAATCGGCGAGCGAGCAAGGGATGGTCAGCATCTTTTGGCTAACAGTCTGCTACATGCTCCACACGACCGGCGAACTTTGCTTGTCGCCTGTCGGCCTTTCGACGATGACCAAACTTAGTCCCAAGATCCTTGTCAGCACCCTTATGGGATCTTGGTTCCTGGCGACCGCCTTTAGCCAGTATCTAGCAGGCATCATTTCTCAGTTCACCAATGTCGAAACTACGGAGGGCTTCCCACCTCCAACTGAGACTGTAAACATCTACGGTAACGTCTTCTACCAAGTCGGCCTGATTGCAATCGGTTCAGGTATAGTCTGTGCGATTATGTCGCCATTGCTGGCGTATTGGATGCACCAAGATAAGGTGGACGAGACCGCAGACGCATAGCCTGTGTCATTGGTCTGAGTTCGATGCCGGGGGCTGCAGCGACGCCCTTGGCTAGCCGAATTTACTTGGACGCGGCTAGGGTCACTGGGACGATGATCTGCTGACCGTCGCGGATGATGACCAAGTTGACTTGGTCGCCAGGTCGCTTGCTTTCGATGTGGCTCCACAGCTCATCCGCAGTGCTCACGGTTTTCTGGTCGACCCCAATGATCAAATCCGCTTGGGATGTGTCGAGTATGGTCGGTGAGAACTCGTAGCTACCTTGGCGGTAGCGTTTCGTAACTAGACGAAAGCCTTGCAGACCGGCTTGCGATGCGGGGCCACCGGGAGTGAGGTCGACGATGAGTAGGCCTTGGTCGTTTTCGTAAAGTCGACGGATGCCGATGACTGGACGGATGACTCGGCCGTGCTCCATCAACTGCGGCGCGATCCGGGCGACTGTACTCGATGGGATTGCAAATCCGACGCCCGCGCTGTCGCCATCACTACTCATGATTGCCGTGTTCATGCCAATGAGCTGACCGCGTGTGTTGAAGAGCGGGCCGCCCGAGTTGCCTTGATTGATCGAGGCGTCTATTTGGATCAGTGAGAACATCGTGCGCCGTTCTCGCGACGGGATTTGGCGATTCAGACTCGAGATCATGCCCGTCGACATGGTTCGTTCAAGGCCAAAGGGATTGCCGATAGCGTAAATGCGTTGACCCACTCGAAGTCCTTGCGAGCTGCCCCATTCGATTGGAATCAACTGATCTGCTGGTGCGTCGATTCTCAATATCGCAATGTCTGTGTCAGGGTCTTGGCCTACGACACGGGCTGAGTAGGCAAGACCGTTGAAGAGGCTGACCGTGATTTCCCGAGCACCGTCAATCACGTGCTGGTTTGTTAGTAGCGTTCCCTGTTTGTCGAGAACAGAACCGCTGCCACCGCCCTCGCGCATTTTGACTTGCAAGAACGAGTCCATGGCAATGGAACGCGTTGAAATATGGACGACAGATCGATTGCACTTTTCGTAGACTCCGATACTGACGCGTTCTTCTGGTAGCAGGCCGTCGTTCAAAGGAGTTGAAATCGGTTCTGCATTCCGGAGACGATTGTCCTCTTGCCTCACTGGCGTGAGATTGTCTGTGTTTCCGGCGGAACTGTTCGGAAGACTCGGGGAAGTTTGAGCCGGCACTTGGGTTGTGACTTGGCTTGTGACTTGACCTAAGCTGCTCCCGGCAATTGCGACAAGCCAGGTTAGCAGGCTAGCAAGAGGCAGAACGCTAATGCGTAGAGGAGATCCCCGCCGAGGAGGCGCAGGCACAGCAAATGAACCCTTGAAACTACCGGGTGATTGGATTTGTTCCCGAGGATCCTCGGAATGACTTGGCGATTGAGTCATCTCGAAGTGCGTGCGATTGCCAACCAAAATTCTTCCTCCCTGAAGCAAAGTGAACTCGATAGCGGCCAACACGGTTCGTGCACCGATTCTAGGGAAGTCCCCGATTTCGCCCAAGGCGGTTTTTCCTTAACGGCTTAGGTTGGCGATTCTTCCTGAGGTAAGTGTCGCTAGGAAACGGAGGCGATATCAGGACCGATGCTATCGGGCTGCCTGAGGCAGTTCCCGGTCCGCAATACCGAACTTCTTCCGGATGGCACTCTTCGTAGGTCGATTGCCTCGTGGCGAAGCTCACCACGTCGCCGCTCGGACCTGCATTTGCAACGAAGACGCAGGACTATTTGGCGAGTTTCTTGTAGCGGAACTTGCGAACTTCATCGTCACCGATGCCCAACCGCTCCTTGCGCTGTTGTTCGTAGGTTTCAAAATTCCCCTCGCACCAGTGCACTTGTCCGTCGCCTTCGAAAGCCAAAATGTGCGTTGCCAGGCGGTCGAGGAACCACCGGTCGTGGGAAATGACGACGACACAACCCGCATAATTCTGAATCGCTTCCTCCAATGCTCGGAGTGTGTCCACATCCAAGTCGTTGGTCGGCTCGTCGAGTAGCAAAACGTTGGAACCGCGTTTTAGGAGTTTTGCCAAGTGGACGCGATTTCGTTCTCCACCAGAGAGCGTGCCAACTTTCTTTTCTTGGTCAGGACCCTTGAAGTTGAATCGCGAGACGTAGCCGCGCGAGTTTAGTTTTCGCTTGCCCATTTCGATGACTTCATGCCCACCGCTGATCTCTTCGTAGATGGTTGCATCCGGATTGAGTGCGTCACGATTTTGATCGACGTAACCTAGCTCCACGGTCTCGCCGAGTCGGAGTGTTCCGGAGTCCGGTTGTTCTTCACCGACGAACATGCGGAACAAAGTGGTCTTACCCGCACCGTTTGGTCCGATGACGCCAACAATGCCTCCAGCGGGCAGCGAAAAACTCAAGTCGTCAATCAAGTGCCGGTCATCAAAGCCCTTCGAAATATTCTTGGCTTCGATCACTAGTTCGCCGAGTTGCCTACCGTTCGGGATCTGGATTTCCAATTCATCTGGTCGGTCTTCAAACTCCTCTGCAGCCAACTTCTCGTACGACGAAATTCGAGCTTTACTTTTCGCCTGGCGAGCCTTGGGACTTGAGCGGATCCATTCCAGTTCACGAGCCAATGTTTTTTGCCGCGTGACCTGCTGCCTGGCTTCGCGTGCGAGGCGTTCTTGCTTTTGCTCTAGCCATGCAGAATAGTTGCCTTCGAATGGGTGCCCCTCACCGCGATCGAGCTCCAAGATCCACTTCGCGACGTTATCTAAGAAGTAGCGGTCGTGCGTTACGGCGACAACGGTTCCGGGGTAGTGGTCGAGATGTTGTTCTAGCCAGTGAATGGACTCGGCATCCAAGTGGTTCGTCGGCTCGTCGAGCAGGAGTAGATCGGGCTGTTCAATCAGTAATTGGCACAACGCGACTCGGCGGCGTTCGCCTCCGGAGAGCGTCGACACATCGGCTTCGCCCGGCGGAAGGTTCATCACTGTCATAGCGACTTCCACCTGGCGATCTAATTCCCAGAGATTGTTGGTGTCGATTTCATTTTGAAGACGCTCCATTTCGTCGTAGAGCTTCTGCAACTTGGCTTCATCGGTCACTTCTCCGAGCTGCATTGAGATCTCGTTGTAGCGGTCGAGGACGGCCCGCCTTTTGGCCACAGCTTCCTCGACATTGCCCTGGACGTCTTTGTCGGGGTTCAACTGGGGCTCTTGCGGAAGGTAGCCTGCGGTGAACCCGTTGGTCAGCCGAGCTTCGCCGTCGAAGTCCTTGTCGACACCAGCCATAATGCGGAGCAGCGTACTCTTCCCTGCTCCGTTCCCGCCGAGCACGCCGATTTTTGCACCAGGGTAGAACGACAGCCACACGTCCTTTAGTACCTCGCGAGGCCCGTGCTTCTTCGTAAGCGATTCCATCTGGAAAATATTCTGGCGTCCCATGCGATTCTCGTTCTTTAGATCTGGAGGCCGGAAAGTACGTTTTCGCACACGTTTCGCGGCAGCAGTTACAAGTGTCTAAGGTCCGGTCTGGGAGCGGAATGTTCCGGTCAACCAGCCTACCAGTCGATCATTCAAGCTCAAGAATGTACCCCCATAGGGCCGCTCGACAAGTGCTTCACCACGCGACACTAGGTCAAGATTGGCTTCGGGATTTTGCTGGTGAGTAGGAAACGGATGGGAGCATCGGAAACGGATGGGTACTTGAGGGGGCTCGCAACGCTTTACGCATGGGCACCGTAGAACTTTCGGCTTCAGTCCACAATTGCCGGTAACTTCGCCTGCTGTAGCGTGATTCGAGATTTCTCCAGAATGCAACGCTAGTCTAGAATGGACGCTCCACGGACCGTGTAGTCGGCGAGAAGATAGCCTTGGTTGGATTGCCTTGGCTGGATCGGCTTCTTAGGAATTGCTGGTTGCTTCGCTGCGGTCAAAAGCACAACTCCCGTCATGTAGGAAATGTGATGCTCAGACGTTTGGAAGAAGATATTCGAGACGAAGCCAGGCTGGCTGATTCTGCGGATGTCCTATCGAACGTTGAGGTAGATACCGCTGGAGGGGAGTGGGAAGAATCGAACGGCTGGTTTGATTCCGATTCGCAGGCGTTTGTTGTCAGCTTGCTATTCCACGTCGTGCTGCTTCTAGCCCTGGCGGTATTCCCAATCATCAACGTTGTTCGCCAGGACCGCTTGGATTTTAAAGCGGCCACACCAGTCGACATCGAAGAAGAA
Source organism: Pirellulaceae bacterium (assembly GCA_045105035.1). GTDB lineage: Bacteria > Planctomycetota > Planctomycetia > Pirellulales > Pirellulaceae > Aureliella. The sequence goes on along the minus strand of JBGCCZ010000050.1, from coordinate 37,224 downwards.
TTTACATTAGTCGAGGACGTTGCGTACTCGGACGAAGTCTCGGCAGAAGTGGGGGCCAACAGCAATTCAGATACGGCTCAAGCGCTGAGCACGGCTCCGATTTTGGCGGACCTGTCGGAATTGCCGTCTCCGAAGTTGGAGATACCTGTAGTCAACCCAACGGTGAACATGAACACTCGGATCGAACAAGCCGTTGGGCTTGTTCGCAGTGATGTTGCCGTCAAAGGCATGACAGGCGTTGGAGCCCTTGGGACGGATGGGGCCGTGGATCGGATTACGTATGAGATCCTGCGTTCGATGGAGGAGCGTCCCACGTTGGTCGTTTGGTTCTTCGATCAGTCCGGGAGCTTGCAACGTCGCCGACAGGAGATTCGCGATCGTTTCAACCGGATCTATGAAGAGTTGGGGATTGTACAGCGGTCTCGCGAGCAGCAAGGCCGATCTCGCGACGAAGACGAACCCTTGTTGACCAGTGTTTTTGCGTTTGGCGAAGGCGTCAATCTCGTGACTCCGAAACCCACTGCTGATATTGACGAAATTCAAGCCGCGATTGATTCCATAGAACAGGACGATAGCGGCGTAGAAAGGGTGTTTTCAGCGTTGTACAAGGGTGCTGAGAAATACCGCCGACTACGCGGTTCGACGACCAGTAGCGGGCCCAAGCGTAATGTGATGTTCATCGCCGTGACGGACGAGCGCGGAGATGATGCAGTCGGTTTGGAAGCCACGATTAAGGAATGTCGGAAGTTTGCGATTCCTGTCTACGTAATCGGAGTGCCCGCTCCGTTCGGCAGAGAGTTCTCTTATGTGAAGTACGTTGACCCAGACCCGAATTTTGACCAGTCGCCGCAGTGGGCTCAGGTCGATCAGGGGCCTGAGTCGATTATGCCTGAACGAATCAAGCTGGGGTATCGTGACGATTTTTATAACGAACCCGTGATTGACTCTGGTTTTGGACCTTACGCTTTGTCGCGACTGACTTACGAAACGGGAGGCATCTATTTTACGGTCCATCCGAATCGCCGCGTTGGACGGCGTGTTGGCGGCGGTGAGATTGAAGCTTTCGCCTCGCGACTCGAGTACTTTTTTGATCCCGAATTGATGGTGAAGTATCGGCCGGACTACGTGTCGTCGGCTGAGTACATGCGTCGCGTTAATGAGAGTCCAATGCGACAAGTGCTGGTGAAGGCCGCCGCGTTGCCACGAGTTGAGGTCCTTCTGAGTCCGACGACAGAGTTCATCAAGCGAGACGAGGCCTCATTTGCGACGGCACTTTCGAGAGCACAAAGGGAGGCTGCTCGAATCCAACCGCCACTGAATCAATTGGTGGAGGTCTTGAAGAAGGTCGAGCCGTATCGCGACGAAGAGGTATCGCCGCGATGGCTGGCAGGTTTTGACCTCGCGCTGGGAACAGTGCTGCTGCATAAGGTCCGGGCGGAAGCGTACAACGCGATGTTGGCCAAGGCGAAGCGTGGCATCAATTTTGAGGATGAGGACAATAACACTTGGCGACTTCGCCCCTCTGATGATATCTCGGTCGGTAGCAAGCTCGAGAAGGAAGCAAGGCTTGGTGAGACTCTATTGAATCGTGTCGTCGACGAGCACGCTGGGACTCCGTGGGCTTTGTTGGCTGTCCGCGAATTGCGGCGACCAGCGGGTTGGGTTTGGCAAGAGGATTTCACGGATCTCAATCCACCGCAACGCGGCAATGCAGGGAACAACAATAATGTTCCACGGCCTGGGCGAGACGATCAGGCACGGATGCTTCAAAGACCTGCACCTAAGCGACCGATCCCGAAGTTGTAAACGTGGCTCTATTCGAAGAGCCGTTCGCAACGATTTATGGGCCGGATTTTCTGTTTGGAGTTGCATTTCGGGCTTATGTATTCGGGCTGGCCGCCAATTCTGCTCCCCAACGGAGGCCGATAATGGTTGCGGTGATTCCGATCACGACGTGAGCGAAGACCAGGCCAATGGCAGTGCCAAAACGTTCGGATTGCATGAAGCGGGCAATTTCGAGCGCGAAGGAGCTGAATGTGGTCAATCCGCCGAGCAGGCCGACGCGAATTGCGACGACCCACCAGTCGTTTTGAATCGTTTGTTGAGCAGACCACTGGAACAGCACTCCGATGGCAAGACATCCCAGGATATTTGCCGTTAGCGTCGCAAAAGGGAGCCAATTCGGCCCTGCGAGGGAAAAAAGATGGCAAAGCCAATGTCGCGCGATCGCGCCAAGCATTCCGCCTAAGCCTACAGCGAGCCACTCTTTGATCATGTTGGCGATCCCATCCGTTGCTTGGAATTCAAATTGCGTTGTTGATGTCTACAGCTTGCTCTATTCTTAGGTACTAGAAGCGAAGCCGCTACTACTGGCTTATCTGGTAATTTTGTCCTAGTCGCGCGAGCCAAACGCTCGATCGCTGGCTCCTTGTGTAACCGGCTTAGGAGTATTGGCGGCGGTGTCCGATGAGCGATGTGTTGGAGAGGGATTTCTCCAATGAGAACATTGCGGTCTTCGCTTCCTTACCAATCGACACAAGAATTCATCTGAGTTTCTAACGGAGAAAACGACATGGCGTCTGCTGACATCAAGAAATCGACCACTGTGATGACGGGTGCTGACATTTTGGTTCAGTCCCTCGTCGATCATGGGATTGATGTCATTTTCGCCTATCCAGGCGGGTGTAGCATGCCTATGCACCAATCATTGACGCAGTGTTCGGACAAGCTCCGAACTATATTGCCTCGGCATGAGCAGGGCGGCGCGTTTGCTTCACAAGGCATGGCCCGCAGCACGGGCAAGCCGGCTGTTGCGATGGCGACAAGCGGTCCAGGTGCAACGAACTTGGTGACTGCGATTGCCGACGCCAAGCTCGATAGCATACCGCTGATCTGCATCACCGGCCAAGTGCCGACTCCAGTCATGGGCAGCGATGCGTTTCAAGAGACTCCGATTATCGAAGTCTGCCGAAGTATCACGAAGCAGCATTACTTAGTGACTCGGGTTGAAGACGTCGCGCGAGTCATGAAGGAAGCGTTTCATGTCGCTACTACTGGGCGTCCAGGCCCGGTTCTGGTCGATATGCCCAAAGATGTGCAGCTTGATAGCTGTGAAGTCGACTGGGATATTCCCATGGATCTTCCTGGATACAAAGTCCAGACGCCAAAAGCCAGGCCTGAACAGATCAAGCAAATCGCAGCCGCACTGAAACATGCGAAACGGCCAATCTTCTATTGCGGTGGTGGTTTGATTGCTGCTGAAGGTTCCGAGGCTCTACGGGAATTGGTGGGCAAGACTGGGGTCCCAACCACAATGACTGTCATGGGACTTGGGTTGTATCCAAACGAAGAGGAGCTTTCGTTGGACATGCTTGGTATGCACGGAGCCGCCTATGCCAACTATGCCGTTCGCGATTGCGACTTGCTCGTTGCCCTTGGTGTTCGCTTTGATGATCGCGTTACCGGCAAACTGGCTGAATTTGCTAAGAATGCAAAGATCATTCACGTCGACATTGATGCGTCGGAGTTGAACAAAAACAAAGTGGCGCACATCCCAGTCTGTAGCGATGTTCGTTACGCCATTGAAGAGCTGAATAAGATCGTTGAGGCCCCGGAGGATATCTCGGCCTGGGTAACACAGTGTTCCGACATGAAAGCCAAGTATCCGTTCACTTACGACAAGACTTTTGATGGCATCCTCCAGCAGCACGCGATTGCGGAGTTGTCGGATATTACGAAAGAGCGGGAGACTTACATTACGGTCGGTGTTGGACAGCACCAAATGTGGGCAGCCCAGTTCTACAAGTTCCGCGAACCTCGTCGGTGGATGAGTTCTTCCGGATTGGGAACGATGGGATTTGGGCTTCCTTGTGCGATGGGGGTTCAGGCTGCTCATCCCGACGCGTTAGTTGTCGACATCGATGGTGATGGTAGCTTCCAGATGAACATCCAAGAGCTTGCCACGCTTCACTGTGAAAAACTACCGGTCAAAGTACTGTTGCTCAACAATCAGCACTTGGGGATGGTCTTGCAATGGGAAGATCGCTTCGAAAAGAGCAATCGTGCTCACACCTATCTCGGGCCAATCGAGCATGAAGAGGCTAGTGGAAAAGGTGTGACCGACAGCCATGCTTACGTAGCCGAACGCTATCCGGACTTTGTGCAAATTGCGAAGGGCTACGGTTGCGGAGGCGCCGAAGTCAGCAAGAAGTCGGACTTGCGCGGCGCAATAGAAGAGATGATCCAGTACGACGGTCCGTTCGTGCTGAATGTCCACGTGCCTTACCAAGAACACGTTCTGCCGATGATTCCAAGCGGACATACGGCTGACGACATGATTCTCGAATAAGAGATCACGGACTATCTTAGGCCACCACCGCAGACGTCCGAACACTGCGGTTGGATCTTATCGTGCAGAGCATGATGGTTGATTGAATGCAGCCATCGCTCTTTGAATTGTGAAGTTGGTGAGCATCTCACTTAGGCTTGCTAGCATGAGCGAGTTTCCAACTGGTGCGATTTGGGATGCTCTCACAAACCGAATCGGCCTCAGTGACTCCGCGTTGCAAAAGCGAACGAGGGTTGCAACGCGGAACGGCCGTTTGCTTTGTACTTCAGATCTTTCATGCGATAAAATGGTGTCAGTGGCTTATCGCTGGATGGTTGCGTAGGCAACTATCGGATGCATCAGGCAATCAATATCTTGTGCCTGGTTTTGAGATGCAACTACATATGCTGCGTGTCATGTCTGTTGGCTTGCAAGCAACTTCACTTAGCAGTTCAGTCAGAATTTAGATTGCAGCTTGATTGCCGTTGGCGTCCATTTTCTGTTCTGATAGGATCCGCCGCACGCCGCAGGGATTTGCGGCGTATCGTTGGAACAGAAACTTGGATGTATAGTCATGTGCTTCACGATTCGTGGCGCGTTGGCTAGCAAATGGTCCAATAAGCAAAACGCAGCAAGAGCCTTTTGCCGGCTCAACAAAAGCTGTAGCGACTCGAGTATTCGAGTGCGGAGGGAACCCCACATGGCAACGGCTCAGCGAAGTAAGTCATGCGTTCATATCCGATGGATGATACGCAGAGATATGCCTTCAGTTCTTGCAATTGAAGAAGCGAGTTTCGAGTTCCCTTGGTCGGAGGAAGAATTTATTCGCTGCCTTCGTCAACGGAATTGTATCGGCATGGTCGCGGAGAGTGATGATGAAGTTGTAGGCTTCATGATCTATGAACTCCACAAGAATCGCTTGCACCTATTGAACTTTTCGGTTGCTCCAGAATTCCGCCGGACTTCGGTAGGCAGTTCGATGATCGAAAAACTGACGGGCAAGCTCTCTCTTGAGCGCCGAAGTCGGATCATGCTCGAAGTGCGTGAGACGAACTTGGACGCGCAGCTTTTCTTCAAGTCCTTAGGCTTCCGGGCCATATCGGTACTTCGCGACTTTTACGAAGACACGACCGAAGACGCTTATCTAATGCAGTACCGTTATCGTGCTTCTGCAGAAGATATGGTCGAAGAGACTTCTGGTCGTCGAATGGCAGGCTAACGTGCCGGAGCCGAAAGACGACGCTTCAAGTCGCATTGTGGACACTGAAAAGCTGTTCGATTCTGCGCGATTTCGTGTCGAACGGCGGACGCAACGACTTCCGGACGGCGGCCTGCACTCGCGGGACGTCATTCAGCATCCTGGGGCGGTTGTTATTCTGCCGGTACTCGACGACGGCCGGATCTGCTTGATTCGCAACTACCGCATTGCGATCGATGAAGACCTGATCGAATTGCCAGCTGGAACACTGGAACCGCCCGAGCCGCCGATCGAGACAGCAGCCCGCGAATTGCGGGAAGAAACTGGGTATCGCTGCGATTCTCTTGTCCCCTTGGCGGAATTCAATATGTCGCCGGGAATTCTCAATGAACGCATGTTTGCGTTTGTTGCTCGTGACCTGACTCTGGGAGCACAGGCTCTCGAAGTCGGAGAACAGATCCAAACTGAGCTAGTCGCCGAGGCTCAATTGCATGAGTGGATCGATGCTGGACGAATCCAAGATGCGAAGACTCTATGTGCATTGCTCTTGTACTTTCGGAAGCGTGATCTAACGTAACGCCTTATGCCTGACGCGATCGAACCCATCGCGTTGTCTGCGTTTCGTGAAAAACTTCTGCTCGCCGAAATGGTACGTTAGGTCCCAGAGTTGAACACTGTTTGGCAATTCTCAATGTCTGCCGCCCTGAAGTTTGGGCGCGGTGCACGATTTCAACTGCCCAAAGCGCTCTCAGCCTTGGGGTGTCAGAAGCCGTTGGTCATTACGGACAAGAATCTACTAGCTTTGCCTTTGGTTCGTGAACTGTTGGATTCCATTCCAAACGTCTCGATCTTTTCTGACTGCGAGGCGGAGCCGGCGATCGAAGTTGCGGAATCGGCCGTCGGAGCGGCGAGGTCCTGTTTTGCTGATGGAGTTATCGGACTGGGCGGCGGCAGCAACATGGACGTCGCTAAGATGGTTGCTGCGGTGGTGCGGCATGGTGGCCAACCAGGAGACTACTTCGGATTCGACAATGTGCCAGGTCCCTGTCTCCCCGTTTTTGCGTTGCCTACCACTGCAGGCACCGGAAGCGAAGTTTCGCACTCGGCCGTTCTGACTGACAACAGCAAATGCGTAAAGGTAAGTACGCTTTCTCCGTGGTTGCGACCCGCGATGGCGATCGTCGACCCGGCTCTCACCGATTCGTGTCCAAGACGCGTTACGGCGGAGAGCGGAATTGATGCTTTGGTGCACGCAATCGAAGCATATACCAACAAAGACTTTACCGAGATGGTTAACGTCGATCCACAAGCCCGTGCCTACGAGGGAAGTTTCGATTTGACGCGGCAGTTGGCGGGCGAAGCGATCCGGAGAGTTTCACGATCTCTGGTATTGGCTTGCGAAGAGCCGACTGCCACGGAGGCTCGAGATGACCTCGCGCTGGCGGCGACTTATGCGGGAATGGCATTTTCGAACAGCGGGGTTGGGATTGTCCATGCTTTGGAATATCCCATCGGGGCGCTTACGCATTGCGGACACGGAGAAGGCAACGGATTGTTGTTGCCCCACGTGATGCGGTACAACTTGACAAAATGCCAGCATCGATTCGCGGAGATTGCGCAGTTCATGAGGCCATTGAGTCCGGCAGATACACATTCGTCTCACATCGAGTTCTCGTCCGATGCAGTCCCCGATTTGGCGGGCGAGGCGATCGAGCGGGTCATTCAGTTGCAAGATGCGATTGGAATTAGAAAACGCTTGCGAGATCTCGGGTTGGTTGAGTCGGACATTCCCGGTGCTGCGGCAAAGGCGTTCGAGATCAAACGACTGATGGACTTAAATCGTCGAGTACCCAGTGAAGCAGACCTAGAGTCGATCCTGCGGGCTGCGCATTAAGCGCTTGTCGCTTTTCGAGGTAGGCAAAAAGTACTTGTGTTTCGAAACTCTGCTAGGCTCGAGAAAACTTCCCGAGTCGACAGCCCCGTAGTCGCCTAGATTGAAGAACCAAAATGAATGCAGCAGGTCCCGACGATTGCCAAGCAGATTGCCAAGCGGGCTGGCAGCAACTCAGCGAAGGCTGCAAGAAGTTCGTGAGGCAGTGGAATCCTCCTTCGGATCCATGGGCATCTGTCTGTTTTTGTCATGGGCTAGGCGAACACAGCGGGCGTTACGAGAATTTGGCTCAGGCGTTTTGTCGTGAAGGCCTAAAGGTCTTTGCCTTCGATCAACAGGGGCACGGTCAAAGTCCCGAGGGTAGAGGCTGTATTGAGTCCTACTCTGCCATGATGGATGACGTTGAGTCGATGTTAGGTTGGATTGGAACGACCTGCACGAAGCCAATAGTTCTCTTCGGGCATAGCATGGGCGGAAACATCGTGCTGAACTATGCATTGCGGAAGCAGTTGTTGCCTGCATGCGTAATCAGCTCGAGTCCGATGATTCGAGCGGCTCGACAACCTGCTCGTTGGATGGAGGCCGTTCTTCGCTTGGTCGGAAAATTTGCTCCTAACGCGAAGTTGAAATCGAATGTACGCGCAGAAACGCTGATGAACGATCCTGAGGAGCAGAGGCAGTTTTATGCTGATGATGTCTTTCATTCGAAGCTCTCGCTCAGATTGGGAGCAGCGTTGCTCGATTCCGGAGGTTGGTTGCTGAACGAAGCAGATAAGCTGCAAGTGCCAACGTTACTGACTCATGGAACCGTTGACGCAAAGACATCGCCAGAGGCCTCCGAGAAATTCGGGCAACTGGCTGGGGACGTGTGTCAGTTCGAAAAGCTGGAAGGCGAATTGCACGACCCCTTTCGAAGCTTGGGGAAGGATGCAGTGATCAAGTTGTTTGTCGACTTTGTTCGCACGCACTGCGACGGAAACTAGCTAAGGCGACAGAAGTGATTATTGAGGGCTTACTGACGACTGAAGATGCAAGAGGCCAGCCGCACATCGCAGCGATGGGGCCCGTGGTTGACCGTGAACTCAATCAATGGCTATTGCGCCCGTTCCAAACTTCGACCACATTCTCAAATCTGCGAGCTAAGCCCAATTGTGTTTTCCATGTCACCGATGACGTGCTGACGATTGTGCGTGTAGTTTTGAAGCAACAGCCCAATTTGAAATTCGAAAAACACGACGGCGTTTGGCTGCTACCGAGTGCTTGTCACTGGCATCGTCTCGCAGTTTCCGATTGGAACGTAGATCAACCTCGCAGCGAGGCCACGGCGCGGCGTGTCGCTAGCGGGCAGTTGCGGGCCTTTTGGGGATGGAATCGAGCAAAGCACTTGATCTTGGAAGCTACGATCTTGATGACTCGATTGCACCTGCTGGATCGTGAAACCGTTGAATCGCAATTGGAACTGCACCGGACAGCGGTCGAAAAAACCGCGGGCGAGGACGAGTTTCAAGCTTGGGAGTTGGTAGAACGTTACTTTGCCGACTCAGGAGCTGCGACTTGACCACTCCGACCAAATCTCTGATCGTGACTTCGGGTAGCCGGTTACACTTTGGGTTGATGGAGTTGAGCACATGCCAGCCAAAGTGTTTTGCGGGGTTCGGCGTCATGGTCGAAGATCCGCAATTTTGCCTTGAGCTAACAGGACGGGTGGACGTTGGCAACGCAGAGTTTGGGAGTGGTTTCACGATCGAAGCGGACGCATCGGTCAAGCGGCGCATTGAGGGCGTCTTTGCGAACTTCCTTAATGAGGGAGTGATTCGTTACTTGCCCGAGCGTCTAAGGGTACTGAGGTCGCTGCCACTGCATTCGGGGCTTGGTGCAGGAACGCAACTAGCTTGTGGAGTGGCACAGGCACTTCTTCACTTTTCCGACTCAGCGCAAGGCGACCGCTCCGGTGGCGACCGCTCCGGTGGCGACGGCTCCGGTGCAGAAGACCGTGGGCAGTTTTCGAGTCTGGATGCCGAGAGGCTCTGCGCACTTTCCGGGCGAGGCTTGCGGTCAGCCATTGGTGTCCAAGGTGCGTTGACCGGCGGTCTGGTTCTCGACCAAGGCTATCCTCCGACCGAGGCTGCAGACATTCGTGGCGACGCTGTCCTGCCGTCGCGTCGGATCGAAACGCAATGGAAAGCGCCTCAGCATGATTGGCGTGTCCTCATTTTGTTGCCCAAGCGTCAAAAGACGATTGCGGGCGAGTCCGAAGCTGCCATGATCGACTCCGTGGCTCAGCAGGCGAATCCGCACTTTGAGTTGATGTGGTCGATCGCTCGCGAACTGATGACTCGAATCGATGAGGTGGAAGTCTCAGAGTTTGGACAGAAGCTTGACGAGTACATGGAGTTGGCTGGCGGTCTTTTTCGCGGCTTACAAGGCGGCTTGTATGTGAGCGACAGCGTGCGAGAAGCTGTTGCGGCTGCGCGGGATGCGGGTCTGCATGGCGTTGGCCAAAGTAGTTGGGGGCCGGCGGTTTTCGGATTTGCAGCGGATGCGGAGCAGGCCGAATGGAGTTTGGATCGATTGCGTTCAAGGCTTGCTGGTAACGAGTGCGAGCTGCTTTCGACCAAAGTGGCTCGTGAGGGAACACGGCTTGATTGGAAGTAACATGTTCGCAACATGAAGCGGTAAGATTCGCTACGATCTGTTCTATTGAGGCGTCGGCACGAGGCAAAATGCCGGATTTCGTTCAGGCTCCGGCGCTTGCTTTTTCCTTTTCCTTTTCATCTCCGAACGCTCGAGAGTCAAATTGTGGCGACAAGTGAATCTAACCCTCCCGAGTCCCAGGAGATGGAGGTTGTCGAAGGCTTGCAGAGTAGGGCCGCTTTCAGCCTGCCCCGTGAAATTTTAGCTGGGCTGACTGTCAGCTTTGTTGCCATTAGTCTCGGAGCCGCCTTCGGTGTGCAGAGTGAAAGGGGAGCGCTCGCAGGGATTCTCTCTGCAGGCGTGATCGGACTGGTCACTGCCATCATCGGCGGAACGCGGATCCAATGCTCGGGTCCTACTGCTCCGATGACTGCAGTGATGCTCGTTATGGTCAGCGCCGTTTCGGGAGGCTTGCTCGCCGACGAGGGACTCAGTGATGTGCCTCCCGCACAATTCTTCAACTTAACACTCGTTCTGACGGGAGTCATCATGCTGGTCGCCGCTGCGCTGCGACTTGGTCGATTCATCCAAGTCGTTCCGCGAAGCGTGATCAGTGGATTTATGAACGGGATCGCCGTTCTAATCTGGCTCGGAGAAATCAAAACACTATTCGGGCTTGGCGGTAAGACGGTCTTGGAAGGCGGAGTGCTTGCAAATCTTCTGGTCGCTCTAGCAACGGTACTGATTTGTTTCGCCTTGCCGCCGATTCTGAAGTCGATCGATAAGCGGTTAGCTTCATTTTTGCCAGCAACTCTTGTCGCGATCGTCTTGATGACGGGCATAACGCGAATGCTTGGTTTGGGCATTGAGAGAATTCCACTGGGCGGAGCGCTCAGTAGTTTTGAGGATTTTCGGAGCCTCGTGGCGACGAACATCCCAATGCTGTGGTCTACATCACTAGTATTGCTAGCCCTGCCCTTTGCAATTCAGTTGGCGATGCTCGCCTACTTGGACACTCTGCTGACCACTTTGGTTATAGACAAGAAAGCCTCTTTGCTGCTCGGAAAAAAGGAGGAGACGAATCAAGATCAGGAGTTGGCTGCTCAGGGAATCGGCAATGCGGTCGTTTCACTGATTGGCGGAATACCTGGTGCCCAGGCTACCATCCGATCGGTACTGATTCTCAACGAGGGCGCGCGAAGTCGGCTTGCCGGAATCCTAGTCGGCATCTTTGTACTAGTTGAGATGGTCCTGTTCCAAAGCTGGATTGCTTTGATTCCTAAGGCGGTCTTTTCGGGCATCCTCTTAAAAGTTGGCTACGACGTTTTCGACTGGCAACCTCTCCGAATTTACGTGGACGAAGTGCGAACCGGTATGAGAGCTCCGCTTGGCGAGGAGGGCAAACCGCCGTTGGTCTCTCATCTCGATATGTTTTTCATCTTGGGGACAACGTTGGTTACCGTACTCGTCAATCTTAACGTCGCCGTGGTTGCCTTCACGGTGATTTACTACGCAGTGCACTGGGGCAGGTCCTTTGCATCCAAACAAGAGCAAACCTCAGTCTCTGGCTAACGCTCTTTCGCGTCGCCGCTTGCAATGCAGAATAGCTATGAGGGGCACAACCGGTACGACTTGCACGACACGCGGAGCGGTCGGTTGGAAACTTTGACGATCGTTCCAAAGGTGTCAGAGTCGCGTTAAAAAACTTTCGCAGCACATCGTTGTCTATGAGAGTCTTGTGCGCTGGCTGTTCGATCGCGGTAAACACGAGTTGATCAACAAATCCGTTGGTTCGAATTTGTTCTGCTTGTTGATGTGCTCCACTTCTACGGCCGCTGGCATCGAACTTGGGCTTGGAATCGCCGGTAATCAACTCGGTAACTTCGACCGATACCACTCGTAGGTTGTAAGGGAGCTCTTTCTTCGGAAATCCTCTCGAGATGCCAACCACGCTAGCAGCACTCCGCAGAGATGCCGATGCTGTTCGAACTCGGTGGCACACAACCAGCAAAACAGAGACTAGTGGCAAGCACTAGCATTCGCCTTTAGCTGCCAATCCGGTGCAATGTGGCTCGCATCGGATTGGTAGCAAATGGCTTTAATGATCGAGTCGAAATCAGGAGTTGGTGATGGAGAAAGAGATCAACGTCTTAGCGATGATGAAGGGCGAGGAGCGTTACGTCTTCTTGTTCGACGACAAGAATCGCGTTGAGACGCTGCGGACGCTTGGGCGTTACGCGGCAGATCCTTCTCTCAGTTTTACTTGGTACGACGCGGCCGTCATGAGTAAGAAGATCCGTGAGCTATCGGCAGAACTGGAAGAAGCGGAACAGTCGCTTGATGCTAGCTCATATGTGTCGCCCATGGCGGCAAAGCAGGCACCTCGCTTTTCCTTCTCGCCTGAAGAAGACATCATCTAGCCGTCGCTGAACATTTAGGCGTCGCATAAGTAGGACCCCCTTTCGACTTCCCTTCAGTCGATCGAGCCCTGGGGAGGAAGAGCGGTGCACACGATTCGAATTGTTGGGAACTGCATCCGCCGACTCCACAGCCCAAAGATTTGACTTCCAGGCCTTCGTACCGGATTGGTAGCTACGATGCACAGCCAGGTCGCTCAATTTCTTAAGTATCTCGCAGTCGAGAAAAATGCGTCGGATTTAACGATAAAGTCCTATCGGGAAGACTTAATCGATTTAGCTGACTATCTGAAGGATGAGATGGGCTCGCAAGTGAAGCCCGGAGAAATTACGCCCCGCGATCTTCGTGGTTATTCGGCTGCGCTTCACGAAGCTGGGTATGCTCGCTCAAGTGTGGCACGCAAGCTAGCATCTCTGCGCAGCTTTTTCCGTTTCGCACAGCGACAGCAATGGTGCGACTCGAATCCCGCGAAACCACTTCGGAACCCGCGTGGCCAGCGTAAGTTGCCGCACTTTCTGACCAACGACGAGATAGGCCGGCTCTTGGTAGCACCGCCTAAAAACGAATCCTTGGGGCGCCGGGATGCAGCCATTCTGGAGACCATGTATTCGGCTGGCCTACGCGTCAGCGAAGTTGTGGGTTTGAACGAAGGCGACTTTGACTTTGAAGACGCCATTGCGCGGGTGCGGGGAAAGGGGCGTAAAGAGCGTTTGGCTCCGCTGGGGAAATTTGCGATTGAAGCTCTGCGGAGCTACCTGCCGACTCGCAAGCTCTCTGAAAAGCAGCCCTCAGGCCGCGAGGCACCCGTCTTTACGAATCGCTTTGGAAATCGATTGACGACACGAAGTGTGGGGCGGATGCTCGAGAAGTACATCCAACTAACGGGACTTGATCAGAGGACATCGCCTCACACGCTTCGTCACAGCTTCGCGACCCATCTGCTCGACTGCGGAGCAGACATTCGAAGTGTGCAGGAGTTGCTAGGCCATAAGAGTCTTGTAACGACTCAGATCTACACGCACCTGTCGACTGCGAACTTGCGAGAAATCTATCTCAAGGCGCATCCTCGAGCTCGCTAGCTCAACGGTTCTTGAGCAGCATCGATGCCTTTGGGCTGGCACTGGACCAACGCTATGGTTCAGGGCTTTTCGAAGATTGAGGCTTCGGAAATCGGCGAGCGAGAAAGAGTCGCTCGAAGAAACGGGCTGGGCGGAGATTCGGGTGATCTGCAGGGATACGATGCATTTTGCCTCGGCGAGTGACCAGCTGCAGGGTCCCGTCTCCTTCGACTTCGCGTACTGTCCAGTACTTATCTACCAAGTAGCTGTAGCTATCACCCTTGGTCGCGGCTGAGACGTCCCGAGCTCTCTGCCCTGGGGTGCCGCTATGCTTTTCCTTAGCAAAGACAACTTGGTCACCGATTTTTGCATTCCGTATGGGCATTTATGATCCGTGCTAGCCCGAAGTCTCGTATCTGCCAAATAGAAGTTCTCAGAAGTTCTCTGTGACCGTCTAAGTCCTGTAAAACTATACGCAATTGCAACAAACCCGCAATCCGAACGGCTGAACTGGCAGCTATGGGGCAGACTAAAAAGATAATTTGGGAAATTCTCGTTCTGGACATAAGAACTCCGGAGCTCGTGGGAGAATACACTAGAAATTGACTATTCCGCTTCCGGATCCGCTGATGACTTCACTTCCACAGACACGCCATAGCTTGCTGATCAGGCTTCAAGAGCACAACGGCGAAGCGTGGAGGGAGTTCCTAGAGATTTACGAAGATGCCATCTTTCGGTTTGCTCGGCATCGAGGTTTGCAGGAAGCGGATGCGAGAGACGTGACGCAAGATGTGCTTTCTGCTGTCGACAAGCGGATCGGGACTTGGTCGTTCGATCCTTCCAAGGGGAAGTTTCGAGGCTGGTTGTTCCGCGTTGCCCGAAACATGGCAGTCGACAAGATTGTTCGGCAGTCGAAAACGGCTGGCAGTGGCGATACGGTGGTTGGGCAGTTCTTGGCGAATCAACCGGACACTGAGGCAGGAGATTCGACTGTTTTTTGGTTTGAGCAGCGTAGGCGGCTGCTGCATTGGGCGGCTCGGCAAGTAAAGCCGGAGGTCAAAGAGTCCTCCTGGACGGCATTTTGGCTGACCGCGATCGAAGGCCAGAAGGCGGAGTCGGTTGCAGAGCAGTTGGGTGTTCAGGTGGGCAGCGTGTACGCCGCGAAGTTTCGAATTGTTGCGAAGCTTCGGAAAGTTCTGGCGGACATCGATGCCAGCGAAGACTGGTCGGCGGAGATACCCGGCGAGGGGTTGGAGTTTAAGGAATAATAATGGCTACTCAGCAGTGCTTTGACATCAAAACTTTGAAGCTGTTTCTGAATGAACAACTCATTGATCAGGAAGAGAATTCGGTGCTCGAGCACATCGGGTCTTGCGACAGTTGTCGTACGAAGCTCGAAGAGCTTGCGGGAGACGAAAGTGTCTGGGGTGACATTCATGAGAACTTGGAGGACATGCGCTTCGACGAAACTGAGGCGCATTTGCATTTCGAGCCAATGCAGGACAATGCAAGGGATCTGGCACGCGTGAAAAGTCTACTTGGACCCACGGACGACCCCAAGATGCTGGGCCGTATCGGGCACTACGAAGTGGTTGGTATCATTGGCCGCGGAAGTGCCGGTATCGTTGTAAAGGCGTTGGATAGTCGCCTTAATCGCTTCGTTGCGATCAAGATTTTGGCACCCGTATACATCGAAAACGGTTCTGCGCGGCGTCGCTTCGAACGTGAAGGCCGTTCGATCGCTTCCATCCGCGATGCGAATGTCGTTCCGGTTTACACGGTCGAAGAGTATCAGGGTCTGCCCTTCATTGTCATGCAATATGTGCCTGGCGGATCTTTGCAGCAACGCATTGATCGCGAAGGTCCCTTGGAGCCAAAGGAAGCGGTCGTCGTTGCACTGCAGATCGCGCGCGGGTTGGCAGCGGCACACAGCCGCGGTGTCGTGCATCGTGATGTGAAGCCAGCCAACGTGCTGCTGGACACTGGCGTGGAACGCGCGATGGTGACGGACTTTGGGCTCGCTCGTGTTGTCGACGAAGCCACGATGACGCACAGTAGTGCCATCTCGGGCACACCGCAGTATATGTCGCCCGAACAAGCGCAAGGATTAAGTGTCGACCAGCGATCGGATCTATTTAGCCTTGGCAGCCTGATGTACGCAGCCTGCACTGGACACGCGCCTTTTAGAGCGGAAACGGTCTTCGGAGTCATCAAACGCGTTTGTGATTCTCAACCCAGGCCCATACGCGAATTGAATCCGAGTATTGTGCCTTGGCTAGAGGCTCTGGTTGCCAAGTTGCACTCGAAGAACCGCGAAGATCGCTTTGAGACCGCGGAAGAAGTTGCGGAGATCTTGTCCCAGGAGCTAGCGTACTTGCAGTCGCCGACTCTCTCGCCGGAACCAAAGCGAGAGTGGCTGCCGAAACGTGCGATGGTAGGACTTGGTTTCGATAGACGCTGGCTGTGGGCAGGAACGCTCGTTGTCGTATTGGCTGCTGTTACGATGGGAGCAATGAGTTGGAGAGGAGAGAATCCAAGCTCGGAAGTATCGGCTTCCGCCTCACAGACCGCTTTCTTGAAAGGAAAGTACCGGCCGTTTAGTTACGGGGCGGACGGAGACAAGCAGTCTTTGACCCAGCGTTTGGAGGATGTTGTTGATGGGATAGACTCAGACATCTTAATGAGGCAAGGCAATGAATGGCTTCGAGATGAAGAGCCAGGTAAGGCAATTAACGTTTACAGGCTAGTTCTCGAGCGCGTGCCTGAGTGGCCTGAGGCTCGGTACAACCTGGCATGTGCTCTTGCTCAGCTATCCGAAGAGGTGCCTGTATCCGAAATAGAAGAGACCAAACGCTTTGCTATTGTGGAGCTAGAGAAAGCGGTCGAGTTTGGATTTGCGGAAATCGATCGGCTCAAGAGTGACTCAGATCTCAAGCCCATTCGGTTCGAATCCGAGTTTCAGGAGGTACTAGATCGAGCAGGCGGGCGGCGGCAAGCGAACCGTCTGGCGGCCAAGGCTGAGCGTCTTTTCGAATCTCAAAAGTATGAGGAGGCCATTGCCTCGGCAGGGGAGGCACTGGAGTTTGACCCAAGCAATATGGTTGCCAAATATAATTTGGCTTTGGCCTCACAGTTCACGGATGATCTTGAAACCGCTTGGCCAATTTACAGTGAGCTATTGAATTCGGGTGAGTCTTTGGGGGCGAGCGCGGAAGCGATCTGCTGGTACAACTGGGCTTGTATCCACGCCCGACGCGGGCAGTCTAACGACGCCTTCGAAAAGCTCGAGAAGGCGTTGGAAGTGGGTTTTGATGATTTCAACTTGCTGAAGAAAAGTGACCCTGATCTGCAAAGCCTGCGAGATGACCCACGTTTCGATGCGCTTCTTTTGCAGCATGGTGAGGATTGTGAGGAAGAGTGCCCAGACTGCTCCACTTCCCAAGCTTGCTTAGATCTTGAAGAAGAGAGTGTTGCAACCAAAGTTGGGCCGGGCACAGCCGATTGGCATTAGCCGCTAGGTAAGGCGGCCTTCTTGATAGCATTCTTAGATCGCTCTGAACCGTAGGTGCTTTCGCTGCCCGTTTGATATCCCGTTTGATATCCCGTTTGATATCAAAAGGCGGCAACTCGGAACCGACGTTGGCAAGTTGTGGCGAAATGCTCTAGAATCGGGGCGGATGGAAGAACCGCCCTGCGCAGACTTCGACTCATGGCAATGCTTTGAGTTCCAGTGTGAAGATTACACTGAGTTTTGAAACCGCAATTCTTGATGTTTCAAACTGTGCACCAACGAGCCAAGGAAGGTGAACGATGGCGAAGGAATCTTTTCGCTTTATCCATGCAAGTGACTTTCACTTAGAACGTCCGATGCAGGATATCTATGATCTGCCTGAGCATCTGCGACAGGCACTAGTCGATGCACCTTGGAAAGCTGCAGAGTCAGTATTCGAGCATGCGATTCTAGAGAATGTCGACTTCATACTGTTGTCTGGTGATCTGCTCAATTTGAATACGGCGGGTGCTCAAGGAGCGGCCTTCCTGCTGGATCAATTCGAACTGCTCAAGCAACGCGGCATCGAAGTCTATTGGGCTGGCGGTGAAGTGGACGATCCGGATCGCTGGCCTGAGGCAGTAGCCCTGCCGAGCAATGTCCATGTGTTCTCGCGGGATCAAGTTGAGTCTTTCGTCTTCCGTCGCAATCAAGTGCCACTGGCGACCATCTTGGGCCGAAGCAACGATGGCAGTGAAACGGTTCGGGCGGCGGAGTTTGCACACGAGCCGGACGACAATTACGTCGTTGCCGTTGCCTATGGATCAGCCGATAGTGAAACGCTGCGGTCCGAACGTGTCGACTACTGGGCACTCGGTGGCCGGCATCAAGCGGAAATTCTTCAAACGGAAGAGCCCATTATTCGCTACAGCGGCTCACCTCAGGCAAGGCAGTTGAGTGAGGAAGGCTCGCATGGTTTTGTGCTGGTGGACGTCGACGCTCAGCGTTGCATCCAAGTGCACACTATCGAGTCGGACGTTTTTCGCTATTCCGAGCAAGACGTAGACGCAGACGATTTTGCTCTTGGGCGAGATGTCCGCCAGATGCTTGCTAAGCGTGTGGCGAGGTTGCAGAGTGAAGCCAACGGCCGGAGCTTGTTGGTGAAATGGCGCATGGAAATGGACTTGGAGAATGCCTCAATGGTGGGGCCAAGTGCGTTGGAGGAATTGCTGGGGTGGTTGCGTCGCGAGTATGGTCAAGCGACACCAGCTTGTTGGTCTACAGACATCGAGGTTCTTCCTCCGAAGGAACTGCCTTCGAAATGGAAAGACGAAGATACGGTGCTTGGTGACTTCCTGCGAATTGCAGCCGAGCAAGGCAAGGCGGGAAAGCCGTTCAACCTCAAGCCGATAGTGGAAGCCGAAACACCGGGGACGAGTGTTTGGCATGAGATGCTAGGCGTTAGTAACGTTCAGTCGCAGAACGCAGCCTTGCCCAAGAGTACACTCTTGGGTGTCGATTTGCTGCGTGGGCACAAAGTAGATTTAGTCGCGTCGACGCGTCGTTTCGGAGGAACCGAAAAGTGAAGATTAAAGACATTCAAATCGACGGATTCGGCGTTTGGTCTGGCCTGACTGTACATTCGATGCCAGACAATATGACGGTCTTCTACGGGCCCAACGAGGCTGGGAAGACAACACTGATGAACTTCTTGCGGACGATGTTCTACGGCTTCACCGCCGATCGCCGCGTGCGTTACTTGCCTCCCGTTCACGGTGGGAAACCGGGCGGAGCCATACGCGTAACCGGTCCTGGCGGCGGATATGAGATTTGTAGACGACCGCGACTCGATCAAAACGGTGAAGACGGGAGTCTTACCGTCACCGGTAGCGATGGGACCACACAGGGCGCCCATAGGCTGACAATGTTGCTTGGCCAAGTCGATGAGTCCATCTTTACAAACGTCTTTGCAATCGGCCTGCGCGAATTGCAAGAGTTGAGTACTTTGGACGATACGGCCGCGGCAGACGAATTGTATAAGCTCTCGAGCGGTTTGGATCGAGTTTCCTTGGTCGACGTTACTCGGCAATTGAAGGCTGGGAGACGTGACGTCGTAGGACCGACGCCTGAAGAGGGCCAAGTCCAGCGGCTCATGATCCGCAAAGAACGTCTGAAGGATGAAGTCGACAGTCTGTCGTCGAACGGCAAGCGGTGGAGCGAGCTTGCGGCACTCCGAAATACGCAGAACAGTGAATTGGAGGAATTGAAGGAGAGGATTTCTCAGTGGGATGTGGAAGCCAAGTCCTACGAAGTGGCGATTCAAGTTCGGCCGACTTGGAAGCAGCGTCAGCAATTGCGTGAAGAGATCGAATCGCTCAACGCTCGAGTCGACTTGCCCGAGTCCTCTGCAGAGAAGCTTGCGAGCTTGAATGAGAAACACGAAGAGCGTGAGTTGCAGCTAGAGGAACTCAAGGGGCAAAGGCGAACGTTGCGAGATCGCGTGCGGGAGTTGCCTTTGCGGCGTGGAATCTTGGAGCTGTCGAACAAAATCGAAGCGGCCACTGAGCAGACTCCGTGGATCGCTTCCTTGCAAAAGAACATTCAGCGGGTTGAGGGTCAGATTGAAACTGCCAAGCGACAGCTGGTCGACGAGGCAAATCGGCTCGGCGTTAGCGAGAAAGATCAGAAGGCATTGCTCGACGATCGAGACATGCAGTCCATGCCTGACCTCTCGCGGCAAGCGATCAATACGTTGGCCGAGCCGGCGAGTGAGGTACGCATTTGGTCGTCGCGACTCAAGCAATCGAAGGAACGGCTGGAGTCGGATCAGCGTGAGTTGGAATTGCTGGAGAAAGAACTAAAGCAGACGCTCTCTCTGACCGGTGGCGAGGACATTGATTCGGCGATGGAACGCAACGCCGACTATGTGACGCTTCTGCGAAAACGAATGCAGGTCGAAGAAACTCTTAAGAAACAGCACTCTCGCAAAGCAGAGCTGGAAGACGAAGTTGTCGACTTGCAGTGTGACGAGGCCTTGCCTGTTGAGCGTTCATTGATGCTTGGGTTGGCGTTTATCGTTGGCGCCTTCTCATTCCTTTGGGGAGTCGGGATGCTGTTCTCGCTCTTCAGCGCGGATCCCACGAGCGACTCTCAGTCCGGGCTGGTGTGGGTCGTCTTCGGAATGGTCATGTTGTTCTTTTTCATGTTTATGAATGGAAGTCAGGATCGCACGGTCGTCTCACGTCTAGAAGACGCTGAGGATCAGGTGGATGCGATTCGAAAAGAGATTCGCAAAACGGAAGCGGAACGAGATGACTTAGAACGCAAGTTGCCAGCATACAACGGTTCCATCGAATCCCGGCTGAAGGAAACCCAATCTCAGATTCAAACGCTCGAGGATTTGTTGCCAATTCAGCACAACCACGCGACGGTGAAAGAGCGTTGCGAAATTGCCTCGAAGAAGGCAAAACAGGCTGCGGACTCTCTGAAATCTGCGAAATCCCAATGGCAGCGTATGCTCAAGCAAATGGGGCTGGCAGAATCATTGTCGCCGAAGAGTATTCGCGTCATGGCTGAGGGCTATGACTCGCTAATGCAGACGCGCCGCCGATTGGATTCACTCGAAGAAGAATTGGATAATAGACGACTCGAGCTTGGCGCGATTACTCAACGAATCGATGGTATTAGCCGGCAAGCGTTTGCAGCGGAGAAGGCGGAACCGCGGCAGGCGTTAAGTCAAGCGGTCGTTAGATCGGAGTACGTCGACGAAGACCTCGATGCGGAGTACGAGGAGGACGAGTACGAAGAGGAAGTTGATGGCCAGGAAGAGGCGGAGTACGAGGATTCTGAATATGAAGTCGAGTATGAAGCGGAAGAGCATGTAACATCCAAATCGGATGCTGCTGCAGATTTTCCATCGGAACCTACTAGGGCAGGTGTAGAAGTCGGCAACAGGGCTCTTCAGCAGCTCAATAAATTGACTGCTTTGGTGAGTTCTCAAGAAGAGTACATCCACCAAAAGCGAGCTTTAAAGGAAGAGGATCAGCAGCTGGCCAAGAAGGCCGCGGCGATTCAGAAAAGTATCGATAAGATTGACCGAGCACACAGTGCAGTGCTAACTGAATTCGGATTCGAGACCGAAGAAGAGCTGCTCGAGGCTCTCGAGACGAAGCACAAGCACGAGGGGCTGGTTACTAAAGTTGAGGAACTCAGTGAGCGAGTCCAAGCGGTCGTCGCTGGAACCGTTCCGCACGAGTCGATCGAACGCCTGATGGCGCATGGTGATGGTGCAGACTTAGAGCAGCGTTGGACGTCGATCGAGCAGCGAACGCAGCAAGCCCGCGAACGAGTCGAACAACTCCAGCTTCGTCAGGGCGAATTGAGCCAAGAGATGAAATCATTGGCTGCAAATAAGCGGTTGGCGGAAGCGAGATTGGAACTCTCGTGTGTGGAGAACCAGTTGAAGGCTTGTTCTGAGCATTGGCAGACGCTGGCCGTGACTACTGGTCTCCTGGATCGTGTTTGCGAAGTCTACGAAGCCGAGCGTCAGCCGGAAACACTGCGCGAGGCCTCGGCATTTCTGACGCAGCTGACTGAGGGCAAGTACGTCCGAATCTGGACTCCGCTCGGAAAGAATCAGCTTCGCATCGACAACGAGAAAGGCCAGGCCTTGCCTTTGGAAGTCCTTTCGCGAGGGACGCGAGAAACGGTGTTCATTGCACTTCGCTTGAGTCTGGCGGCCGCTTATGCTCGCCGCGGTGTGACGATTCCACTGGTACTGGATGACGTTCTTGTGAACTTTGATGCGATCCGAGCCGAATCTGCGGCAAGAGTGCTGCGTGATTTTGCATCTCTGGGGCATCAGGTTGTTATGTTTACGTGCCATGAGCATATCATGCGAATTTTCCACGATATTGGCGTTCAAGTTCGCGTGCTGCCTAGACAGGGCGAACCTGGCGAAGCTGAGGTGTACTATCCTGAAGTCATCATGGAATCCGAGCCCGTGCTCGCGCCGGAGCCGGAAGTGTATATCGAGCCCGAACCCGAGGCAGTGGTTGAATTGGAGCCTGAACCCGAACCGGTTTTTGTACCCGAGCCAGTGGTTCAGGAAATCGTGGAGGTCGTCGAGCCCGAGCCAATGCCCTTGTTGAGGATCAAGAAACCGGAAAAGAGGGTGCCGAAGCGTGTCGTGACGGTCGAGCAAGAGGCAGAGATTGATTGGCTCTGGTACGAACGCACTCCGGAATCGGTTGATTGGGGATGGGTCGAAGCCGAAGAACGGGTCGACGAAAAATCCCTGCCACCCGACTTGTGGTGGTCACGGGGTGGCAAGGCGGCATCTGTGCGAGAACGTGCGTCGTAAGCTTCGAATCGCTCCGTTTCCTCTGCACTCTCTGACACGCTTCAAAGGCTGGGGAGCTTGGCAGGGCAAAGCATCGTTTCAGGCTACACAAAATAGTTCGGATCTCCGGGCTGAGAATATCCTGCGTTCCGACTGGGACAGCCGGGTAATCGCGCCCAAACTGAAAAAGTGACTGGCTCTGAGGAGCTTGGTCTTGCTGGCGACGAGCTCAGACTTGGAGTGTTTGCTATTATTCGATGATGGCCGGATGAACTTTACACGCCTACAATGTTGGGCGTTGCGTGGTCTTTGGTGGCTACAGGCTTGGTAGAGTTCTAGACTTGGGTTGGCCATGTTTTCTTTTCGCTGCAGTCTAAAGCAGGCGTCTCTCGGTACGTTTGCACTCGCCGTTGGGTGGCGGAGTGGTTTTGGCTTCTTAGTAGCACTGTCGGTTGCGACGTTCGCCAATGTTACAGTGGGCCAAGGGGTAGCCCAGGATCCGACTCTGCGTGTGACCGCGGTGTCGGGTGAGCCGTTTGGTGTGTTGATCGCCGAGATTCCGATTCCGCGTGAGCAATCGGAGAGTCAGTTCAAAGACTCCATTCCACGCGTGATCTTATCGGAGTCCGAGGGACGAACGTTCTATCCCGTCGTTTCGGTGATGAGTCGCGAGGTCGCGATAGAGACTCCTGAACCTCCAAGACGCCTGGGTCGTCCGGGCGGTTTGTTGGATCGGGTGCGCAAGGCGGTACGGGGCACGCCTGCGACTATATCTATTCCGTCGACGCTGCGAGTCTGCGCTTTGTTTCGGGGCGGGCAAGATCTTTCGTTGCGACTAGCAGGTGACATCAACCAGAGGTTGAATGTTCGCGTTGAAGAATCATCGGCTGAGTTTGAATCGATGCTCTTCGATTGGTGGACGGATTATCAAGGCCAAGCGAAAACGGATCTGGATTCGAAGGACTTTCCTGCTCTGGTGCATCAATATTTGACTTCAATGTTGAGTCGGCGTTTGGAACTGCCACGCAGCGCAATTCGTGATTCCGATTCAGAGTCCGAGGAGGATTCAAGTGAACAACTCAAGACACTCGAACTTTTGGCGGCCATCGAACCGTTGCGTGAAACGGTGCTCGAAGAAGTTCTCACCCTCCCCGTTGTAAATCAGCTGGCCAGTTTGCCTCTGCCTAAGGAACCAATGTGGGAGTTGGCTCCGGAGATTCCCTTGGTAGGAGAGGTGCCGATTGAGTCGCTCGCCAGCCGAGTTCCACCGGAGTGTTTCTATTTGAGGTTCGGCTCGTTTACGAACTACTTGTGGTTCCAAGATTTGGCTGAACGTTATGGTGGCGACATGGCCCAAGCCGTCTTGCTTCGCGGGTTTAACTACGAGGCCTCGGCTCGATTGGAACGTATGTTAGCCGCCAAAATGACTCAGATCGCGAAGATGTTTGGCGACAAGCTGATCGGCGACATGGCCGTGATTGGTTCCGATTTGTACATGAAGGAAGGCGCAAGTCTGGGTGTAGTATTTTTTGCCAAGCAACCAGGGTTACTTGCCGCTGCGATTGAGTCTGACCGCAAAGCAATCGCCCGTAAAAATAAGGATGCCATCGTTGAGAAGTTGCAGATGGCTGGCAAGGACGTGCTTCTCATACGGACGCCCGATAATCGAATCCGCTCTTTTTACGTCGCGGACGGGTCGTACGTGTGCGTGACGACGAGCGAAACGATCGTTCGTCGATTCATCGAAGTTGGCAATGGAGCGCCTTCGCTGTCGGATACGAACCATTTCAAAGCGGCTCGAAGTTGGATGCCGGATGCCAACAACTACAGTGTCTTTGCGTACTTTTCGCCTCAGTTTTTCCATCGCCTTGTAAGTCCACAGTACCAGATCGAATTGCGTCGGCGACTTGAGGCGATTGCCCATGTCGAAGTTGCTGAATTGGCTTCTCAAGCGGCGATCGCGGAAGGCGTCGATCCAGAAAATTTGGTGGCAATGCGGGAGTCGGGGTTACTTCCGCAACGGTTCAATCTAAGGGCGGACGGTGCCGAGACGATTCGAGCGGATGGAAAGTGGGTTGACTCACTACGTGGTGGGCGCGGGAGTTTTCTTCCGATTGCGGATGTCGTAGTTTCTGCGGTTTCTGAGGCGGAAGCGGAGCGATACGCACAGACTGCTGAGTTTTATCGGAACGAATGGCGGCAGATGGATCCGATGATATTTGGGATTCGGAGATTTCAATCTGAGGATGGAGGCGATCGCGAAAAGATCGCCTTCGAAGGGTACATCGCGCCTTTTCAGCCCAAAAAGTACGGTTGGTTAACGAACAAGCTCGCGCCGGCTGGGCCTGTTGAAATTCAGCTTCCTGCAGATGACGTTGCGACGCTTCAGGTGCACATGCGAGGAGATCAAGGACGTGGCGGCAACGCCGGGGATTACATCTTGTTTGCCGGCGTTAAGGACATGACGCCGCCCGATCCGAAGCAGGTCGAAGGAATCGTGAGAACGGTTCAGGCACTCCGCGCGGCGCCCGCCTACATCGGAGCTTGGCCGAAACCCGGCATTGTTGATCAGTTGCCACTAGGGCTTGGCCGCGCGCTTTCGCAACCCGATTTCGAAGGCTACTCCCGAATGTTACTCGGACTGTGGCGTTGGCAGAGTGAGCAGTTTAGTCTGCTCTCCTTCGACCGATCGATCCTGGATAGTGCTATTCCTTATCTAGGAGCCAAGCAGGCGAACGATTCGGCGCAAGCTCGATTGCAGGTAGCTCCACTGAAGGGCTCGCAGATCGCCGCATGGGTCAATGGCGTTTGGTATGAACGCGGTTGGCGTTCGTCGCACGGGAATGCTCGTTTGATGGACCTCATGCATCAGCAGCTCAAGATCCCGGGCAGCGATTGCTTGGAATCTGCGGAGCGGCTTCTCGATGTGAAACTGCAGTGTCCTCTCGGCGGCGATTTCGAGTTCGTGGAAGTGCCCGTTGGTACTGGAGGTTGGTGGCAAAGTAGTGCTTGGCAGTACGCAGCGATGGTGGATGGGAAGCCGACCGCCCCGGTCCAGTACGAGGCGCCTTGGATCGACTGGTTCCGAGGTGGTAAAGTTCATCTGACTCAGGGCGAGAATAGTCTTGCGGTGGTTGGCGAAGTGGAATTGGAACTGAAGCCCTTACCGGTCTCCTTCGACAAAGACATGCCTTCGATTCTGCCGAAACTGAATTTTGATGTTTTCAGCTTGCCCGGCCAGATCTTTGGTGGAGCTAAGCCGAGTTCGAAACCCGAGTCTCCGAAGCGGCAGGAATTCTAGTTCGCGCCGGCCTCGTGGCACTATGCGTCAGTTTCTTAACCTGCGTTAATCTTCGCCCCGCCATTTCTACCTACACGCCTTTCTACCGTTATTTGGGTCTTGAGGGACGTTGGGCAAGTGCAGACCCAGGGCTTTCATAGTTACAGTTTGGGTGCACAGTAGCCGTTTGTCCCAGCCGGAACGCGATAGCTTCACGGCTCGGAGAACGCTACTGAGCTGTAACCGGTGAAACTTTACTTGGCCCTGAGCTCAGATCCTACACGGGTGAAGAGTGGGGTGACATCAACTACACTGAGAGGGTGTGGCCTCGTCGGTATGTACTCGTCGGCATAAATCGCCAGCGTGCGAGTATTGGCGGCCGTACATTCTTCGATTCGTTCTCGTAGTAGTTGGTAGCAGCGTTGACGCAAGCATCCACGTCGGACTTCAGGCGGCCAGCATTTTCACTAGTTGAATTGCTGGTCGTGATTGCGATTTTAGCTATCCTCGTTGGGCTATTGCTGCCCGCGGTTCAATCTGCGCGGGAATCGGCACGGCGCGTTCAGTGCTCTAACAATCTTCGGCAGATGGGAATTGCCGTACACAACTATCTCTCAGCGCATCGTCGTGTACCGCCAGCGTACTGTGTGTCGCGTTGGCAGGTGCAGCGTGAGGATGGTGAGTCTTGGTCAGTATACGCTCGACTCTTGCCCTTTCTTGAGCAATCAAACGCGGCGAAGAAGGTTCGCTTGGATGTCGACTGGCACTTCCAGGTCGATAGTGGTGTGACCTATCAGAAATTCCCAAATTTCCTTTGTCCCACGGAACCGAATAGCCAGATCCGATTTCGAAACGAAGTGCCTTACGTTGCACCGGCTTCTTACGGATTCTGTGGTGGAACTTGGGATGTCTTCGATCCAGTGCGGTTTCGAGGCGGAGATGGTGCCTTCATTGTGAATGGCAAAGTGAGCGATCGGGACTTTAAGCGTGGAATGTCGAACACGTACGGCACGTTGGAAGTGAAAACCTACCAGCCTTACTTAAGGAATACTGGCGTACGAGCGATGGCGATGCCCGACAATATTGACGCCTTTCAAACTCATCAGGGTAGTTTTAAGACAACAGGGCATACGGTTTACCCGGATGGGCGTATTCATCACACAGGCGTCACCGCCACGTTCACTCCGAACCGGATAGTGCCCTACGTGTTTGATAACGAGTTTTTTGACATCGACTACTCGACGCAACAAGAAGGTAACTCGAGCGATACCGCGACCCGTGCGGCGATTACTGCACGGAGCTATCACACGGGCGGAGTGAACGGGATGTTGATGGATGGCTCTGTGAGCTTCATTCCCAACGGAATTGATCGGGTTGTCTATCGCGAAATGGCGCAGCGAAATTAGCTCTTCGTGAAATTCGCGTCTTGTGAAATTGCTAGCCGCGAGAGCGGACGTTGAAAGCGGCAAGTGAAAGGAAGTCAGTTTGTCGAAGAACTGGAATTGGTGGTCTAGAAAACTGCATCGTTGGGGGGCAATCCTGACGGCGTTGCCGCTGCTGTTGGTAATCCTCAGCGGCCTGCTTCTACAAGTAAAGAAGCAGTCGGATTGGGTCCAACCGCCGACTCAGCGTGGCATTGCCAAGGATGTTCAGCCTGAGTTGGCGTGGCCAACTCTGTTGGATGTTGCCAAGTCGGTGCCGGAAGCTGAGGTTGGTGACTGGTCTGATATCGATCGACTCGACGTTCGGCCAGGTAAAGGAATCGTGAAGCTCCAGTCGAAGAATCGTTGGGAGCTGCAAATCGATCTGCAGGAAGGCAAGTTACTTTCTTCGAAGTATCGACGATCCGACATCATCGAGAGCTTGCATGACGGCAGTTTCTTTAGCGATGCCGCGAAGTTGTGGGTGTTTTTGCCGAACGGCCTCGTGCTCTTGGGGCTCTGGTTAAGTGGAGCCTGGTTGTGGTATCTCCCACTGAGTCGCAAAAGATCCAAGCAGCGGAAGTAGCACGCGGCGGCTGGAGGCGCTTGCCACTTATTCCGTGGAGGGATCGAACACCACGGATTGTTGACGAGTCCAGTGGAATTCGCTCAGGGGGCGCTAAAGAAGGGCTGAGGGCTAAGCAGTCAGAGGAAGAGGACTGTCAAGGAACGCTTCATACAGTTCGCGAATAACGGCCTGTGTCGCCTCGCCTTCGACAAGATGGAAACGCATTCGTGCACGGCGAATGACACCTTTTTCCATGAAGTGCCCGAACAGTTCAATGCGTTGTTCGGACTCGGCGGGCGAAGATAGCAATTCACAGTGTTGTTGGTCACCTTGGTCAATCAGCCACACACCGGACTCCACACTGTTCTGGCACAGGATCGCGGCAGGACTATTGCTATCCACTTTGGCTTCAGCACTGGAGTTACCGAGTACTTCGTCGTGACTCATCGTTTCCCAATAGGATGCATCTGCCGATCGGCACGACACGGAAAGCACGGGTTCGGAGTCGAGGTCGTCGGTTTGAACGCTGAGCCACGTCTCGATTCCAACTTTGGAATGGCTTGATGCGAGCAAGCAATGACGGAGCGAAAACGCGAAAGAGTCACTGTCTCGTTGATCGAACATCGAGATCAAATCAGCTCCGCGTACGTAGGCTTCTTCGATGAACTGGGAGTGATCCGGTACAGGACGGACCGAGCAGACGTTCCATGCTTTCGAGAGCTTGCCGAAAACCGTCACGCCTTGTTTGGGGGCCTGCGGAACATAGACAATTTTGCCGTCAGAGGTGGTCGCCACAAAGTTCTCTTTTTCGGCAGTCCATTCAGGCATTTGATTCATGGCGTATTCAGTTGTCGTGGGGCGTTTCTTTGGAGAAGTTGGGCACGCTCTCGAGTTCCACCCCTATATGTCTCGAACACGATGTCTCGAACACGAATCATCGGTCGTGACGAAAGGGTGCGTATCCTCTCGAATGTAGTGCGGGTATCATTATGCCATCGATGAAAGCGGAGTGTAACGCCTGAAGCATTGCATCCGTTTTTTGTCCTAAGTGCTCCCACGGCAAGCGATGTCGACACACAGGGACGCACGGAATGTGGATTAAAGGCTAGGGAGGCATCGTGCGATGTCGCTAACACACGGACAATTCTTGCAACTGAAGCGTTGGAACACTCCGACGATCTATAACGGTTGGGAGCAAGTTACGAATCTGGACGCGGCCGCTTGCGTCACGAATGCCGAGGAAACTTTCGACTTCATGCCACAGATGGGGCCAATGGTCGGCTACGCCGTTACCCTAGTGATCGAGCCGAGCAATTCGGAGCATAAAAGTCGTAAGGACGCTTGGTGCGAGTATCGGAAATTTGTCGCTGAGTTGCCTGGACCAAAAATCGTTGTCGTCCAAGACTTAGACAAGCCCCGCGTGGTTGGTTCTTTCTGGGGTGAAGTGAATGCCAATGTTCACCGGGCAAGTGGATGTGTGGGGGCGATCGTTGACGGGGCCATTCGCGATGTCGATGAGATGACAAACGCGGGTTTTAAGGCTCTGGCGAAACGTCTTTGTGTGGGGCACGCCCATAGCACTCCAGTTCGTTGGGGCGTCGATGTTGAAGTCTTCGGGACTCCGGTGCGGCAGGGGCAGTTAATTCACGCTGATAAGCATGGCTTCATTGCGATTCCGGACGGCGAAGAAGCGGGGCTATTAGAAGCTTCTATTCAAATGGACGTGAATGAATGCGAAACCGTTATCGAGGCCGCGCGTCACAGTGAAACTTCCGGCAGACTAGTCGGTCGAGTGAACGCAGCCGCCCAAGAGTTCGGTGCTCGCGTCAAGCGTCAGTTCGGGAAATCCGGTGAGCACTAGCTTGCGTCTTCTCAGGCTAAGTTTTCGAACACAATGTGGTTAATAGTGCAGTCGTATTTGGCTTGTCTTTGTGCGTTAGTTAAGGTTTTGGATTGTGAGTCGACAATGCTGGTCGGCGCACCGTTACCATTGGGGGCATCATGGATCGTCGTCGAAAGATAGAGTCACCGCAGGAAGTACTCGCGCTTTGCCGTGAAGAAGACGTTCGCGCTGTCGATCTGCGTTTTACGGACTTCCTCGGCCGTCTGCACCACCTGACGTTGCCGGTTCGTCGATTGACTGAGGCAGCATTCGAGGAAGGCTTCGGTTTTGACGGTTCAAGTATTCGGTGTTGGCAGAGTGTTGACGAGTCGGATCTGTTGCTGGTACCGATTCCTTCCACTGTTTGGATTGATCCTTTCGCCGGTGAGACAACAACGCTTGCAATCACTTGCGTAGTTCAGGACCCGATCACACGCGAAGAGTACTCAATGGATCCTCGCAACATTGCGAGACGCGCAGAGAACTACTTGGCGAGCACAGGCATAGCGGACCAAGCTTTCTTTGGGCCTGAACCCGAGTTCTTCATCTTCGACGAAGTCCGTTTTGATCAGTCCCCTCGTTCCGGTTTTTATGAGATCGATAGCGTTGAAGCAGCTTGGAATAGCGGTTCTGCTGGCGGTTCAGATAGCGATGGAAATCGAAAGAACCTAGGGCACAAAATTCGACACAAAGATGGCTATTTTCCCTGCCCTCCGCTTGATCAGACGGTCGAGATTCGCAATGCCATGATGGAACACATGCTCGACGCAGGGATCGAGGTGGAGTGTCATCATCACGAAGTGGCGACTGCGGGGCAGGCGGAGATTGACTTCCAATTTGGGCCGCTCGTGGAGACGGCGGATACGGTGATGCGTTTCAAGCACATTGCCAAGAACGTTGCTCGGTCGAGAGGCAAGTCCGTGACTTTCATGCCGAAGCCCGTCTTCAGCGATAATGGCAGCGGTATGCACGTGCACTTTTCCCTATGGAAAGCCGGCGATCCCCTGTTTGCTGGAAGTGGCTATGCAGGACTCAGTGACATTGGGTTGCACGCGATTGGCGGACTGTTGAAACATGCCCCTGCTCTACTTGCGCTAACTAATCCAACTTCGAACAGCTTTAAACGGCTGGTTCCAGGTTTCGAGGCGCCAGTCAATTTGGCTTACTCGCAGCGTAATCGCTCAGCAGCGTGCCGAATTCCAATGTCGAGTCCAAGTCCAAAAGCGAAACGAGTGGAGTTCCGATGCCCCGATCCGAGCTGCAATCCGTATCTCGCCTTCTCGGCCATGCTGATGGCCATCATCGATGGAGTGCAGAACAAGTTGCATCCCGGCGACCCTATGGAAAAAGATCTATACGATCTGCCACCGGAGATGAGTGAGCAAATATCGAAGACTCCCACGGATCTCGAGGCTAGTCTCCAGGCGCTCGAAAACGATAGCGAATTCCTTTTGCGTGGAGATGTCTTCAGCGAGGAGGCGTTGCTCGCTTGGATTCGCTATAAACGAGAAAACGAATTGCGGCCGCTCAGCGAGCGACCGCATCCGTATGAGTTCTGCATGTACTACGACGTTTAGAATACGTAAGTGCCGTGGAACGGCGGAGCGCAACTCCTGCCTACTTCCGCGAACTAGGGGTGATTTTCAAGTCGATGGTCTTGCCGCCGCGTTGGACTTTAGCAGAAATTTCTTGGCCGATTTTGAGGGCTTCGATTGCATAGGTGTAGTCGTAGATGTTTTCAATCTTCTTGCCGGCCAATTCGATAATAACATCTCCTCCAAGCATGCCGCCCTGCTCCGCGGGTGCGCCTTTCGTGACTCCACCGAGCAAGACACCTTGGACTTCGTCTTGCGCGTAGTCCGGAATCGTGCCCAAGTAGGCAGTCAGGTTTGCTCGCATCTCCGGTTCAGCGGGTTGGTCTACGAATTCGGGAGCTGATTGGGCCATCACCAGATCGCGTGTGATGAGTGCCATAAGCCGCGACACTTGTGCGGCGCCCTCGTAATTCAGCAACTCGGGCACGTCACGCGGAGTGTGGTATTCGCCATGCGAGCCCGTGAACGCGGACAGGATGGGAACACCGCGGAGGAAGAATGTGCTGGCGTCGGTCGGTAGATTGCAATCGTTCTGCAGCGTCAAAGGCAAGCGTACAACTGCGTTTCGACGTTCGATGACCGCCGTCCAAGCCGGGGATGAGCCGATGCCTTGGAGCACCAGGTTCTCGCGAAGTCGACCAACCATATCCAAGTTTAGCGCCGATGAGATCATGGGATACAGCGAGTTGCCGCCGCCGCCCCCGTGGGCCCCCTCAACCGGTTCTGCCTTTGCCACTGGAGTTTCGAAGATGTCCGGTGCTGAGCCTGTTTCTTGCGTGTTGCCGTGCGGATTTTTCACGGCATGAGGATTAGCCGGCGCCGCATGTGGGTTTTCTGGAGCCGCATGTGGGTTCTCTGGAGCCGCATGAGGGTTCTCTGGAGCCGCATGAGGATTAGCCGGAGTCGCGTGAGGATTAGCCGGAGTCGCGTGAGGGTTTGCTGGAGTCGCGTGAGGGTTCGCCACACTTAAGACTCTCTCGGGATAGAGCTCCTTGAAGTCATCGACAAAGGCTGCCGATCCGCGGAGACCCAATTCTTCTCCACTCCATGCAGCGAAGAGGATATCGCGTTTGGACTTCAACTTGCCCGACTTCGTTTGCTCGGCCAAGTACTGCGCCATTTCCAAGACGCAGCCGACGCCCGAAGCATTGTCGTCAGCACCTCGGTGAACGCCTCCAATCTCTTCTTCTTTGGCGAGAGAACCGCTCCCTTGCCCGGTACCTAAGTGATCAATGTGGGCTCCTACTAGGACCATCTGTTCGGTCGTTTCACTTCCGGCCGGCAGGAGTGCAAGCACATTGCGCCCTCGGCTGGACACTGGTTCGATATCAATTGAAGCGGAAAGCGTAACTCCTTCCAATTCAAAACCCATGGAAGGCTCACCCGCATCGAGTTGGCTCTGCATTCTCCGCAGATCTTTACCAGCCTTCTCCATCCACGCAGACGCGAGTTTGTCTTTGATGCTCACAACAGCCAGGCTGGAGGCTCCCAGTGTGCCGTCCATCGTCAGCGGCATCAGTCTGCGTCGCAGAGGGCTGGTTGGACCACTGACAAAAATCAGTCCCTTCGCGCCGCGGTCTCTTGCGACCATCGCTTTGTAACGTGCTCCGCTGTAACGCGCGAGGTGTTGTCGGCGTTCAGGGCTGATGTCTTGCGGCATTTGGCGGAAGACGAGAACCCACTTATCTTTAACATCTAGGTGGACGTAGCTGTCGTACTCTTCTTCGCCGGCTTCTTCAGGGGCCACGATACCGTAGCCTGCACAAACGACGGCTCCCGATCCAATGTCACCTTCCTTTGAGAAGAAGACGGGACGCCAGTCCTCGTTGACTTCGTAGCTCTGATCACCGAAGGTTAGCGTGTTGTTTTCGCCGATTTCGACATTGGAAACGAACTCAAAATCGTGAAAGAAGGTGCCGTTCTGGCCGGCTGGCTCCAGCCCGAGGCTTTCCAAATACGCCGCGACGTACGCTGTAGCCTTCTTTTCTCCCTTGGTGCCCGTTAGTCGCCCGCCCAATTCGGGTCGGCACAAGTAGTCGACGTGACGCCCGACGTCGCTAGCTGAAAATTCTGGTGCGGTCGCTTTCGCGCTTGAGTTGGCTTCAGCGATGGCTGTAGGATCTGGGGAATCCGAGTCATCTAGGCTTAACAGCTCCCTCGCCGCAGCATCATCCCAAGTTGCCTCAAAAAGTTGGGATTGAGAGTTGCCACCATTGCTGGTCCACACCAACGAATTACCGTCTGGAGTGAATACTGGTAGGCCGTCGAAGCCTTCGCGATACGACACACGAACTGGCTCTTGGCTTCCGGCCGCGTCCACTAAGTAGAGTTCAAAGTTGCCGAAGCCGTGTTTGTTCGTGGCGAAGATCAAGTAGTCACCACTGGGGTGAAAGTAGGGCGCCCAGCTCATGTGTCCGAGACTCGTTAATGCACGCTGGCCGGTTCCATCCAAATCCATCACCATGATTTCTGCAGTAGCGCCATTCTCGGCAAAGCGTCGCCAGCAGATCCTTTGGCCGTCGGGCGAGAAGAACGGGCCTCCGTCGTAGCCAATGACGTCGGTCAAGCGGCGGACATCGGTGCCGTCGCTGTTCATGATGTAGATGTCCATCGCAGATGCGGGATCAACTTCGAACAGCTCTTTCTCTTTCTCCGATAGATCTCCGGAGTAGGCTCGCCGGTTTGAAGCAAAACAGATCAGCTTTCCATCGGGCGAGTAGGAACCTTCAGCGTCATAGCCCGTCGCCCTGGTTAACTGCTGGTACTCACCGCTCTCGACATCGAACTCGACAAGATCGTACGTCTCGTCGTAGTCCCAGCTGTATCGCCGTGATTCACCGGACTCTCTAAATGCAATTTCCTCTTTTTGCTTTTGGACTGCTTTCGGGTCGTATTGTGTTGAGGCAAAGACGACCTTCTTTCCGTTCGGATGTATCCAAGCGCAAGTCGTCTTGCCGATTCCCGGAGAAACACGTCGCACATCTCCGTTCTCGCGATCCATCAAATAGATTTGAAAGAACGGGTTCCCCGGTTCGCGTTCGCTTTGGAAGACCATCTGACTCCCATCGGCAGAAAAATAGCCTTCGCCAGCGCGTTTTCCTTCGAAGGTCAATTGCCGAATTTCGGAGACAAGCTCCGCCTGTTTCTCAGCAGCCTTCTCCGGAGCTTCAACCAACAAGTCAGCCTGCTGCGCGTTCGCGAGCGAGCTGATGCACGTCAGCAGGAGAACGCCCGCAGCGAGTGGCTTGAAGTAATTGAAGTGGAAAACGGTGAAATGGTTTGGGTTTTCCAACGTCAGGTTCATATTGAGACCTTCAAATCTAGCTAGGCATAATGACCCCGGAATCGCGCCGGAGGGTACTTCGTTTCAAGTATAGCAACGCTCCGCTAGATTCCGACCGTAAAGAGCCAAGGCGTTTTCACCTCGAAAGCCAGATTCTTTACGCGGCTAATTCACTGCGAGAAACAGCCGCGGGCCGAGTCGCAATGCATCACGTAGAACGATTAGTGGAAGGCTGCTGCGTAGTGTTTTCCAGGGATTTACTTGGCTCGTGAAGCCTCAAGTTCTTGACCGATCGCAAAGATCTCCCGCGAATCGAGGAAAAGGTCGTTGGCAGAGAAGAGCCGACGGACGCACTCTTTATGAATCTGCATCTTGAGTCCACCGACGCCAAGAGCACCGTAGTCGACCCGGCCATCCCGATCGACGGCTTTGTCGGTTACCGCAATTGGGGCCAAACCGGCGGGTGGCACGGCATTCAAATCAATTGCCAGCTTCAAGGAAGAAGAACCACGAAGCTGATTGTCCGATAGAAGCTCGACTCCTGCGGCACCACAGCCGAAGACTGCCGTGCATTGATCTAAATGGTGGTTGGTTTGCTCGGCATCCGATGAGGAAAGAACGTGAAGCTTTTCCGAGGTTGCTTCAGGCACCTCTTGAAGGAGCCTGTCTCGAACATTTTCGGCTCGAGCGCAATCTCGAGAAGCGAGTCGGACAGTACCTCCGCTAGCGGCAATTAGCATCGCGGCACGATAGCCAACCGGACCAGTAGCTCCCAAGATGAGTGCATCGATATCGGGGAGTGCCGAGTGTCGAGCTGCACAAAGTACTGCGGCGGAAGCGGTTGTATTGGAGCCGTTACCATCCAGCATTACCGAGACTCGGATAGGACCGAAGAAGGCTTGCTTCACGGCTTTCGCAATATGCTCCCCTGTTTGAACATTGGAGCCACCGATGAACAGAGCGGTGTAGTTCAATTTGTTGGGGCCGCGTGTGAACATGGCTCCGTGCACTAGTCCAATTGCGTTCTCCGCTGTCACGTTGCCATATGGCAGGAGGTGATCAATGCCGCAATCAATGGCCACAACCGCATCAAAACTGCTTGGAAGCGGATCACTATCAAATTGCAAAAGGATTTTGGGTGTCGACACTGCTGGCACTCGCTGTTTGGATTGGGTTACACGGAGTTCACGGCACTCAGAGCAGCGAGAAGCCTGAAAAAGAAACGGCCCCTGCAAATGCAGCGGCCGTGGTGGGTATCTTAAATGCGATTGCTCTAGATCGATCTGCAACCGATCCTGCAACTTGAAACCTCGAGCCTAGGACTCGAAGCCCTTAAATGGGTGAGACGCAGTGTCTTTCTTCGCAACCATGTCGGCAGCAGTCGGCTTGCCTGTCATTGCCGCAGCGATCGATTCCTTGGTCGCTTCGTAGTTGTATTCGTAGATCTTGGCGTTGTCTTCCGCGGCTGGGTGAATGAAGACGCCGCATACGATCACTAGATCCTCAGCTTGGTCGGCAGGAATAACGCCAGCTTCGACTTGGTCTGCAACAGCCTTTGCCACAGCAGCTTGTGCAGGGCCGAACATCTGAACGGCCTGCTTCATGCCCTTGATGGTTACCTTGGTGATCATCACCGTCGAAGGCTTGACCGCGACGTTGGGTTCTAGGACGGCAAGTAGATTCGTGTGCCCAGCAGACTGAGTGGATAACGCGTTGGCAAATGCACTGCCAACTGGTCCATCTTTGCTTCCGATCATAAGGTCGATATGAGCGATCTCGTTACCTTCGCCAACAAGCGATTCACCAACCATCAACGACATTTCAAAGTCCTTTGCAGAGAAAAATCAGTGCGGGCGTCGATCGCTCCGGCAACTGTAAACCATTCGGCGTTTAAGGCCTGAGAAGGTACCAAACAACCTATTGATTGCAACCGGTTGCCGCACTGACTTCGACTCGGTGGACCTTTTTGGAGAACTGAGTCGAATGACAGTCTTGCGTAACCCGCGCGAACCGAATCCTTGATGCTTGGCGAACACCGAGTGATTGCTGGGGTTGATCACAAATGGGCTTCGTGGGTGTGGTCCGGTCTTGAAGTCGTCTTTTTGGTCATGGGAAAACTCCCCGTCCAGGCAATTGCTTTTGGGAGGCACACTCACGCCATACAGCTGGACTAGCTCTCTAGGGTGGTTTGGTGTTGGGTTCAATGTGCGGTGGGTAACCGACATCTGGCAATTTGGGGGTTTCTTGGTGGGCTGGGGCAGCAGTGAGCCACCAATTTTGCTTGGAAAACACTGGGCATTCGACTACGATACGAATAGTTCTCGTCTAGAAATCTTGTATCGGTGCATTTTCTTGCGCCGTGACTTTGCAGCTTACGCGTTCGACGTGAGGCATTGATCGTCAGTAAGCGTCTTCTAGAGCGAGTCAGGAATCGGAACAGGGTTTGTGAGAGTATTGAGGAATACCATGAAACGCACAGTCCAACACCTAATGGCGATGATCGCCGTAGCCGTAGCATTCCCCGCATTTGCGGCTGAGCCTCGGACTTCAAAAGATGACGCTGGAAAAGCAGACGCGAAAAAAATCGACCTCTTTCAGGCTATTGAAGATGGCCTGATTGAAGTTGACTTTGTGCCTAAGGACGCATCGCAGGCTACTGTCTTGTTCAAGAACAAGACGAAAGAACCCTTGAACCTAGATCTTCCCGCCGCTTTCGGCGCAGTTCATGAACGCAAAGCACTCGGTCAGATGGGTGGCATGGGCGGCGGCATGGGTGGCATGGGCGGCGGCATGGGCGGCATGGGCGGTGGCATGGGCGGCGGTGGCATGGGCGGCGGC
>JBGCCZ010000049.1:0-82652 GCA_045105035.1 Pirellulaceae bacterium | reverse complement strand
CTAGCCGGCGAAGTGATCTTTGAAGGCCTGGAAGAGTTCCGGCAGCATTTGGGCGGCGAGCTAACGATAACGCTTTTGCGCGACGTGGGTTCGCCCATCGACGTCCACAACATCAAGCTCGGCGCGATGAAGGAAGCCATCGAAATGGTGAGCTACTACGCAGGAGCAGACTCAAAGCCGGACAGATTTGTCGCCGCAACCCGCTAATCCGGTACTCGCTTAAGAAAATCATTCTCCCGCCTGTCCGGCACTTCCACAGCTCAGCGAAGGTAAGTGTCCGTCACGAACTCGAGTCCAGCGTCAACTTTGCTTGCCACCTCTTGCGAATCCAAGGCCCAGCCGGGGTGAATTTCGACCTGAACGCCCTCGCCGATACAAGCGCCCGCTGCTGTTAACCACCCTTTGAACATTGCCAACTGAGCGACCTTAGACGTTTCAGCCGTATCCACTTCGGCTCCGGGTGCGTTCTTGACTGGCGCGAAGACCTTAGCCGGATCCCCCTCCACAACAAACGCTCTTTCCGCAAGCGGTAACAAGTCGAAGACGAACCTTTCGAACTTGATCGCGTTTGGCGACTCCGGCTGAACGTTTTGTCCTACATCATCCACGTAGGGCACTTTCTTATGCGCCAGGTGGAATGGCAACCCAGACACACTACCCACCACAGACTCTAGAAACTCGCGATCGAAAACGTGAACCGCAATATTGCCAGCCCAGAGTTTCAAAGAGCCATCCGCGTTCGTCTGCTCTGCGGCGGAATCCGGTAGGTCGCTGTATTCGATGATCTGAACAGAGCCGTCAATGGAGACAACGTTGCCAACTTTTTCTCTTGCAAAGCGTTTTTGGACGACCTGAGTTGTAACCTGACTCTTTGCCAAAATATGATAGCCGATCAACTCTGGATCGCAGGACTGAACCAGTGGATTGTCGACTTGGCCGTAGAAAAAGTACTCAATCCCAGCTTCCTTCGCGGCAGCCAGGCAGCCACTCTTGTCCAACGCGGCGACTAAGCCACCGTGTCCATCGGGACTGAGAGCTAATGAATTTTTCGTAGCAAGGAGCAACTTACCGGTCGCCTGATCGACAGCCGGCATCGTGCCTTGGCAGAACACTCTGAGTTGTTCCTCGCTCAGTCCACAGCGATCATTGGCCTCAAAGTACTCCTTGGTAACCGCATCCGTAGCGGGGCTCGTCATGACGTAGAGAGGAATGGAAACCCCGTAGCGTTTCATGACGGCCAGCAGCCGATCGCAGTGCACTTGAAATAGCGTTCGCCCACTGACGGGACCGATCGGGAACATCCCCTTGGGCTTGTCAAATCCAAGCCGCGTTCCTTGGCCGCCAGCGACTAGGATCATGCCGACTTTTCCCGCTCGAAGCGCAGCCTCGCCCACTTCGCGAGCCTTCTCAGCCGGAAAATCAGGATGCGGCTTCTCTAGTTTGACTGCCGGCGGCGGCTCAGCCTTGGCCGCGAGTGCGGACCAGTCCACAGCTTTCGTGGTCGTACCCGCCAATTGCTGAAGCTCTTCGAAGTTCACTTCACCCAATTGCGATTCGAGTTCGGCCCGCTCTACTGAGCTCAGTTCTTCGACGAACTTCAGCACATGTTCTTGTCCAAAAACCTTCAGTTTGGCTGCATCCATCTCGGGGGCTCCGTCATCAAGCGGCGTTGGAGTGCTCGTGAGGGCACTTCCGTTGGGCGAATTTGATCTTCAAGAAACGCGGGTGGCGGCAAACGCGGGTCCGACCCTGCGTTTCTCCAGTATTTCGTTCGGTACTATAAACCTTGCCCGCCCGATTGCCGAGGTCGGCCCAACCCACTGCCAAGAACTATCGCATCGCGGTCGACTGGGTTAGGATTTTAGGAGCGAAGACCGGTTAGGGCGTCGTCGTCTTGCGAAGCCCTCAATTGCCACGGCCCCATTTTCCCCTACGAGCTTTCATGACCGTCACCGCCTCTCTGATTCAGACTCTCCACCGGATCAACCGACAGAAAGCTGACTTGGAAAATCAGCTCAAACGCGGCCCCAAGGTAATCGCCGCCGCTCAAACGAAGCTCGACGCCGCCCTGGCTGGCGTCCAGGCTGTGCGTGACAAGATGACTGCGATGCGGTTGGATGCAGAAGCGAAACAGCTGCAAATGAAAGAGCGGGAATCCAAGATTCATCAATGGGAAGGGCAATCGAACACTGCCAAAGGGGATCGTGAGTACCAAACACTGAAGGATCAAATCGCGGCTGACACCCAAGCAAACGAGGTGCTTTCCGATGAAATCCTGGAGATCTTAGAAGCTTTGGATGCGATGGAAGGCGATCTTGCCAATGCCGAGAAGGGAGCTCAATCGATCCAAGAGGACTTTGAAAAGATCCAGAGTCAGATCGAGTCCAAGAAGCTCAATTTAGAGTCGGATTTGGAGAGAGTTTGCGGCGAACTCGCCGAAGCCGAGAAAGGGCTGACGGGGGATCTCAAACGCGATTACCTGCGCCGTGTGGCTGCAAAAGGCGAGGATGCGATGGCAGCTGCCGAAGACGGTTGTTGCAGCGGATGCTACCAGTCTTTGACACCGCAGATCCAAGAGCGATTGAGTACAGGAACACCCCTGAGTTGCCCAGCTTGTGGCTGCATCCTGTACCTGCACACAGCCTCTTAGGCAGTCTCGAACGCCACTTCTAACCGCTCCAAAGGCACTCACCACGCCAAGGGTTGGCCTCTGGCTAAGGCTTCGCACGCATCCGAATCGGTGGCGGCCGGAGCCTACTTCGTGCCACAGGACAATTCAGGGTTTCAACCTGTAATGACTTCGGAAAGGCCGCTCAACGCCGCGGCTTCAAACTCTGATTGGCCCTGCTCCGCACCTGTTGTACCTTGACATCTGGCTGACAACGCATACCGTTGTTTGTTGACAAAACGTAAATACTTGCACGACCTCTTCCTTCGGATGCTAAATCTCCGGGCAAGAGGTCGACTTTTTTTCATATCCCCATCAAATCGGCGCAGGCCAAGCCGCTACGGGGAACCGGCATAGCTCAAGAAGAGAGCAAATAGCAACCTCTCTAATTGCAGGGTCCACCCTAGATAGCAGCTAGAGTTCGACGTTTGCCGAAGACTATCAATTTATGGAAGCGGAGAAGAAGGATGTCGGATTTAGTACCGATGACGCGCGAAAAGTACAATTCGCTGCGCGAAGAGATCGAACGACTGGACACGGTCGAAATGCCGAAGATCACGGAGAAAGTAGCCGCGGCACGCGAGGAGGGTGACCTCAAGGAGAATGCGGAGTACCACGGCCAGCGGCAAAACCAGGGGATGCTTCAGGCAAAGATCAACGAGCTGAAGGCGATGGTGGCTAACGCCCATATCATCGACCCGGAAAAACTGAATCGCGATGAAGTTAGCCTGCTAGCTACCGTTACGGTTAATGACTTGGATTACGACGACGAAGAGGAGTTCACCATCGTCGGAGCCGGTGACGAGGACTATGACACGGGGAAAATTCTGTCGACGAGTCCCATCGGTGTTGCCCTGATAGGCAAGAAGATTGGGGACAAGGTTGAAGTGGAAGTCCCTAAAGGCAAGCTTCGATTTGAGATCCTGAAAATCGACTACGACATTTAACCAATCGCACGCCCCAGGCCCTACTCGGAATCAACGAGTGAATACGCAGTCAAAGACAGCAGACGATGAACATGGTTCCGATGCGGAACCTTCACTGGGCCCTGCATGCCTAGTGATCGCGATTCTGAGCCTAGCTGTTTTCTGCAGCGTCTGCGCGTTCGGCAGTTTCTTCATGTTCAGCGACCAATTTCCGCTGGCCAAGAAGGGCATCGAGACCCAACTGATCCCATGGATCGAAACTAGCCAGCTATCCCCCGAAGACCAGGAAGCGATAACACGCGACCTGAAGAGCTTAATTCCCTCGCTGGAAAATCGCTCACTGACCAGTCGGCAACTCACCCGATTGCGGAATTGTTTGCAGGATAACCCAGTGCTGATGTGGGGTGGCGTCGAGTTTATTGTCGCACAGGCCGCAGCAGCCGGACTGACAGAAACCGAGCAAGAGGCCCTGAAGCGAATTAGCCAACGGTTGCTGAGAGCTTCTGCCGAGCGGAAATTGAGCCGAAATGAGCTGGAGTTCGCGATTCAGAACTGCTCGAAAGTCCGCCCGAGAGAACAGAGCCTAGAGGTTATCAGTCCGCTCACGGCCGAGCAGATTCGAGAATTCATGAAGCGAGCAGAGCAGATTGTGGAACAAAATGGAGTTCCCAACGAACCGTACGAGAAAACTGCTGGCGAAGCCTTCCGTATACTCATTGACGCGTCCCTCAACGTCGAACCAGAATAGGTGGTTGGGACAGCACACGTTCGTCCATCACCGTTCGTAAAATCTCTTGGGACACTTTCACGCAATGGCATTCCTAACCG
Source organism: Pirellulaceae bacterium (assembly GCA_045105035.1). GTDB lineage: Bacteria > Planctomycetota > Planctomycetia > Pirellulales > Pirellulaceae > Aureliella. Next base: position 78,230 of record JBGCCZ010000049.1, on the reverse strand, counting down.
CCATCAGCGGGTCTAGCTATGGACGCCGCTTTGATCTCGACAAGACCGAGACGATCATGGGGCGGCACCCAGAGTGCGATGTGACGATTGATGTCGGAGCTGTCAGCAGGCAACACGCTCGGATCCAAAAACAGGGCGATGACCGTTTCGATCTAGAAGATCTCAAAAGTCGCAACGGAACACTGCTCAACGGAGAACGCATCGAGGGAATCAAGTCGCTCAACGATGGCGATGTGATTCAAATCTGCGACATCGAATACTCATTCCACAACGGCTCAGCTAGCGGACTTGAGTCGCATCTTCTGGGTGCATCTGATCGCGCGTTGCAAGGCGACGGCAGCTCCTTCGGAGTCCTACTGGTAGATGACGAAGCGGACAAGAATAAAAGCTCGCGCGAATTTAGTAGCAAACTAGATATTCGCGGTAGCCAGCACGGATCGCAGCTTACCTCCAGCGCCGAAGTACGCCTGAAAGCCATGCTGGAGATTTCACAAAACCTCGGCGGTGCCCTCAAGATGGAAGACGTCTTGCCGAAGGTTTTGGATTCACTCTTCAAGATTTTCCTTCAAGCCGACCGCGCTTTCGTCGTTCTGCAAGAAGGCGACGAACTGATCCCACGTTGGTTCAAGACAAGGAAACCAGAAGAAGAAGAGACTTTTCGCATAAGCCGAACCGTCATGCGGGAAGTGATGGACACGAAAGAGTCGATCATCTCGATCGATGCCAGCAGCGATGAACGCTTTGAAATGTCGCACAGCATCTCCAACTTTAAGATCAGATCCATCATCGTTTCCCCGCTTATTAACGTCGAAGGTGAACCACTTGGCGCTATCCAAATGGATACCCTTGATTCGAAGCGCAGATTCGAACAAGGGGACCTGGAAATACTGGCGAGCATCGCAACTCAAGCAACCGTCGCGATCGAGAATGCTCGGCTACACGAGCAGTTGTTTGAGCAACATAAACTGGAACAGGATTTGGAGCTGGCCAGCAATGTTCAGCAAGCGCTGCTTCCAGCGCATCGCCCCTCCATCGACTCTTTTGACTTCTTTGACTATTACCATCCGGCGGATCAAATCGGTGGCGACTACTTCGACTACATCGAACTTGTCGACGGACGACTCGTCGTCATCGTGGCCGATGTCTCAGGGCATGGAGTCGCAGCCGCGATGTTCATGGCGAAACTGTCCGCGGAAACCAAGTTTTTGCTCGCCAGCGAAACATCCGCTAGCGAAGCAATCACGAAGCTGAATCACCGGCTCTGCAAATTGGGAGTTGAGAAATTCGTCACGCTACTTTGTCTTGTCATTCAGCCGGATAGCGGTCAAACGGAGATCGTGAACGCAGGCCACATGGCGCCGATTTGGAAGCGTGCAGACGGAAAATTCGAGGAACCCGGAGACGAGGCGGCTGGAGTCCCGATCGGGGTAGTCGAAGATTGGACCTATGAATCGGCAACGATCGAACTCGGCGAAGGCGAGAGTCTCGTCATGTACACCGATGGAATCAACGAAGCCCCGGACGTGGGCGGCGAAATGTATGGAATCGATCGCCTTCGTGAGAAAGTCGGAGCAGAATGGTCCAGCATTGAAGGGCTTGGCTGCGAAATCGTCGAACAAGTCCGCCAGCACAGCTCCGGGACACCCCAAGCGGACGACATGTGCCTCGTCATGCTCCACCGCCGCTAGGTCGCCGCAGCTCACCAGCCGCCCTAAAACGTCTCAAATCGAGACACTGAGCGTCATTCTGATTGAAAATTGTTCCCAAGAATGGACTTCCTGGGGCGAAGGAAAAGATGGCAGGCCCGTCTTTGAGGGCTTACAGTCAACGTAAGCCCTTCCCTGCAAGCAACTTATCGCATCGAAGACCCTTCTCAATCACTTCGGCACGATAGTTGCAACTGTTCAATTCGTCGGAGTTCGGTTGACTGTCATTATCGTGACAGCCGGAAGCCGCCTTCTTCCAGGAAGAAGGAAACGTCTCCTGCAAGGAAGAGAGCTACCATGAAAATTCTTGAAAACAGTCGTCCAGACAGCGATAGCGTTAATCCTCGATTCCTCGATATCAATACGATCAGGCGTCGAGTGGCAGCCATCAAGCAAGGCTGGAGCCCAGAAACCGTCAAGGCTCGCTCCACCGAGGGCGCCCGACGGCGTCACGTCCTTGAAGACCTCATCCTCGAGCGACTTTGCGACACCAGCGACTCGGAAGTCTCCTGTGACGTCGACGAACCTGAATTTAGCCTCGTCGGCTAATCGCCCTGGTGGCAATCATGTGAGCGAACGCCAGCGAAAATTGAATTGGACCGTTCCCCTTCCAGGCCCGTCTTAGCCTTCGAAAGGGCAAGGACGCATAGTGCGACGAAATCCCGCACTCCTGCATAAATACGCTCACCAGTCCTGCGAAAACCAATATGGAGTTTTCGCAGGGCTTTGACCAGCTCTCTGTCGACGCCTTTCACCGTTGACCCACTGCGGCTGAGTCTTTACCTTTATCGCTGCTAAACCCTTCACTCTACGCAGTTTAAAGCGATCTTCGGTTGCAGCAGCAGCTTGACAAACTGGCTGCCAATTGGACGAGTTAAAGCGTGCTCGGAGGCAGTATGTGCCGAGTGATCACCAGCTTGCTTGGTACTCGGTTGCAGGAGGTAATTCGATTCGGCGTGGACCGTTGATTCATCAGCGATCGACGATCCATTTTTCAAAGCTGTTTTGCAGACGAACAATAGCTTTGCACCGACGCGGAAAACCTGAATTTGCCCTAGAATGGCCTCGAAATTGCTTTTGCCGGAAACAAGCTGGCTGGACTGCCAGCATGTGCCGCAACGGTGACAACGCAAGGCATTCAAGATGGCAAACAGTCGAAGCCAATGCTCGATCCGTATGAGCGAATGCCAATTGCTAATCGTGGTACCTCTTCAAGAGGCGTCACGCCAAGAGCCAAGAGTTTGCGACATCGAAAAATTGATCGACTCGCTTCCAGCCACACGGTGGCCGACTCGAGCGTTAAAAAACGAACCTAAGACACACAAGATTCATCCGTCATGGAATTAATGGAACGCGTTTGGGAAGGCACCAGCCTCTTCTTCTCCAACCTGTTGGGCGGTGTCGAGCGAACGGTCACCGGCGTTTTCGGTTCAAGCAATGCGCGCCAGGTCAAACGGTTTGAGCAAATCGTACAAAAGATTAACGCGCTCGAAGACGGGCTATTGCCGCTCGACGACGAAGGGCTGCGTGCAAAAACCGCCGAGTTCCAACAACGCATTCGCGACGGCGAAACTACGGATGACCTGCTGGTCGAGGCATTTGCGGTTTGCCGTGAAGGCGGCCGAAGATTCCTCAACATGCGGCACTATGACGTGCAGCTGATCGGTGGAATTGTCCTTCACAACGGCATGATCGCCGAAATGGTAACGGGGGAAGGTAAGACTCTCGTTGCGACACTGCCAACTTATTTGAACGCGCTCGCCGGACGCGGTTGCCATGTAGTCACCGTCAACGACTACCTAGCCCGTCGGGACATGGAGTGGATGGCGCCGCTTTACATGGGCCTCGGCCTATCAGTTGGCGCGATCCAGGGCGGCTTGAGCAACGATGAGCGGCAGGCCGCGTATGCCAAGGACATCACTTACGCAACGAACAATGAACTAGGCTTCGACTACCTGCGAGACAACATGCGTCTCGCAGCCCGCGAGGACAATCGATTTCCTAAGCATTTGCAGCAGGTTCAAGGACCGCTCGCCTATGCGATCATTGACGAAGTCGACAACATTTTGGTCGACGAAGCGCGAACCCCTTTAATCATCTCGGGGCCTGCCCACCAGGACATTGGGAAGTACTCGGATGCAGATCGAGTGGCTCGCGGCCTGAAGAAGGATGAGCACTTTACGGTCAACGAGAAAGACCACACGGTCAACCTTACCGATGACGGCGTACGCGCTGCTGAAAAACTCGCTGGCGTGGAGAGCTTCTATACTGCGGGCAACATGGAATGGCCGCACATGATCGACAACGCGTTGAAGGCTCACCACCTATATAAGCGCGATGTCAGCTATGTCGTCAAAGACAACTCGATCATCATCGTTGATGACTTCACCGGTCGCCTGATGGAAGGCCGACAATGGAGCGATGGTCTGCATCAAGCCGTCGAGGCGAAAGAGGGTGTGCGGATCAAGGAAGAAACGCAAACGCTCGCCACGATCACTCTGCAGAACTTCTTCAAACTCTATGACAAAATCGCGGGTATGACCGGGACCGCGATGACAGAAGCCAACGAGTTCTGGAAGATTTATAAGCTTGATGTCATCGCGATTCCAACGAACCGCGGTCTGCAACGGCTCGAGTTCGCTGATACGATTTTTCTTACCGAACACGAAAAATACGCGGCTGTCGCAGAAGACGTCGAGCGGAATGCGAGACTCGACTTGGTGGAAGTCAAAGACGAGGAAATCGCTGGTGAAATCAGCAAGGAAAACGATGAGCAACTCACCATCAAGGTCAAAGAGACTCGCGAAGAGAAGGTGATTCCGAAATCGGAAATCAGCCAAATCCACCGCAAGGGTCGCCCCGTCTTGATCGGTACAGTTTCGATCGAGAAGAGTGAGCAGATCAGTAAGCAGCTTGAATTGCGTGGCGTGCCGCACCAAGTCTTGAATGCAAAGCATCACAAGCGTGAGGCGGAAATCGTTTCTCAGGCGGGACGCTTAGGCGCTGTCACGATTGCGACCAACATGGCCGGTCGTGGTACGGACATTATCTTGGGTGGCAATCCCGAGACGATGGCTTGGGCGCAGCTACAAGACAAGTACCCGACGCGTTTGGACGTTCCCAAAGAGGAATGGGACTCGCTAATCAAAGAGATTGATGAACGCGAGAACATGTCCGTGGCTGGAGAGACCGTTCGTGAAATCGGTGGACTCTACGTAATCGGAACTGAGCGGCACGAGTCCCGACGCATCGACTTGCAGCTCCGTGGTCGCTGCGGTCGGCAGGGGGATCCCGGCAGTAGCCGTTTCTACCTTTCGCTCGAAGACGATTTGATGCGAATTTTTGCCGGCGATTGGGTTCGCGGCATGATGGGCAAACTCGGCATGGGCGAGGGGGAAGCCATCGAGAACACTTTTGTGAGTCGACGCATTACGGCCGCACAAAAGAAGGTCGAAGAGCGGAACTTTGAGATTCGTAAGAATCTGCTCGAGTACGACGAAGTCATGGACCAACAGCGGAAAAGAGTCTACTCGTACCGCCAAGAAATCCTGGATGGCGTGGGCTGTCGCCACATGATCCTGGATCAGATCCAACAGCAGATTGAACACTACACTGAGATGTACACGGATCCGCTTTTTGGAGCCGAAGCATACTCCGCATGGGCAAGCAAGAAACTCTCCTGCGATCTTGAAGCACGAGACTTCCGCAACCTAGATCCAGGCTCTGCATCAGCCTACGCCGTCGATGCTGCCGAGCGATCCGCCGAGACTCAGATATTAGATGCGATCGAAGAGAATCTACCGATCGAAGAAGCGATGGAGGACTGGAATTGGGGCGCATTCTCCAAGTGGTTGAACACCCGCTACGGAACAAACTATAGCGTCAACGATTTGAAGAAGATTCCCCGGGAAGAAATCGACGAACGTCTGATCGAACGGGTCTTCGAGAAGCTAGAAGGAACGGATCTGAGCGAAGGCGCTCCGCTACTGGATTCCGACTACGGCCTGAATATGCTGATCGGCCTGATGAAGAACAAGTTCGGAGTCGAAGTTCCAATAGAGAACCTGCGAACACGTGAAGCCGACGACATCGCGAGTGAACTGAAGACAGTCGCCGAAAACGCATACAAGAAGAAGGAACAAGAGTTCCCCGTCCTGGCTGGCATCACACGTTTCGGTCGGCCGGGGGCGAACAATCAGTTCCACCTGGACCGTGATGGGCTCCTCGAGTGGGCGAGCTCTCGTTTTTCGGCGAAGATCACTGCGGAGTCCATCAGCGCGGAAACGCTAACCGATGTCCGTGACAATCTCGTCCAATTTAGTCAGCAGCACTACGAGGCTGGAGAAGCAACTGCAGTCCAAGCTCAAACCAAGGTGGAAGAGTACTTTGGAGGCGCCGATCCTAGAATGTCGGCCAACGACGTAGCCGGTGGAAACGGAGCCCTACATTCGCTGACCTCGTGGCTCGACAACGAACTCCAGTGTGAGATTAAGGAAGAAGAGATTGGCGACTTGAATGAGGAACAGGTCAGCCGCCGTGTGCAGCAGGCCGTCGACGATCGCTTCCACCCGGAGATCCGCCGCATGGAGCGTCAGGTTCTGCTCAGCATCGTTGACAGTTCATGGAAAGACCACCTTCTCGCGATGGATCACCTCCGCAGCGCCATCAGCCTCAAAGGCTACGCACAAATGGACCCCAAGGTCGAGTACAAACGCGAAGGAATGCGAATGTACAAAGACATGTGGTTCAGCATCGGTGAGCGCATGACCGACCTGATTTTCCGCATGGAAGCACTCGACGAAGGCTTCATTCAGAGCACTTTCGAAGAAACGAACGCTCAGCACGCTCCAGCTCAGTCTCCAACCCAGCTAGAAGATGAGCAGATCAAAGACTTGGAGGCGGCCGACCGCGCAGGTGGTGAGCCAGAGCAAAAGGCAGAACCGATTCGCAACCAAGACAAACGCGTCGGTCGAAATGAGCCATGTCCCTGCGGTAGCGGGAAGAAGTACAAGGCCTGCCACGGAAGACGTTAAACGCTCCGCAATTACAGCAAACGAACCCGGCAGGAGGCCAGGTTTTGAATAAGTCTCAACCAAATTCGCTGCCAGGCCCGAAGGGGCTCAAGAACGGCCCTGCACGTGGCATGCTTTGGACTTCAGCGAGTTTGTTCTGCCGACGCCTGGCGATCGATGCCGTATATCTCCTTGCACTTGCAATCGCACTACCCTGGCTCCTTCTACGCTCGATCAAAACGGGGCGTTACCGAAGCTCTCTTGCCACTCGTAGCGAACTCGCGACCAAATTTTTCGGAGTTCAAGAAAGCCAACTCGAGCATCTGCCCCACCAAAGTGCCGCATCGAAGCATCAAGAAGTAGTTTGGCTTCACGGTGTGAGTGTCGGCGAAGTGCAATTGCTCGCCGCGTTATACTCACGATGGAAGACGGACCGACCCGATGTAAAATTCGTGGTAACGACCACGACCGAAAGTGGAATGGATCTGGCTCGTCGCTCTTTTCCTGATGCAGATGTGGTTTACTTTCCCTGGGACCTTTCCTGGAGCATTCGGCGCACGATCAAAGCGATTCGCCCAAGCATGCTTGTCCTCGGGGAACTCGAACTGTGGCCGAACCTAATTGAAGCGTGCAACACCAACAACGTGCCGGTTGCCATCGTGAATGGACGTTTGAGCGAGCGCAGCTTCCGTGGCTATCGTAGGCTCCGATTCATCACGCAGAGAATATTCCGCCAAGTCGCGTTGGTACTCGCGCAAACGCAGGAGTACGCCGAGCGATTCACTGCCTGTGGTTGCAAGCCAGAGCGAGTTCGAAACGTGGGTGGGCTCAAGTTCGATAACGCCTCGTTCGATTCCTCTGCAACAGCGATCCACAAGCTAAGATCCTTGGTCGGCTTGGATGTCCCCTCAAAACACCCGATCGTAGTTGTTGGCAGTACCCAGGCGCCCGAAGAGGACGCCGCAATTCGCGCCTTCGAACAGTTGCTGGTGCAGCATTCACAAGCACGCATGATCCTTGTGCCACGCCACCCCGACCGCTTCGAATCTGTGCACACGCTGCTGAAACAATCTTCGGTTCGTACGGTCCGCCGCAGCCAAATCGTCTCGCCGATTTCGTCCACCGATTGGGATGTGTTGCTCGTCGACTCCGTTGGCGAACTCCGCTGGTGGTGGGGACTCGCCGAAGTGGCCGTAGTCGGCGGCAGCTTTGGCAAACGCGGTGGTCAGAACATGATTGAACCCTCAGCGTTTGGATGCAATGTCGCCGTTGGCCCGAACACGAGTAACTTCCGCGATGTTGTGAATTCACTGAAAGAAGCAAACGCGATCGCGGTGCTGCCCAATCTTGCGGTGCTGCCCGAGTGGCTAACGAAGCAAGTTTCAAGTCCAGACGAAGGTCGGGCACGCGGCGCTGCCGCGCAAGAACTTGTTCGAAAGCAGCAAGGCGCAACCGGCCGCACTTTGCACGCGTTGACCGAGTTGCTTCAAGCTAGAAATCGTCAACTCGATAGCCCTCTGGCCCCCGAACATAAAGACTCGAAAATATCCTCTGCAGCGTGAATGCGTCCTGAAGAGGGCTTGGAGCAGAGGGGCCAAGCCAAGCGGTACCAGGCGTGGGTGCGAACGAGCACGGCAAACCGCCTGAATCCTTCGCAATCCAACTGAAATCGCATCATCCGGTTGATATACTATTAGCACCCCAAAATACTCCTCGAACTCTGAACAGGTGGAATCCCGACTCATGGCTAAACCCACGAATCGCCCCGGCAAAGCTACGGCGACCAGACGCTCTTTTCTCCAATCCTCGGCCCTTCTTGGTGCAGGCGCCTATCTTGGAACGGGCCTACGGACCCAAACGAGTTACGCCAGCAGTTTTGCGTCTCCGAATGAGCAACCGGTCATCGGTTTCATTGGCGCAGGCATCCGCTACCACACCTACCACTGCAAAGAAGCGCTGAAGTACGGTCCGTGTGCTGCAGTTGCGGATTGCGATTTTGTCCAAGCGGGACGAGCGGTCCAAGCAGCAGTCGATATCCACCGTGAAAAGAACTATCCGCTAACCATCTCAGCCCACGAAGACTATCGCCATTTACTCGACCGCAAGGACATCGATGTCATCGTCTGCGGCGCCGTCGATCACTGGCACACAAAGATGGTGTGCGACGCGTTGAATGCGGGCAAAGATGTCTACTGCGAAAAGCCTCTTACCCTGACGATTCGCGAAGGACAACAAATCGTCGAGTGCATGAAGAAGACGGGCAAAGTTGTCCAAGTCGGAACTCAGCAGCGAACCGAGTTCGGCAAGCGTTTCATTCAAGCCGCCGCCATGATGCGTGACAACCGCGTCGGCGACGTCAACCTCGTCACTGTTTGCATCGGTGGCTCTCGCGAGAGTGGTGTACTTCCAAAGGTCGATCCTCCGAAGTCCCTGAACTGGGAAATGTGGCAGGGACAAACGCCATTGGTCGACTACCGCGCGGCGGATGAAATCGTCGACGACCAAGGCTGGGGTGCTGGCTTCCCATTCGGGCGTGCTCACCGGTACTACCGTTGGTTCTATGAATACTCGGGTGGAAAGCTCACTGACTGGGGTGCTCACCATGTGGACATCGCCATGTGGGCTCTCGATAAGCTCGGCGACGACGTCGGACCGATTGAGATCAACCCGATCGAGGTGAATCATCCAGTTGAGTTTAAGGACGGATATCCCGTTGAGGATGATCAGTTCAATTGCGCTCTAACTTTTAAGGTCGAATGCAAGTTTGCGGACGGCACCGTGTTGCACGTGCGTGACAATGCCGTTGACGACAAGGGTTTTGAGAACGGTATCATGTTCGAAGGCTCGAAAGGCCGCTTCCTAGTCAACCGAGGCAAAATCGTCGGACGCCCGGTCGAAGACTTGAAGAAGAATCCTCTCGCAGACGATGCATTCAACAAGCTCTACGATGAACCTTCAACGCCAGACCTAGGTGGGCTCGGTGGCGATGGCTATCACATGAAAAACTTCATGGAGTGCGTGAAGACGCGGAACACACCTGCATCGGATGTCGTCTCGCATAACCGCATGCTGAACGTTTGCCACGCAGTCAACGTTGCCATGCGACTTGGGCGTAAGATCTCTTATGATCCAAAGACCGAAACCTTCGGTTCCGATGAACTCGCCAACTCGTTCATCGAGCGTGAGCAGCGTCAGGGCTACGAAATCGAAGTCTAGTTCTCGTCGCTTAACCTGCGAACCCAAACAAACTCAACTCCGGTCAGTCCTGCTGGCCGGAGTTTTTTTGTGCCCGTCGCAGTGAAATCGCCGTCGCTAAAGACCACGGCGGCACGAAGTACGAAACGAGCTGGCAATGCATGCAAAGTGGGGTAGGCACTCAATGCGTATATCTATTTCGAGCATCCCAACGACGAATAGTTCATCCATCCACAGGGAGAAGCGTCCTCTCTCCCATGTTCACGGTCTCCACGTTCTACGCTACAGCACGCGTACTACAGCATCCGTCGCCGCAGCCTAGGCAGCAATTCCCCCCAGCAGACACTGCTAATCGTAGAACGGTCTAGCTAATCCTGGAACGGTCTAGTCGTACTCCTAGAACGGTCTAGCCGTAGGATTCAGATGTTTCCTATAGTCCGCCTAGAACTATAGCCATGCTACCCGGCCTTTGCATTGTTGCGCGGCAACGCGCCCGCGTTGGCTGGACAGTGAATGAGCGAATCCAAAGACCGTTTGTAACGTAGGCTGTGACCGAAACATGCCTACGCTGCACTATTCAAGGAGAGCGTCACATGCGTTCCATGGCGGTAATCAATCAAAAAGGCGGCGTGGGCAAGACCACAACCGCAGTCAACATGGCCGCTGCCCTGAGCGAAGAAGGGAATCGAGTGTGTGTGATCGACATGGATCCACAGGCTCACGCGTCACTTCACTTGGGATTGAACACGATTGGCAATGAAGCCAGCGTGTATGACATTCTCTGTGGTGATGCCAGCATTGAAGACACCAGGCAGTGGGTCAACGAACGATTGGCGGTCATCCCTTCCAATTTGGATCTCGCCGCAGCAGAAATGGAACTAGCCGGAGAAGTTGGCCGCGAAGTCATCCTGCGTGATAGGCTGGAACTGGATAGCGAAGAATTTGACTACTTAATTCTGGACTGCCCACCTTCGCTCGGAGTCCTCACCCTGAACGCGCTGACGGCGGTCAACGAAGTGTTCCTGCCCTTGCAACCGCACTTCCTTGCACTTCATGGACTCAGCAAACTTCTAAAGACCATTGAGATCGTTTCCAAACGCCTCAATCCAGGGCTACATCTCTCGGGAGTTGTACTGTGCATGTATGAGTCCGGAACGCGTTTGGCGGCCGAAGTGACTCGGGATGTGGACGAATTTCTCTCGCTGCAATCGCAATCCGAAGGAGTTTGGGCCGGAGCCAAGTTCTTCCAAACTCGCATCCGTCGCAACATCCGGCTCGCCGAAGCTCCCAGCTTTGGACAATCCATCTTCCAGTATGCACCATCCTCCAACGGAGCAGAGGACTATCGCAGCTTGGCTCAAGAAGTGCACGGGACGGCGGCAGAGCAGTTGGAAGAAACTCGCGAAACCAAACTGGCAAAAGCCGCCTAGTAGAGTTTGGATTGCACACTACAGCTTCGAGTACACACTGTTGAACGTTTCATTGCCAAGCCGAAAGCTCTTTCTCTTTGCATTGGCGATTGCAATTGCGTGTGTTGGGTGTCGCCGACTTGGACTAACGCCTTTGCGTTTACCGTTCGCCCAGCCTCCCATCGAAGTACCCGTCTCCAACCCACTTGAGATTGGCGTTATCGATGAGGATTTTCTCTGGCGCATGATCGTGGACACTGTCGACGACCACTTTCGCATCGATGTTGAACAGCCGATCAGCGTCGCTGGAGCACCGGAAGGCAGCTTGGTGACGTACCCTGAAATAAGCGGTACATCCCTTGAACCTTGGCGAAAAGATACCGCACGAGGATTCGAGCGGCTACAGTCAACGTTCCAAACCATTCGCCGCACGGCATCCGTCCGGGTAATGCGGCAGAGTACCGGGTACCAGATCAGCGTCGAAGTCCTCAAAGAGCAAGAAGACGTTGACCAATCCCAGTTCGCGGCAGCAGGAGCCGCTTCCCAACGTCACGATGGCACGGTCATTCGCAATGGCAACGGAAACCAGCAACTACCCCTCACACTTGGCTGGTATGAGATTGGACGCGACTTAGACCTCGAGCGTCGAATTCTGGAAGGCATCTTGGGACGTATCGCTAACGTCGAAGCCCCGCGGAAACTTCTTCACTAGCAGTTCTATCGCACTGAAGCGTTGGAACGTAACGTCGAGCAAACGCGTGCCCGGCCGCGTGAAGCAGTTGCCGAGAGCACACCTGGCGTCCACTATCTCAATTCGCTGATTTTGCGAGCCAAGTAAAACATTTCGGCACCAATTTCTCGACTGCGTGCGTCGTAGGTCTCAGCCTCTGTAGGCGACTCGTCCGAATGTTTCGGGTCCGCATAGAGGAGTGCCACTCGGTCGACTGCGCCCACAATTGTCGGGCACTTGCCATCAGCATCGCCACAACACATCATGGCAATCACGGCCTCTGTCGGAACACCGGGTATCCCAAAGGCCTTTGAATACAATTCGATCGTGCTCTTCCCCGCCACCGCCGTGTAGTGGGGATTGGCAACCACTTCGGTCCTAGGAATTTCGACGCCCGAGCGACGTAAGGAAGCGATCGTCCTCGGGTTACACTCCGTCACCTCGGTTCCGCACGAAGAAGATTTTACGTTCGAAACTCGAAACAAGTCGAGCGCGAACTGGCACCAGAAGTCAGCAAACTGGCTGCGCCGCGAATTGTGTGTGCAGACGAACAGCAAATTGGCTTGCCGGCCTTCACTTAGCAGCCGTTCAACTGCGTCAACGGCCAAGTCCAACAACAGAATACGCGCTGCGGTCAATGCCCGAGACCGCTCCACTCGCACGTTGACCTCAGCCTGAAAAACAGAGTCTGAATTTCCATCTTGCGTGTTAGAAACGGAATTCACTTTACAGATCCTCTATGCTTAAAACCGGCGCCCAACAAGACGCGCCAAGAACGAACGCATCCGCGGAGTTAGGCTATCAGGTGATCTACCAGTCGAACACTGACCAAGGTTAATTTCTACTTGTCCGCAGAACAAGCAGAGTCGCTCTCGACGTACCACTGCCGCATCGAGTTCGGGTAAACTAAGCGGTGCTTCTTGAAGGACCGAATTCTCCACTTGTTGCCGACTTGGATTCCTTGCTCGTACCGACGCAGACTGCCTCGGTCTTATCATCCCCAGAATTCGCGCAACAACAGTGAGTCGCACTATGGCCAAGCTGGAATATGGAGACTTGCAAATTGGCCCAGTGCTTGGAACGGGAACCGTTGGCACGGTCTATCACGCCCAGCTCAAGTCGACTGGGGAGTCCGTTGCGGTCAAAGTGCTGCAAGATGCGATTTCGAGTGACGAGCTTGTACGGAAGAGATTCCGCCGCGAAATGCAGATCTTGGAGCGACTGCAGCACCCGCACATCATCCGGTACTTTGGTGGCGGCGAGCATGCCGGCCAGCTCTTCTTTGCGATGGAATTGCTCGAAGGCGGAAACGTGCGCGACTTGCTCGATCGCTTCGGGCAATTCGCATGGCAGGAATGCGCTTCGGTTGGGCGACAAGTGTGCAGCGCACTTCAAGCAGCTCACAACAACGGCATTGTTCATCGTGATCTCAAGCCAGGCAACCTGTTCCTGGATTCAAAGGCGAACATCAAGCTAGGTGACTTTGGAATCGCCCGAGACACCTATGCGGCCGACATCACCGCTCAAGGCCTCACGGTGGGCACTCACTCGTACATGTCCCCTGAACAGATTACCAACGAGACGACTCCGAACGGGAAAGCCGATCTATATTCGCTGGGCTGTGTACTCTTCGAGTTGCTAACGGGAAGAAAGCTGTTTGAAGGCACGAACTTCGCAGTGCTCTTTGACCAGCATCTCAATAAGCAAGCGCCCTTGGTCAGCGATTATGTTCCAGACTGCCCTCAACCCCTCGTTGACATCGTTGCTCAGTTGCTGCGAAAAAATCCCGACGAGCGGCCCTTCAACGCGCGATCGGTTCAAGGCGTACTGCAAGAACTCCTGAACAGCTGCGGCCTAAAATCGGCCGGCGTGCCCATTGATGAAAATAACGTCGGAGATGTCGGAGCCGCGAATGTACAGGACCAAGAGTTGATTGACCCTGGTCAAGCAACGTTGGCTCGAAAGCTACAACCCGAGGTAAGACCCGCTCCATCATGGAAAGGCTTGGGCATCGTACTCGTTATTATCAGTGCGGTCCTGGCTCTCATTGTCTGGAGCAATGGCTAACCTTCAATGGACACTGAGCACGACAAGAATTCGGTGTTTCGAGAAGTGGACCGTTTAGGGTGGATCGGTCACTGTGAGTGGTTTGATACGATCGACTCAACAAACTTGGTCGCCAAACGTTGGCTGAACGAGTGCGCAGGTCTCGCCACAGAACTACCTGCCGTCTTTGTGAGTAACGAACAGACGTTTGGACGTGGTCGAGGCGGCAATCAGTGGTGGTCACCTTCAGGTTGCTTGATGCTGACTCTAGTAATCCCCAGCAGCGTCCTCCCGCCGGATGTCGGCGATTGGAGTCAGCTTGCTTTGGTAGTCGGCGTCGCATTGGCGGACGTGGCCGAGCAAGCCGTTACACCGCAGACCTCAGTCCAGCTCAAATGGCCGAACGATCTCTATCTCGAAGGCAAGAAATGCGGCGGCATTCTGATTGAATCCCATACGGATCCAAGTGGGGAACAATTTTGGCTAATCGGCATCGGCACGAATGTCCGTGTCAACCTTGACCAAGCGCCTCAAGAGGTCCGCAACCGCGCGACCACTCTGGGACTCCACCAGGCTACCGACGCCCCCCGGCTATCAGTCGAAGGAATCTTCTTGGACTTACTATGCGCGCTTCGCCATTGGATCTTAGGCTGGGGCCAAGGCGAGTTAAGTTGGCAGCAACCCTGGAGCGCACGCTGCCTACTGCACGGTAAGGAGGTTTGGGTTCGCATCCCGGGCGACCGTGAAGTGCGGGGCGCATGCGATGGTGTGGATTCGACGGGACGCCTGATCGTCCGCAATTCCGCTGGCGTCGAGCTGATCACCTCGGGCGAGATCATTCGCTGGGAGAGTTTCCCAACTTGAGGCTCAGTGACTCCCGCGCGGAGGAAACAGGAATTATGATGGGCCTCCGGATGGATCGCACTGACTTGATCCTTCACGCCCTCAACTTCCGTCTTTCGATTTACCCGTGGAACTGAGTGAACCGCCATGAGAGCTTTCTTGATCAGCTCATTGATACTGTTCGCAACTTGCCTCTTTTCCGTGACGACGAAGCTCAGCTCGTTGGCCCAAGAGCCAATGACTACTTCAGATGAACAGCTGGCCCCATTCTTAGACGGACTGAGCTACCGCTCGATCGGTCCCTATCGCGGTGGGCGTTCCGCCGCGTGCACTGGAGTTGCCGGGAAGCCCATGCTCTACTATTTCGGCGCGGCCGGTGGCGGGATCTGGAAAACCGAAGATGGCGGTTCAAATTGGTCGAACATCTCCGACGGTTACTTTGGTGGATCCATTGGAGCAATCGCAGTCGCCCCGTCTGACCCGAACACACTCTACGTCGGTGGCGGTGAAGTCACGGTCCGAGGAAACGTGTCGCACGGGTACGGAGTGTGGAAATCGATTGATGCTGGACAAACCTGGACATCGATGGGACTGGAGGACACGCAGACTATTCCGCGCATTCGCGTTCATCCAACCAACCCAGACATCGTTTATGTCGCAGCTCTTGGGCACCTCTATGGTCCGAACCAACAACGCGGGGTTTACAAATCCGAGGACGGAGGCCAAACCTGGAAAAGAAGTCTGTTCGTCAACGATGAAGCCGGCGCAGTCGACTTGATCTTGGATCCAAACAATCCTCGGACCCTGTACGCCTCTACTTGGAAAATCAAACGTACTCCGCACAGCCTAGAAAGTGGCGGCGAAGGTTCCGGCATTTGGAAAAGCGTCGACGCTGGCGAAAGCTGGGAAGAGATCACTCGCAACGATGGACTCCCGCAGGGCACAATTGGCATCAGCGGCGTCGCTGTTTCGCCGCTCGACTCGAATCGCGTGTGGGCCATTATCGAAGCCGAAGATGGTGGAGTCTTCCGATCGGAGAATGGCGGCAAGACCTGGCGGAAGACGAACTCGGAACGCTCTCTCCGGCAACGCGCGTGGTACTACACTCGCATTTACGCTGGGACCGAGAACGTTGATGAAGTTTACGTGCTCAACGTTGGCTTCCATCGCTCGGGCGATGGCGGAAAAACATTCTCCTCCATTTCGACGCCCCACGGCGACCATCATGATTTGTGGATTGCTCCGGAAGACTCAAGCCGTTTGTTGATCGCCGACGACGGAGGAGCTCAAGTGAGCTTCGATCGAGGCGAGAACTGGTCGACTTATTACAACCAGCCGACGGCTCAGTTTTACCGTGTCACGACGGACAATCATTTTCCGTACCGCATCTACGGCGCTCAGCAAGACAACTCGACCGTTCGCATTGCCCACCGCACCGGCTCAGGCCGCATCACGGAAGCTGACTGGGAGCCTACGGCCGGTGGAGAGAGCGGCCACATCGCGCCGGATCCACTGAATCCAGATATCGTTTACGGAGGATCTTATGGCGGCTATTTGACACGAATCAACCACCAAACCGGCGAGCGTCGCAACATTCATGTTTGGCCCGACAATCCGATGGGCAGTGGGGCTGGGGCGAATCGTTATCGCTTCCAATGGAATTTCCCGATCTTCTTCTCACCTCACGACCCAAAGACGCTTTACACCGCGGCCAACGTTTTGTTCAAGACGAACGATGAAGGACAGTCCTGGGAGCAGATCAGTCCTGACCTCACACGAAATAGTACGCCGCGTTTAGGTTCATCGGGCGGTCCCATCACGCAGGACAATACGAGTGTTGAATACTACTGCACAATCTTTGCGGCTTTAGAGTCGCCCCATGAAGCGGGCGTACTGTGGGTTGGCACCGACGATGGACTGATTCAAATCTCTCGTGACGCGGGCGAAGCGTGGACGGATGTTACGCCTGTCGACCTTCCTGAATGGGCGCAGATTAACAGCATCGAGGCTCACCCAACCGAGCCCGGCGGACTCTACGTGGCGGCAACTCGCTACAAGTCCGACGACTTCAAACCGTATCTTTACAAGACAACCGACTACGGCGAAACCTGGACAAAAATTACAGATGGCATCGATCGCAAACATTTCACCAGGGTGATCCGAGCCGACGCCGACCGTGAAGGCCTGCTGTACGCCGGAACTGAGGCGGGGATCTACGTCTCGTACAACGACGGACAGCGCTGGATGCCGTTGCAGCTCAACCTGCCCGTGGTCCCTATCACGGACCTAGCCATAAAGGAAAAGAACCTGATCGTTGCCACTCAAGGTCGGTCGTTCTGGATTTTGGATGACTTGCACCTGCTTCATCAGCTATCCGATTCACTGCTTGATTCCGACATGCAAGTACTGACTCCGATTCCGTCTATCCGAGTTCGCAGTACCAGCTCCTCGCGCGGTTCGCGTAGTAGTTCTGGACGCGACTATCCTTCCGGTGTTCGTCTGCACCTTTATTTGAAAGAGGAAGTCAAAGACTCGGAGAAGATCTTCATCGATTTTTGCGACAGCAGTGATAACCTGATTCGACGCGTTTCCACGAAACCGGATTTGGAAGCCGACGAAGAAAAACTGCGTCTCTCCCAAGGACTCAATGAAGTCGTGTGGAATTCGCGCTACCCGAGCGCAAAATCGTTTTCTGGATTGGTCATGTGGAGTGGTAGTGTGCGAGGTCCGCGAGCCATCCCAGGAAAGTACAGCGCGAAAGTGCACTTGGGTGATGAACTTGTTCAAACGGTGGAATTCGAGATTCAGTCCGATCCACGTTCCAAGGCCGCACCGGAGGACTTGCAGGCACAGCTATCATTCCTGCTCGAAATCCGCGACAAACTGACTGAGATCCACACAGCAATTGCAACGATTCGCGACGTGCGTGACCAGACCTCGGCTCTGCTAGACCGGCTGAAGAACCAGGATGAGGAGAAGTATGAGTCGCTTCTCACCATGGGGCGTACGCTGAATGAAAAGCTGATGAAAGTTGAGGAAACGCTCTACCAGACGAAGAATCAGAGCTCGCAAGATCCACTCAATTTCCCAATTCGGCTGAATGACAAACTCAGCGGAGTAGCCTCCGTCGCGTCGGTCGGAGACTTCGCGCCGACGAGCCAAGCTAGAAGTGTTCGCCAGGAGCTGGAAACGCAGATCGACGAACAACTTGCGATCTTCTCCAAGCTCCTAGAGCAAGAACTACCGAAGCTTAACCAAGCCGTCCGCGAATCCGAAGTCCCGGCAATCTTCGTCGATTAGTCTCACAGATTTCGACTGCCTGCAAAGCTGCAACCGACAGATCGTCCATCTCAGTGCAAGCAAAACCAATGCAAGCAAAACGGAGAGCCGCCAACCCGTGCAGTCGGTAATCTGCGAGGTCTTTCCTGTCGTTCAAGACACGCTCGCGCCGCATCATTACCGTCACAACCTGAAAAGCCAATCTGAACCGCACGGTTCGCCAAATCCGCTGCAGTTTAAACCTGAAAGCGTCGATACAGAGAGTGACGGATTCTCTCTTTCTTTGGCGAGTCGTTTCATGCAATTCAGGTTTCGCAGGCTGCTAGAGCGTTTCACCTCTTCAGGCGACCTGTTTTCGACAGTTTCAAATTGTGTTCGATTCAGTGATGTTAGCCCTATAACTGGGCGGCTTGCACTCGCGGTTGTTTGCTGCGCGGTGGCCTCGCCTTCCGTGGTAGCACTTGGCCAAGCTCACAGCCCAAGCGACAGAGATTTTGCTGCCTACGTAACTTCGACAAGCAAGCCGGGAAAGCACTCAATTCGGTCGGACGAAATCGCCTTGAAACCTCTTCCAGGCATGACATCCGCACCGGTAGTTACTGCCCTGGTGGGTTCCCATGACGGGAGATTCTTGGCTGCAGCCGGCGATGATCACGCGATTCGAATCATCGACGTGGCATCGCAAGCCGTAATCCGAGTCCTCGAAGGACACGTGGATTGGATCCAGGCCTTAGCCTTTGCCAGTGATTCACAAACGCTCTTCTCTTGCGGTAACGATGGAATCGTTCTCCGCTGGCAGCAGTCCAACGGCAACGAGCCCGAGAAGCTATATGAGGCCGACTATGCATTAAAAACAGTCACCGTATCGACGACTCGGAATTTGATTGCCGTCGGCGGATTCTCTACGGAAATCCTGCTGCTTGCGGGTGACACAGGCAAAGTCGTTGCCGAGCTGCAATGTGATTGTACTGACCAACGCTGCGTACGTTTCAGCCCGGATGGCGGTCGGATTCTATGCGGCAGCCGCGATGGTGATTTACGAATCTGGGCTACCGAGACTGGCCACAGAATCGCCGAGTTCAAAGAACATAAAGGCCGGGTTTGCACCGCCGCCTTCAGTCCCGATGGTCGCTTCGTCACCAGTGCTGGCGAAGATCGTCAGGTCGTGAAATACGATCTCGAACAAAGTCAAATCCTGGATCGTCATGACTTTCAAACCAGCAAGTTAATGTCGATGTGCCTGATCAATCAGGACTTAGTGGCCATCGCCGGCGCCGATAACTCCGTGCACTTGTACGACGCGGCCAGTCGCGAAGAGCTGGCAAAACTGATTGGGCATGTTGGAACCGTCGCCGTAATGACACCCTGCGGCGACAAGCTAGCAAGCGGCTCCTTTGACACAACGATTCGTATCTGGGATCTAAGTTCAATTGACTCGCAGATCCTCGCTGGGCACTTCACGAACGGCCGTCCTGTTTCACGGCCAAATATCAAGATGGACGACGGGCTGAGGATACGCTGAGCAAACGCTCCGCCGGCGTCAACCAGCCACACCGAGTGCATCTCGGTGGCAAGTTTTACGGAATTTTCGGAGAGAAGCATTGTTCTTCAAAAGACAAATCGAACGTGTCTCCCAAGCACTTTCGTTGCGTGACTCCTTCCGGCGACAACTCCGCACCTCACGAAGCGTGCACGCGGCACCCACCAACCGACGTAGCCACATTGTCGAAAAAATGGAACCGCGTTTGCTGATGGCTGCAGACGCTATTGAAATCGGAGCAGTTTACGTAGAAGAGGATCTGGGTAGTGATCTTCATGGTGACCTGTTCTACGTCACGTTTCAGGGCGGTGCCGAGGACACTGAGCTTCAGCGGCTCGTCTTCGACGGCGACCTGGGTGGCGACGGTTTCGGACTGGGCGACCTCTTCTTTGATACTCTGGATACCGGCCTGGGGGCCGACCATTCCTTCGGATTCAAAATCGAGGAACTCGATACGGCCAATGCCAACGCGACCGTCAATGCGACCGTTGAGGACGGAAGTACGCAACTGGTTCTCGACTTCACGCACTTCGCTGCTGGCGATCGTTTAGTCTTCTCGATCGATGTAGACGAGGTTCAGTTCTACGATCCGAACGAAACAGATCTTGACGTCTTGAACGAGAATTTTGATCCGATTACATCCGGCGTCGAGTTTCAAAACACAATTTTGACTGCCGAGTTCATCGCGCCGCACTTTGAGGACGTCGATGGCGACGATCGATTCCGAAATCGGTATGACAGTTGGATCGACGAGACCGGTCTGCCGCTGCCACGAGACAACGATGATGGTAAACGCGACCGAACAGCCGGCGCTGGCATTCGATTGCAACAAGTGCCAAAACCTGTTTCCTTGTCGGGGGTCGTCTTTGTTGATACGAACGAAGACCTTCAGATTCAAGCGACCGAAACTCGACTTCAGAACATCCCCGTCGAACTTTTCGAGCTTCAAAATGGCTCTTTCGTTTCGACTGGGCACACTACAAACACCGACGCGCTCGGTCGCTACTCATTCGGGCTCGATCTAGCATTAGAACCCGGCGTTTACCAGGTCCGTGAGACTCAGCCTACGGGATACTATTCGGTCGGCGCAACTGCCGGTTTTTTGGACGGCACACCTGTCGGCCAAGTTGGCGCCGATCCTGATGTGATCACGCAGATCAGTTTGCTTGACGGAGATTCGCACGCAACGGACCTGAACTTTGCCGAGAACCTTCCAGGCTCGATCAGCGGACATGCCTGCGTCGTCATCAGCGGCTCCGACTGCTTTGATTCGTCATCTGAGAAAGAGCCACTTGCGAACGTATTGATCGAGTTGCGAGACTCGACTGGGAACATCATCGAGACGACTCGAACTGATGCCAACGGCGCGTACTCGTTCACGAATCTTCGCTACGGCACGTACTCTGTCACTGAAGTCACGCCGACCGGTTTGCTGGACGGTGACTCTCAGTTGGGCACAGCTGGAGGAGTTCGCGTTGACTCAAACACGTTGACTCAGATCATCGTGGGCGGTGGAGTCAACGGCGAGGATTATGACTTCTGTGAAATTACGCCGAGCGAAGTCAGCGGACACACGTACTACGACGCCAACAACAATGGCACTCGTGAGCTCACGGAGACACCTTTGACTGGTGTTCTTATCACGCTGTACGACGAACAGAATCAGATCGTTGCCCAAACTCAGACGGACTCGGCCGGCTTCTATCGCTTCACGAATCTGCGACCTGGGAATTACCGTATCACGGAGAGAACTCCCGCTGAATATCTTCCAGGCCAAGCTTCGGTAGGCACGATTGACGGTCAGCGAGTTGGACAAAACGACTCTACCGGTGACGTCATTCGAGAAATCGTGCTGGATGCGGGCGCAGTAGGTATCAACTACGACTTCGGAGAGATCTTAGCCGCGAGCATCTCCGGTAGCGTTTTCGCCGATACTGACGGAGACTGCCGCTTCGACCCGGGTGAAACCGGACTCTCAGGTGTGACCGTCGAGCTGCTTAACAGCAGCGGCGTTGTGATCGAGACAACGCTCACGGACGCTAATGGAGATTACTCGTTTACCGATCTTCGGCCAGCCGTGTACTCGGTTCGTGAACTGCAGCCCGACGGCTATTTTCACGGAGGCCAGTCGGCCGGTTCGGGCGGCGGCAACGATTCACTTGCTGACTTGATCAGTGCCATTGACCTGACCACCGGCCTGGACGTCGTCGACTACGACTTCTGTGAAGTCGAACCGGGCTCGCTGGCTGGACAGGTGTTTGCCGATGTTGACTTCGACTGTTTCCGAGACGCGAACGAAGTCGCCATTGCGAACGTCGAAATCCAATTGCTCGACGCGAACGGTAGCTTGATCGCAACAACGCTCACGGACGCTCAGGGCCAGTACCAGTTTTCGAATCTGCGCCCGGGTGAATATAGCGTGCGTGAGATTCAGCCACAGGGCTACTTTCACGGCGGACAAACGGCGGGCAGTGGCGGAGGCGACGCCTCGATCGACGACTTGATTCGCAGCATCGATCTGACCCCGGGTGCGGAACTGGTCAGCTACGACTTCTGTGAGCTAGAGCCGGGCTCTCTGGCCGGACGAGTATTCACTGATCTGGATTTTGACTGCTTCCAAGATCCGAACGAACAACCACTTTCGGGCGTTGAAATCCAGTTGCTCGATTCAGCCGGGAACATCATCGCGACCACACTGACGGACTCTCAGGGCGAATACCAGTTTGTGAACCTGCGACCTGGCCAGTACAGTGTCCGTGAGATTCAGCCTGATGGGTACTTCCATGGCGGACAAGTCGCACCCGCAGTCGGCGCGGACACGTCGGTCAACGACCTGCTTTCCGGAATCACCGTCTCACCAGGCGCTGACATCACGGAAGCAAACTTCTGCGAGAACCCACCTGCCACGATTTCTGGCTTCGTCTTCCAAGACGGTGAGGTCATCATCAATGCAACCGGGGAGATCCCCGAAGATTTGCGCACGGTGCGTGATGGCGTGCGGAGCGAAGACGATACGCCAATCGGCGGCGTAAAGCTCGAGCTACGAACGCTGACGGGTCAAGAGATCGACTCGTCTCGAGCACTGCCTGGCTCGTACTCGTCGCCCACGATCCAAGTCCAAACGGATGCCAGCGGCTTCTTCAGCTTCTCAGGACTGCGTTCTGGCTCCTACCACGTCTACCAGGCTCAGCCCGAAGGCTATGAAGATGGTATTGATACCGTTGGAACCACCACCGGCTTTGCACTCAACGCGGATGATCGGGACACCGTACCCTCCTCTGTAATTGAACTGATCCAGCTCTCCATCCCGGGAGCAGATCCAGGCGCGGACGCGATTCTGGCTGTCTCGGTCGAGCCAGGTCAAGTCTCGCAAGAGAACAACTTTAGCGAAGTCATCGCCGCGGAAGAACCACCACCGCCTCCTCCGCCACCACCACCGCCGCCTCCACCTAGGGTGATAGCAGATCCGCCAGCGGTCATCGGACGGCCGTCGGTTCCATCCAACCAGACGTTTGTCTCCTGGAATCCGCTCCCGCTCAATGTGGGTGTGGGGCACGAATCCTCGCCAACTTGGCACCTGAGTGTTATCAATGGCGGATTCCCACGCGGACGTTTGAATGGCGAGCCGGTTGAGGACGAACGGATTGTACGATCCACAAACTACCTTGACTTGCTAACTTGGACAGTCGATGGAATGCGTGACACGTCATGGCGTGTGGTCAGCACCAATCCGGAATTGGAGCGATCGCCACTAGTCTCAGTGTTCGACGTCCCAGGTTCTCAGCCCTTAGCGGGTGACTTTAATGGCGACGGATTCGATGAACTGGCCCTATTCATTAATGGTGAATGGTTCATTGATTTCAACGGCAACGGACGCTGGGATGAAGCGGACATTTGGATTCGCCTCGGAACCAACGGGGACCAGCCAGTCGTCGGCGATTGGGACCACGACGGCAAAGATGACATCGGAATCTTCGGTCACAAGTGGGAAGGCGACGAGCGGGCGTTGGCTCTAGAACCAGGCTTGCCCGATCCGGAAAACACACGGCGAATCAAACCTAAGAATCTGCCGCCTACGCGAGACGAAGCTCCTGATGCTCCGCGGCTCATGAAACGCAACAGCGAAGCAGTAGCCAGAGCCGACCTGATCGATCACGTGTTTCAATTCGGCGGTGGCAAGGACATCGCAGTCAGTGGAGACTTTAATGGCGACGGCATCTCGTCGATCGGAACGTTCCACAACGGCCGTTGGATTCTCGACATCGATGGGGACGGCAAACTCACGTCAGGAAAAGATCTACAAGCGATCTTTGGAGCTCCAGGCGATCTCCCCGTCGTTGGGGACTTTGACCGCGACGGCATCGATGAGCTGGCTATTGTCCGAGGCAATCGAGTCATCGTGGACTCCAACGACAATGGTGAGATCGACGCGACTGATCAAGTCTTCATGCTCGATTCAGAAGACGGAACTGTCATCGTCGGCGACTTCGACGGCGATGGCTACGATGAGCCTGCCTTGCACCAATCTGCAGCTCAACGACGGTCCTTAGGTGCGAAGAAGTCGGCCTAGTTGACGAATCGAAGCCGTCCGGGGTACCGAGCCACCGACTCTACCACCATCAATAAACAGCAATAGCCAACCGCTTGGTTGGCTATTGTCATATTGAACTACTGGGCGTGGTCCGCCCCAGCCTCTCTGCGACGTAGTTACTTACGGGCGGAAGGGGAAGGATTGGCCTTGAATAGGCTGACCGCTGTTTTGAATCCGGCTACGTGAACCGCTTGCTGGTTGGACGACGTTCTGATTGGAGTTCTGAGTGGGCTGGGTCGTCGCTTCGACTAGTGTCCAGCGTTTTCCGCCCAAGGCCTCGAGACTCTCCCAACGCAGGCCTGGCACAAACAGCATTGTTGCGATGTTTTGGCCATTGATCTTGGCACTTCCCCAAGTCGTTTCGATGTTGGCGTACTTGAGATCCGTCGCTCCAGTAATGGAATCACCGTTGAGCATTACAATCGTGGTGCTCGCATCTTCACCGCTTGGGAATCGAATTCCAGCAACTTCAGAGAGCGGAATGGAGGCTTCGCCGAAGGCCGTTTTCATGGCAACCGCAGTCGAATCCATCAGAGTTCCGGTTATGACCGAATCGTCAACCAAGCCGGCGGCCACCGTCAAAGGTCGAAGTTTAGCAGGCGCGTCCGAATTGTCCGACGCGGTGGCCTCAGGAATGGCCTCTGCGATCGCCTCTTCTTGAGCAAAAGACTGCTGACTACAAAAGTACACGAGTCCGGCAGCCATGATCGCCAGGACGCACTGTTTACGAAATTTCATATCTATTGACTCCACGATTTTTTTCAGACGCTGGCATTCACGCTCAACCGACTCAGTTACCAAGCGATGTCCCTACCATAGTCGGGACCAATTTCACTGAGAAAGAAATTCCCGAAAAACCGTTTCGATGAATTCAAACTGTTGCACGCGAGCTAGGGCAAACCGCAGACCCCTGGAGCGTATGGCAGAAAAAAAGAAAGGCTGAACCCGCAGATCCAGCCTTTCTTGAGTTTCTTTTCAGCTAGCAACCCCATGAGGCTGCCGCCTGAATGCCTAATGAAACTTACTTAGGGCATGCACAGTTCATATTGATGCCACAATTGCAGCCCGTCGAAATCGAAGGACTCATCATGACAGGTGCAGCAGTAGGCGTACCGCAATTCGTGCAGCCGCCTTGCATCGGTGCGCTCAACATAGGAGCAGAACCACCGACTTGCGTACCAATGACGCTCTGAGCCGCCTGCGAGCATGGGTAGAGAGTGACAGGCACTAGCTTTGGAACCATACGACAAACTTGCTTCTGAACTTCTTTGTAAGTCGTCACTGGAACGCGTACGACGTACTCTTCAGAAACTTCTTCGTTGACGGTTTCATAGCGAGTCGTAGTAACAGGCTCAACCTTGGTTTCTGGAACGTTTACCGTGTAAACAACTTCCTTCGTCCGTGTCTCCGTCGTGTAGGTCACGTAAGGAATCGTCTGGCTACGAGTCTCTTGCTTGTAGGTCAGCTCTTTGCGAGTCCGCGTGCGAGTTTCCTCGTTGTACTGAACTACCTTGCGATTCCGCGTGCGAGTCTCATTGACGTAGTCGACCATCTTGCGAGTTCCTGTTCGCTGCTCTGGCTGATACACCATGTAAGTGCACTCGTAAGGAACTTGAGTCGTCTGCTGCTCGAAAGCAGTGTAAGTCACAAGTTGCGACTCAGTCACATTCTCGGAAACAGCGACTTCTTCCGTAACCACGTTTGGAACCCAAACTCGGCGACTCACTGTCTGAGTCATTGGAGCAACTATGCTGCCGCCAGCCATCGTAGTGCTACTGTACCCAAGTTCTTGCGAGTAAGCAGGAGCCGAGTAGCTACCGCCAACCGCAACTCCACCGCAACCCATGCCACATCCAGCTCCGCCGCAGCTCGAGCATCCGCTAGACGCAACTGCCGTGCTGCATCCGCCGCAGCTCGATGTGCCGCAACTTCCGCAACCACCCGCACGTCGACCGAATAGACGGCACTTCTTCGCAACTCCACAACCGCGGCAAGAGCCACAAGTCGAACCAACTCGGCATCCGCCCGCCATCGTTGTGTAAGTCTGGCCAGTTCCGCCGCAAGATCCGCAACCACTCGAGTAGGTCGCGACGCCTCCGGTCGAAAAGCCAGATGCCGCCAAACCGCAACTCGCTGCAGGAGCAGCATAGGTCGCAACCATTGGAGCTACCGCAGGTGCGGCGACTTCTTCAACGCGTACTTCCCAGTGTCCGTAGTCCTTAGTGACTGTTTGCATTCGCGTTACAGGACGCGTGACTTCGACCGTACGTGAACGAGTCACAGGAACTGCATTCGTGACGGTCTGCATCTTGGTCTGAGTCTGCGCCTGAGGCACGTAGACGGTGTAAGTAAATTGCTCGTCGCGAAGCTGGGCCACGCGTACGGTGTACTCTTCGGGAACGTCGACCAAGGTTGGTACGCGAACGGTGTAGTTCTCTGTCGTCTCGTTCCAAACAGGAATCGTCTCGACGAGCTCAACAGTCTTTTCTTGCTTCTGAGGAACAAGAACGCTGTAGTTCACGGTCTTGGTCTCTTGCTTCGGTACCATCACAGTCGTGGTTCGATAATCCTGAACTTCGACGGGTACCTGACGTGGTACAGAACGGGTTCGGTATCGAATTTCTTCCGTGTACTCGGTGACTGCTTGGTAGTCAGTCTGAGTGATGTAGTCAGGAACCATGACGACTTTAAACGACTCGACAGGACCGCAGTCAAGCATCTCAGTTTGCGTCGCTTGGACAGGCACAATGGCTTGCATCGGCTGGACTGCACCGTAGCCAATGCTCGAGCTCATCATGGCGTTCGCAGACGAAACAACGGTGCCAGCTCCGGAGTAGCCCACCATCGCAGCGTTGCCACAGGACGAACAACCAGTACTCATTCCGCCACTGGCGACATTACCCGAGTAGGCTACGCCCGCCGAAACTGAACCGCATCCGGCTGAACCGCATCCAGCTGCAACGGAAGACATTCCACAGCCAGACGTGCACGCACTGGCTCCATAGCCGCCGCAAGAGGCCGCAGCACAGGGGTCGCTGCACCCACCTCGACGAAATAACCCACAGCCAGCGCTGGCATCCAGCGCCGCCATGCAAATTACAGCAGCGCTAAGACACGCCGTTCGAAAAAGGGACATTGATAAAAGCTCCAAAGTTGAAATAGGGCGAAATTCTTGATTGCAACGGTTAAAGAGCTTAGTTAACTCACGATAGATGTACAGATTGCAAACCACCTATTTTCCCTATTGCCACTCTGGATTGATCCTCATGCCTCAACCGCTGGTTAACCTACAAGGACCGCGCGACCCGAGGTGGTCGGCCGCGCTCCCGTCGAGAGTTCATGAGTACTGTCATAATGTCCACTAGTCGCCCCACCCTAGTTCGGTCCGAATTTCCGCAGCATCGCCTCTTAGCGAGCCGGTTTCTCACTGTTGCCAGCCTTGCGTTCGCGTTTGCGGCCTTCCACAAACACCCAAGTCCGCTCTCAGCACAGGAGCCAGTTGTTGCCAAGCGGCAAATGAAGCTGACCCTGGAGAAAAAGGTCCTGGACGTTATCGAAAAGGGCGATCTGCTGACGGTCCTGGCAGAGCGTGATTCTTCGTACGTGATCCGGACATTCAACGGACAAAAAGGGGCTGTGTCGAAAGGCAACGCAGTTCCGCTGGCCGAAGCCGTCCCCATCTACGACGATCTGATTGACGAGAACCCAGACGAAGGCCGCCTCTACACGCTGCGTGCAGGTGCACACTGGGCGGTCGGAGACGCGGAAAAAGCACTCGCGGATTACTCGGCTGCCATCGACGAGGGCTACGACGAAGCCCATGCCTATTCCAGTCGTGGGTTGTTCTTGGCCTCAATGGGCAAATTCGACGAAGCCATTGAAGACTACACCGCGGCCATCGAGAAAGATCCTGAGGAAGAGATTGCGCTTCTCAACCGCGCAGGCGTGTACATGTCGATGGGAAAATACGAGGACGCAGTGGCCGACTACAGTGCCGCCTCCAAGTTGAATCCGAAGAATCCCGTCACGTTCTCTCAGCGCGCCGTTGCTCACAAGTTGCTCGGGGACTTACCCGCGGCTATTAAGGACTACGGCCTCACGCTTCAACTTGCCGAAAAAGACGTTACTGCCCACATGGGACGCGGTTTTGTGCATTTCCAGCTTGGAAAGCATAAGGAGGCCATCGCCGATTTCTCGAATGCCATCGAACTTTCGCCGGAAAGCGCCGTTGCGTTAAACAACCGAGGTTTCAACTATCAAGCCTTAGATAAGCACGACCTGGCAATAAAGGATTTCAGTCGAGCCGTCGAACTGGCGCCTCAATACGTCCTCGCTCTCCAGAACAAAGGTTGGTTGTTGACGATCTGTGAAGACAAAGACCTTCGCGATCCGATGCAGGCAGTTGAAACCGCAGAGAAACTATGCGAGCTATCTGAATTCAAAGATCCAAGCAACCTGACACTCCTAGCCGCCTCCTATGCCTCCGGCGGGGACTTCGAGTCAGCAATCGGTTGGCAAGAAAAAGTCATCGAAATCGCAACCGAGCAACAATCGAAGATCGCCAAACAGATTCTCGAGCTATACAAAAACGAACAAGAGCTCGATCCAACGCTCTTGGAAGTAGCGGAAGACACAGCCGAATCCGCATCCTCCGATGTAAACACGACTAAACCTGCCGAAAACGCTGAAGAGAAAAACAACGACAAAGCCATCGAATAGCCGAGAGTCGCGATACTCGGCTACTTCTCGACCTCAGCTTTCAATAGCTGCTCCAAACCATCCAAGTTCTGCTGAAGACTAAGCTTCGAATCAAGCTCATTGCGGTGATCGAGAATGCCAATCGGCCCAGCATAGCCGGAGTCACGAACCCAGCTGAGGATTTTGGCGTCCATCTCTCCTTTGCCAAGTGGCACAATCTTTGGACCGCCGGGAGTCATCCCGTTCAAGTTTACGCATAGGAGGTGTGGCAGCATCTTTCCTAAAGCCTCAGGGAATTCATCAAGGTCTTCGTGAGAATGATGAAAGTTGTAGACAAGTCCGGTGTTCTTCTGGTCTTTCAAATCCTGCATGATCGCTAGCAAGGTTGCTGGACGCCCCGACCAACCACCATGGTTGTAGATTCCGACCTGGCAATCCAACTCAGCAGCTCTTTCAGCAAACCCGGTGATCGCCTGAACAACTTTCTCCAGGCGCTGACTTTCGTCCTCAATTTTAGCAAGCTCGTTTTCGGGCAGCATGATCCACAGCTGAGTCTTTATCTTATTGCGTTTGATAAAGTCGAAGATCAGCTGATTCTTCGGATGCGATGCAGGATCCATCGAGGAACTGCACCAAAAGGCAGTCAGCTCGATATCATGCTCTTGAAGTTGTCGCCACTCCTCGTCCCAAGTTTCGATGTGCTCGTCACGCCAATCGTACGCGAGTCGCTTGAGTCCCAATTCAGACAGCATCTCCGCCCGCTCAGCCGGGGAACGTTTTTTCGCATCAAAGGGAACCACGCACCACGCGACCAATGATTCCCTCGCGAAATTGCCTGGTTGCTGCGCATATAATTTCGCAACGCCGCCAGTTAACAACGCAAGACAACTCAAGTAGGCCAAACACCGGCACGCGGTCGTTGAGAATAACGCTCGCCAAGCCGTTGGCAGGCTGGAATTCGATCGGCGTCGTTGAGACAGCCACAGAGGACTCTTCATGGCAAACCTTTTTTCTTCGACTCGGAGAGGATCTTGCTTGAGTTGCTGTTCTTTCGCACGCAAGCGGTGCAGAATGGAAGGTAAGCAGCCAGGCGTATTAATCAATTGCATGGAATGCTATTCTCCCGCGGTGGAGAAGCGCAAGCCTTTTAAATCCCAAGATTCAGGCAAAGCTTCCAACCATCATCGAGAATTCTAACATGATACCAAGTCTCGGATTGGTTCGACTTATGACAATGACGACGCGTTCTCCGAAGCAGTTCCCCGAGTTCCGATCTGCAAAGATTCGTTGCATCCGCTTTGCATTGACCGCATTGATCGGGTCGCTACTTTGCCCGACGGGCGAGGCATTGAGTAAGCCGCTCGTGCAGGAAGCGGGCGACCAAGCAGCCTCTACAGAACAACCGACCCGAGTTGATGCGTTCGTGAAGGCTCGGACGGATTTCGAAGCAGAGCTAAACCGACTTGCCGAAGTCTGCGAACGAATTGGACTCAGCACCGAAGCCCAAATAACGCGTAGCTGGCTCGCACCAATTCGCGACGATCGTTCGACGCTCTATCTCCCGGAAAATCGATCGTTAACACAAGCTTCGAAGGCGGACTCCAAAGCGTTGGCAAGCTGGAAAAAACACTTCACCAAAGCTCGATCGCATTTCGCAGAAGCCGTTTTCGAAGTCGCCGAGGAGGTGGTGCAAACCGACGAGGCCGAAGCATACCGTCTACTCTGGCAAGTACTCCGCAACGACGCTGAACACCGTGAAGCAAAACGCATCCTTGGCTTCCTAGCGAAGGCCCCTAACGCGTCGGTCCGATTGGTCCGCGGGAGATCGCCGCTAGGAGAATTGCGATGGAAAGCAGGAGATTACAGCCGGATTGAAACTCCGCACTTCGTTGTACTGTCGCATGCAGACCCGAGGGAAAGTCGCGGCATCGCTTCGCAACTCGAACAGTACTTTGCACTTTGGACGCAGTTATTTTTCACTCACTGGTCCGAGCCAGGAACTCTGCGAAAGCGATTCGATGGCAAGAACCGCGATTGGCCGCGGCGAGACAAACTCGAAGTCGTCCTACTCAAGGACCGACAAGAGTATTTGGAAATTTTAGGCGCACGCGAGTCCAACATCGCGGTCTCCGTTGGCTACTACAATCCATCAGCACGAAAGTCATTTTACTACCCAGAGCAATCGTTGCGGGACACACTCATTCACGAAACGACTCACCAGCTACTAATGGAGTCCGTCGAATTCGAGACCAGCGCGAATGCGGGTGAGAGGGGCGGGATTTGGCTGCTAGAAGGTATCGCCTTGTACATGGAATCGCTGCAAGCCCATCCTGCTGGCTACTACACCGTCGGCGGAGTCGACTCTCCACGAATGCAGACCGCTCGCTATCGCGGAGTCCGAGACGGCTTCTGGCCAAGTTGGACTAGTTTCACCATTGGTGGCATCAGTGCTTGGAAATCCGATCCCAATCTTGCTCGCCTTTACACTCACGCCAGCGGCATAAGCCAAGTTCTGCTGCACAAATCGGAGAGCTCGCGTGACGCATTTGTGAATCAACTAGTCGGCGTTTATTCCGGACGCAATGAATCGGCAAGTCTCCTCGATCAACTCGCCCCCAATGAGAAAGCGGCGAAAGAAGCCTATGTTAATGAGCTAATCGTTAACGAAGCCGAACTCTTGCAAATCGTCGCAGCACAGCAGCAAGGCGAGTCACCAATCCGAGAACTCGTCCTGTGCGGCAGTGAGTTCCCTGAAGCTACTTGGAGGAAACTTCAACAACTACCTAGTCTCGAATGGCTCGACGTCTCGTTCTCAAATGTCAGCGACCAAGCTCTGGAATGGCTGCCGAAACTGGAGAAATTAGAGCGGCTTAGTCTTGAAGGGACGGCCATCGGAACTCCAACACTAGAGAGAGTCGCCAAACTTTCGGCATTGAAAGAACTGGATTTGAGCGGCTGCCGCATTAGCGATACAAAGCTTGAACTCATTCAGGCGAACGCTCAGATCGAAACCCTCTGGTTGGCCCAGACTCAGATTAGCGCGGACGCATTGCCTTTGTTAAAAAGTATGCCGAACCTCAAAACAGTCGACGTATCGGATACACAGATTACCGAAGAAGCTTGGACGGCCTTTATCGAGGCGAATCCTAGATTCAAATCAAATTGACTAATTGCCTGAAACTGAACGTCGCCCTCAAACCACTCGTGACGCGTCTTAAGTCACTGCCCTCAAACTATGAACTCTCGCATCTCAAGCTCGCATGCCACTTCCGAACAACCGTATCAATTCCATTGGACGGTCCAGGAGGAGGAAATTGATGGGCTCAACCACGTGAACAATCTGAACTACCTTCGCTGGACCAATCGCGCCGCGCATGCCCACTCCGCCTCCGTGGGCTGGTCCTCGGAAAAGTTCAAGGAGCACGGCTCTGGCTTTGTAGTTCGATCTCACGAAATCCAATATCGTCTGCCAGCGCTAATGGGGGACGAGATTTGTGTCGAGACATGGATCGGCTCGTTCGACCGCTTCTCTTCGGAAAGACACTACCGAATCGTCCGCAGTAAAGATGGCAAGCTCCTTGCAAAAGCCAAGACGGTGTGGGCGTTCGTGAATTTCGAAAAGATGCGTCTCGCCGCAATCCCGCAAGCTCTTGCCAGCGCGTTTGGCCGAGCTTTGACCTGAAAGCCCACTCAACACAGATTGAATCCAGCTTCGCACCAAACGACCTTCATCAAGTCTTTACGCGTTTCCGCCCTTCGGCATCCCGCGGACAGTTACCGTTTAACTAGTATTGCTTCCCCCCTTCGGGACCTTGACCAGTCTTGCGCTTTTGAAATTTCGCTGCGCATCATTATGCATTCAGGAATCGCCTCGATGACACAAAAAACAACCGGGACAAAAACGCCCGCATCCGCAGGAAGAAGGAAGTTCTTGTGCGATACCTTCAGCACTGCCTCGACGTTTGGAATCGCCTCCGCCTTCAACGCTCTCGGTGGACGGTTCGCCCTCGGCGACGAAGCCCAAAAGGCTTCTAAACTCGTTGAAGCCAAGGACGAGACAACCGGACTCCCACTACTGCGACTCCCTGAGGGGTTTCAATATAAGTCCTTTGGCTGGACGGGTGACATGATGTCCGACGGCCAAGTCACTCCGGCCGCCCACGATGGAATGGGGGTCGTGAAAAGCGAAGGCGGCAAGCTATCACTGGTACGAAATCATGAAATCAGCGAAGACGGACCTTGCTGGACCAACGCACGCACAAAGCCCTACGATGCCAAGGCGCAGGGCGGCTGCACAACGCTTGAATTCGATTCGGAACGCGGCGAATGGCTGCGTGCCTTTGTGTCGATGTCCGGAACGAGCCGCAATTGCGCGGGCGGAATCACTCCTTGGGGCACATGGCTCACCTGCGAAGAGACCGTGCTCGGAGCCGACTCAATCGATCACTATAAAGAGAACGCACCTCGCAGTTTTGAAAAGAGCCATGGCTGGATCTTTGAAGTCGATCCAAAGGGCGGCATGGCCCCAGTCGCCTTGAAGGATATGGGCCGCTTTGTTCACGAAGCAGTGGCCGTCGACAAAGAAACTGGCATCATCTACGAAACCGAAGATCGCGGCACTTCTGGCTTCTACCGTTTTCTACCCAACCAGAAAGGCAAGCTGGCTGCGGGCGGAACGCTGCAAATCGCTGAAATTGTCGGACAGTCTGATTTGCGTAGCGGGGCTCCAGCAGATGCGGAACTCGATGTACGCTGGCACACGATCAAGAACCCAGAGTTCGCACACACGCCTGGGAAAGACAAGCCTGATGAATTGGGCGTTTTCACCCAAGGAAAGGCACTCGGCGGCACCACGTTCGCCCGACTCGAAGGGTGCTGGAGCGGAAACGGCTTGATCTATTTTGACGCGACCAGTGGCGGTGCTGCGGGAGCAGGGCAGATCTTCCAGTACAACCCCAAGACCGAAACGTTGCGTCTGCTATTTGAAAGTCCGTCGAAGCCTGTTCTCAACATGCCTGACAACCTGTGCGTTCGCCCAGAAGGCGGCTTGATCCTGTGCGAAGATAACGATTACGGTGCGAACGAATTCCCGCAGCGGATGTTCGCCCTGTCCCAAGAAGGCAAGCTCCAGCTATTTGCGGAAAACAATGTCCGGCTCACTGGAGAAGTCCACAACTTCGCAGGTGATTTCCGAACCAAGGAATGGGCCGGAGCGACGTTTAGCCCTGATGGACGATGGCTATTCGTGAACATCCAAACGCCGGGCATCACCTTTGCCATCACCGGCCCTTGGGAAGACACGCTCCTCGTTTAGACTCGCACCAACCGTCGGCGTTGTTCGAACCCGGGTTGAAGAGTGTTTGAACTAAGCGAACTGCAAACGACATAAACAACAAAAACGCCCTCGATGGACTCAACCGTCGAGGGCGTTTATCTTTCCAATCACTGACTATGCGGCTAGCAGTCCCACAAGCCTACTCACCGAACAAACGCTCCTTAAGGAAGGAGTAAGCGAGAGCCTGCATGTAGGCACGTTGCTTATTATTGGCTGCTCCACCGTGCCCGCCTTCGATGTTCTCGTAGTACGTCACATCGTGTCCCTGTGACTTCATTAGCGCCATCATCTTGCGCGCGTGCCCTGGGTGAACCCGATCGTCCCGCGTTGAAGTGGTAAACAGCACCGCAGGGTACTTCGTTTCTTCACTAATATTCTGGTACGGAGAGTACTTCTGAATGAAACTCCATTCACCTGGCGAATCGGGATCACCGTATTCTGCCATCCAGCTAGCACCCGCGAGCAACAAGTGGTAACGCTTCATATCCAGCAACGGCACTTGGCACACAGCGGCCTCAAACAGTTCGGGATAGATAGCCACCATATTCCCAACCAGCAGACCACCGTTAGATCCGCCTTGGATCCCCAACTTCTCAGACGAAGTCACGCCTCGCCGAATCAGGTCTTCACCCACTGCCGCGAAATCCTCGTACGCTCGCAGACGGTTCTCCTTCAACGCCGCTTGGTGCCACCTAGGTCCATACTCTCCACCACCACGAATATTGGCAACGACGTAGACGCCTCCCTTGCTCGTCCAAGTACTTCCAACGGTCGCACTATACCCTGGGGTCAGCGAGATCTCAAAACCACCATATCCGTACAGCAAAGTTGGGTTGCTCCCATCAAGTTCGATGTCCTTGTCTCCAACCATAAAGTACGGAACTCGTGTCCCATCCTTACTGGTTGCAAAGTGTTGGGTGACTTGCAGTCCTTCCGAATCGTAGAGCGGCGTTAGCTGTTTCAGTTGCTCTGGCTCACTACCAATCTCACCGTAGTACAAAGTCGTTGGCGTGAGATAGTCGCTTGAGGTCATCCAATAAGCGTTTGACTCGTCGGCATCAACAGGACTCACGCTAACGGTCCCGATACTTGGAGCTCCCTGAAGTGGTTCTCGTTTCCAATTGTCTCCCTCTGGCGTCAACACATAAATACGGTTCTTGACGTCCTCAAGTACATTCAAGACGAGATGGTCCTTGGTCGGTGCAAAACTGGCCAGTGACGTTCTCTCAGTCGGCTCAAACGCCACATCGAAGTCGCGTTTTCCAGCTAGGAAATCGTCCAGATTCGTTACAAGTAGAGATCCCGCTGAGTACTCTCTCCCTCCGACCTCCCAAGCCTCACGAAGCTCCAGTAAGAGATACTCATGGAACACACCTTTGTTCGCGCTATTCGGTGCATCGATCTTAGTCAGAGAACCGTCATCGGATCGTAAGTAGAGTTCGTCGTTGTAAAACGCCAGAGTGCGGCTGACGAAATTCCGCTCGAAGCCAGGCGAATCGTCGTGGAAGGCCGAGATATACATATCCTCGGGTTCGCCTTCATAGACAACCTCCGCCTTCTCGAAAGGCGTCCCCCGCCGCCACAACTTGGCGACTCGAGGGTAACCCGACGAAGTCATCGAATCTTCCCCAAAGTCCGTGAACACGAAAACGGTATTGCGATCAATCCAACCGATACTACCCTTCGCCTCTGGACGTTGAAAACCATCCGCCACAAACGCCCGCGTTTTCAAATCGAACTCACGACTTACCGATGCGTCCGCTCCGCCTCTCGAGAGACTAACCAGGGCCAGGTCATATTCGGGGCGTAGCAAATCGGCTCCACCCCACACCCAATTCTCGCCCTCTGCTTCGGCCAGTTCATCTAGGTCGAGTATGACCTCCCATTTAGGCTCGGACTTTCGATACTCTTCGAGCGTTGTCCGCCGCCAGAGACCACGCGTGTTGTTCTTGTCACGCCAGAAGTTGTAGTAGTAGTCGCCTGACTTCGAAACGAATGGGATCCGCTCATCCGAATCTAAGATCTTCAACAAGTCGTCTTGCATAGTCTGAAACTCGGGCTGAGCTTCGAAGTGCGTTTGCGTCGACTTATTCTGCTCCCGCACCCAATCGAGTGCCTTCTCACCCGTCACATCCTCCAACCAAAGATAGGGATCTTCCTCTGAAGTCACATTTGACACTTTCCTCGGCTCCGAATTGTTTGCAAACAACTGCACTGAACAAACGCTGAGCAGCAGCAGACACGTGAGCCGCAAGCCTGACCTACGCATAGGACTTTGCCTCAACTGAATGGGTGGTAAAAACGAATCAAAAACAAAACGTTCGGTTCGACGGAACCGCCAACTTCCTCACCGAACTGTGATGATACCCCGCCCCCCCGAGCTTGTTAGCCCCCAACGTACCCGAGCATGCAAATGTTGCCGCGAAGACGTTTGTTCGGCGGACGCAGATTTGGTTAGTCTGTGGGTTTTAGAAGTTCTTCGATCGCATCATCGTAGGACGCGGCCAAAGTACGCCAGTCAAACCGACGCATCTCCCGACTGAGTTCACTCCGGCTCGATTTACTACCACGCCGCGAATCATGTAGAGCGCGTTCCAAGACGTCGGCGGTGAACTGGCCGCTGTAAAAGAACTGTTCTCGGTCTGGAACGTCATTCAGACGCATCGTCTCGGGATAGGCAAGTGCCCGCGGCAACAACGGAAACGCCCCTGCTGCCACCGCTTCAACAATGCCGATCCCAAAGAACTCGTGGGCAGCCGTGGAAACAACGACATCCATACTGGAGAGTAGCCGCCAGTAGTGCACACGATCTTCGGCGTAGCCACACCAAAGAAGCCTGTCGGGCAACTCGCTTTGAAGCCTCGCTAACGCCTCGGGCACGCGTGCGAAACGTTGCCCAAGTAAGATCAACTTGAAAGCCGTGCCACGTCTTGCCAGCTCGATGACGGCTGCCGAAAAATCCTCCGGCCGCTTGTCATGTTCCCATCGCGAAACCCAACCAATCGTAGGGGCATCATCGCTCCCTCCAAGACTCTGCAACGCATCTCCCAACAGCTCGCCAAATTCGCTGCGTGACGGAAAGTCGCTTGGCAGTTCGATTCCAGGCGGCAAAACGCGTGACCGTTCCATCGCTTGGCAGAACGGTTCGAGATGCGAATAGTCCGGCATCCTGCCCAACCAAGCTCGAGCCGCCGTACCGAACGCTTCGCGATGATACTCAGAGTTGAACCAGGCCTCCTGCGCGGCCATGACACTGAGGTAGTTACTGTAAGCGAAGTGATAGTCTCGCGTTTCGCCCTCGGAAAGAGGATAAGTAAACTGGTTTTCATGAAAGTACACGACGGCTGGAAGAGCCGCCAATCGACTGCAGGCAAAGCCTCGCCACTCCGGAAGATTGAGCATATCGCTGCAAAAGATGACATCGAATTCGCAACCGTTTTCGGATAATCTATTTGCTTGGTCGGCCAAGGTGAACGAAGCGTGCCTCGAGCGCCACTTCCAGTGCACGGCTGGCAGTTCGAGAATTTCCATCCGATGCCGCGAATGACGCGCCCACCCTTGATACAAAGTCCGATGGCTGCCGCCCCCAAACGGCTCGAGCACCAAAACACTACACGAGTTCAACTCGGTCATTGCCCCAAACCGAACTCGAACCCCAGCATGATGGGCCGCAACTCAAGAATAGGCCCTCTCCCCGGGCCGCGGCCAATTGGGATGCCACCGCTGAGTGCCAGTGCGACCGCGAGCACAACGATCAAGAAAACGGCAAACGCGAGATAGCGTATCGTAGTGTCCATCTTCTACTCTGTTATCAAGAACCATGCATTCAAAGCGAGCATGCCAAGAACATTAGGCTGGAGAGATACGCGACGGGTGCAAACTAGCCCGTCTCTCGCACTCCATCTAAGCCCCGCACGCACATGGCGATTTCCGTCATGCCTAGGGTTCGCAGAAACTCAAGCAGAGAAGGGCATAGGCGCTAACCAGATTCGGGTCACCCTCCATCCATCGCGTAGTCGGATTAACCCAACTTCCATCGGGTTGTTGCAACTCTGCAAGCTTCGAACGCAGCTCGGACTTCCAATCGTGCTTTTGTTGCTTGGAGTCCTCAAAGGTCTCGCCGCCGAGTGCGGCCAGGGCCTTTGCCATCGTGTGGTAGTAGTAGAACAATCCTTCTTGTCCCATGCCCGGGTTTTCGGTCAAGCTGTAGTGCGATTGCAGAAAACTCTTGGCAGCCTTCACTCTCGGATCGTCGCTTTCAACTCCGGCATAGATCATGCTTTTAAGACCGGCGTAGGTCATGGAGCCGTAGCTTCGCAGACCACCATTGGCAGTCGTACCGGCTTTCGTTTCACCGTCATTGGCGACAGTGTAATAAAAGCCTCCGTCGTTAATCTTGGCCGCATGCGGCGAGTCGTTGTAAGGCGACTCAAGATTCTGACAGCGCGACACAAAGTCCAGAGCCTTCTTCATCGACTCATCTTCTTCGCCATACCCAAGCTGATGCAGGGCATCCACCAAATAGGCAGTGTTGGATAAATCCGGCCGACGGTGCTTTCCGTAACCAGCGCCCCCATAATCCAAATCACTGGGATCACGTCCCTCATCCTCATCCATTTGAATACCACGCACGAAACGCTCGGCATTCGCAATGATCTCCACATAGTCCTCGTTGCCTGGCAACTGCTTACTGGCCTTACTAAAGGCAACCATCGCAATACAAGTGTCGTAGTTACGGTGCAGCGAGTCGTCTTTGTGAATCCCACCGGTTTTCTGAACCTGCTTAGCCAAGAACCCCAGTCCCTTCTGGACCATTGGATCCTCCGCAGCCACGCCAGAAGAAAGCAATGCAGAAACGACTAGCCCAGTCGGTCCGACGCCGGCCTGTCCTGAGAAGGAACCGTCATCGCTCTGCCCTCGGTTCCGCAAGTACTCAACACTGTTGAGAACCATACGCTCCCAAACGGCTTTCCCGTCCCCAACCGTCTTTTTGACAACGGTTGCCGCATCCTCTTGAGCGTTGGCCGCCGAGCCGCAAACGGCCAAACACATCAACCCAATTCCGAGCAGAGGGATGCTGCTTGCAGAAAAACAGTGCCGTCTCATGAGCTTTCCTTCTATGCGCTGAATTCTATTAAAAGCCGAGGAGCGTGTTTCAAAGTTGTAAGGATGGCCAATCTGTCGACGCCATGCCACCGCCTCTATTTTATGCCGTTTGTCCGGCAAGTTAAGGGCGACGCCGCGAGCGCAGCCTTGTTTTCCGTTAGGTAACCCGTTTTGAGCCTCCCCCGGTAACCCGTTCTGAGCCTCCCCCGGATAGGCCCATCACCAAAGCCCGCCGCCTGTGCTAATCAGTTTTTCTAGCTACGAAAAGTAGCTCGGATCTCCAAGCCTAGAATTTGCTGCGTTCAGGCTGGGACAGCCGGGCTACTATCCTGCCCAAACTGAAACAGTGGCTTGCCCTAAGCACACAGCCTGCGCTGGTCCCCATACTGCTTACATTGGTTTACGATGACTGGAAATCAATTTTCCGTCTGGGCCCCTCTCGCCTGAATTCCATTTCAATCGACTCATTCAAAAGGCAAGGTCCAGTGAAAGAAGTTGCAGGCAACGTCAACGAAACCCGACCGTCAAAAGAACGATTCGGTCGCAGGTTCTTCTTGGAGGCCATCGCGGCTACTGGCGTCGGGTCGCTTGTTTTCCAACGAGCACTAGCTCAAGAGGCAGAGTCACAGGATGGTCTCACAGTCGAAATGATCCAGAACGCGGAGTGGGTTTCAGGAGTGGAACTCGACGAGGATGAGCGTGAAAGTATCGTCCGCTCACTCGATCGATACCTTCGACGCTCAAAACAGTTACGGTCATTGCCAGTGGACGCGGACACAGTACCCGCCTTCGTTTTTCGCCCGGACTTCTTCTACGCTCAAGTCGATCGAGCAGAGGCCAAGCAAAACAAAGAACCTGCTGGGCCCGTTTCAAGAACAAGGCCGACCATCGTACCGACTCGCAGCGCCGCCTCACAGCCGATCGTGTCGCCGCCTTCGGAACAAAACCTTGCCTTCTCCTCAATTGAAACCCAAGCCACCTTACTGGAACAAGGGCATGTCTCCAGTGTCGAACTAACAAAGCTCTACCTAGCCCGGCTAAAGAAGTACGACCCGGTTCTCAAATGTGTCATAACCATGTTGGAGGACAATGCACTGGAACAAGCCGCCGCCTCCGACACCCGTCGGTCCAACAAAGCGACCCTAGGCTTGCTGGATGGAATCCCCTGGGTTGCCAAAGACCTTATCGCCCTACCTCCCTGGAAGACGACTTGGGGAGCCGAACCTTTCAAGGACCAAATTCGAGAAGAAACCGCAACTGTCGCTGAACGTCTCGCCGATGCCGGTTGTGTGTTACTCGCCAAAGTGACGCTGGGAGCGATGGCCTGGGGTGACAAGTGGTTCGGTGGGATGACCCGCAATCCTTGGAATCCGGACCAGGGCAGTAGCGGGTCTTCCGCAGGCAGTGCTTCCGCAGTGGCAGCGGGGCTTGCCTCATTCGCACTGGGCAGCGAAACACTCGGTAGCATCGTCTCTCCCACGACCCGCTGCAGAACTTCTGGACTTCGCCCAACGTTCGGTCGAGTAAGCCGAGCCGGCTGCATGCCACTCGCTTGGTCGATGGACAAGATTGGTCCGATTGCCCGGTACGCAACGGACCTCGCCAATATTTTCCCAGCTTTACTTGGGACAGACGGCCGGGATCCGACGCTAGTCGAACGAGACTTCGTTTGGCCTGAACCTCAAAGCATGAAAGGACTACGAATCGGTGTAACGGGCGACCGACTGAACGACATCGAAAGCCAGGCACTCGAATACTTGGAAGCAGAAGGCGCGACGCTCGTTGATATCGACCTCGAGTCAGACATTCCAGTGAACGCGATGAGCTTTATCCTGGGAGTCGAAGCGTCGACGGTGTTCGATGATGCCTTTCGAGAAAATCCTCGCGCCGACTACGGAAACTGGCCGAAGACTTTCCGAGAGACACAGTTCATGCCAGCTATCGACTACGTACGCGCCAATCGCTTGCGTAGCCAGCTCATTAGCGAGACGGAGGCGAAATTCCGCAAGGTAGATGTGATCCTCGGCGGAAACGATTTGCTACTGACAAACCTTTCCGGACACCCATCTGTGGTCGTCGCTTGCGGAACTGAAGAGCGTGACGATTCGAAAATGCCAGGTGTTGTTAAGTTGACCGCGGCTGCCTATCAAGAATCCACGCTGCTGCATGTGGCGACTCGAATTCAACAAGCGTTCCCGCCCGAACCTAGCCAACCCGACATCGAAACATGGCAGGCTCAAAAAGCGGCTGAAGCTGAAGCAAAGGCCGAAGCAGACGCCTCCGAAGGGACGTCGGAAGATTCGCCCAATGGTAAGCAAGCCCCAGCCGGCTAAGTCGACGAAACTTTGGCGAGAATTCGATCAATAATGTCGACAAGTTTGGACAGACGGTAGGGCTTCGAAAGGACTCCCGCCGGTTCAGGATCTAGAGATCTCGCAAATGTTTCAAGCTCTGTAACATAACCGCTTGTCAAAATCACAGGTGTCTTGCTTGCTGACTCGCGCAGGCTTGTAAAGACTTCTGTTCCCGTCATGCCGGGCATCGAAAGATCCAAAATTGCCAAGTCGAATTTATCTTGCGCGTTTAGGTAGATCAACGCGT
The DNA here is from genome assembly GCA_045105035.1 of Pirellulaceae bacterium. Lineage (GTDB taxonomy): Bacteria > Planctomycetota > Planctomycetia > Pirellulales > Pirellulaceae > Aureliella. The sequence goes on along the minus strand of JBGCCZ010000049.1, from coordinate 36,139 downwards.
CAACACCATTGGCGGCTTCTATGACCATGTAGCCCTGAGCGCGCAGAGCACTCGACGTCGCGCACCGCACCATATCATCATCGTCCGCGATGAGAATTTTCCCGACCCTTCTACCGGCGGACGAGAGAATTCCGCTAACGGAATCCGAGCCTACGGACGAATCACTCGTTCCGGGCAACAGCACATCAAACGTGGAACCTTGCCCTAACGTGCTTTCCAAACGAATCGTGCCTCCGTGCTGTTCAACAACCCCAAGAGAAACGGACAACCCCAGTCCCGTACCCTTGCCTTGTTCTTTGGTTGTGTAGAAGGGATCAAAGACTTTGCTAACAACGTCCGAACTCATCCCGACGCCATTATCCTTGACGCGGATGCAAATCCAGTCTTCGTTGCCCGCACTTCCAGGAAGTGCCGAACGCGAACTCGGCTCCAGGTTCATCGGACTTACTTTGAAAGTGGAGACCTCTATCAGTCCCCCTTTCCCAGCACAGGCATCGCGAGCATTCAAGCACAGATTTAGCAATACTTGTTCCATATGAGTCTCGTCGATCTTCGCGTTGGGTACGTCGGCATCCAACGAAATTTTCAACGTCAGGCTCGTATCCAAGGTCCGCTCGAGCAGTAACTGCACTCGTTGAACGAGAGTATTCGGGCTAAGAGCACGCCTCTCTAGATTGCTCTTCCTCGAAAACCCTAGCAAGTGCTTGACCAACTTGCTTGCACGAACCACCGCTTTTTCCGCCGCGTTTAGATACTGAGGCTCTTCGGAACTGAGTTCGTCGTGCTTCATACGAGCAAGTTCTAAGTTTGCACTAATGGCCAACAACAGATTATTGAAATCGTGTGCGATACCACCTGCAAGCCGCCCCACTGCCTCCATTTTTTGAGACTGTACCAGATCACTCTCGCGACGAAGGTCCCTTTTCGAGTCCGCAAACGTCCACAACAGATTCGGCTGGGCCGTCGAGCCCTCACCGCCACTGATCGGCATACACGAAACTCGCAATTCATCGCCACTCTCCCCCGCTCGATTCAGCTCGATGGAACGATCCGAAGAAGTCGCATTCGAAGAAGACGCGGTCGCAAGCGCCTCACGTGCGAACGCCAGAAACTGGTCTGGATCCTTAAAACACTTTGCCAAACGTACGAGCATGGCACCTGTCCCCACACCACCGAGGCTCGAAGTACTCACCTCACGGGCGCCAGCCGCTCGAAGGATTTCAACCAGTGCCTCATTGCTCCCCAACACGCCCTGCTTCGGATCCAACAACAGCTGCCCCGCCGACGAAGCCTCCAGCGCGTTCGATACTTGGATGCCAAGGGCAGCATTGCGAAAGGACTGCCGGGAAAGTTGAAACAGAAGCCATGCGATGACAAAGCCACTCGCGATCAGCAATCCGAATAGCGCTGCTGTACCAACGGTCTTGATCTCCAGCCTACCACCAGGCAGGACCTGAATGTGATCGAGCGAAGCCACTTCCACTTCAAATGGTCCAGGTCCGAGCAAGTTCTTGCTCCGAATCAGCCCGTTCACGCGCACACGCTTGGCGTCGCTGATTTTCAGGAAATCAGGATCGGAGTCCGTAGCCCGCACATAGGCATTGAATCTAAGCCCATCACTAGTAAGTCGCAAAGTCCGATCGAGTCCTAAACTCTCAATCGAAACGAGGTCTGCCTCGACTCGCCCACGTTGCAAATCAATCTCCGCTGCAACTATCCCAGTTGCCTGGTACTCATAAGTTGGCAAATAAGACGGGAACTCCTTAACAATTACTTTGGCAAGCCATTCCGCGTCCGCACCGGGATTGCGAGAATGCTCCCAAATCGGGTCAAGCGCAGCTAGCCAGCTGCTCTCAACTCCCTTATTCCGAGTGGCGATCACGGATACCCGATCACCGCGGAATAAGACCCCAGGAGCAACGGCTCGCAAAGCTAGCGCAGATTTGGTGTCATCGGATAGCACCATCAGCTCCCGGTCATCCGTGTACGAAACGATACCCTGGACCCGAATGAAGTGTTCCTTCGCTTCTCCGGCCACTACCTCCGAAACGCTCTTTATTGAAAGCGTTGCCGGAATAAGCACCCCTTTTTGTAGGATTTCGAATTCATCTTCCTCGCATGCATAGATTTTTGGCACCGCTGGACGCCCTAGTTCATCCGTCAAGTAAGAAAGCGTACCGGTCAACCGCACCCTTGCTCCAATCAGAGGGAGCTGACGTGGATCAATTGATCTCAGCATGTAGACGAGAAGACGCATCGGTTTCGATTGAACAACAAGCTCGCAGGCAGCCCCATCTTGAGTTATCGACTCAATGGTGCACTCCATTGCAATCCGCCGTGACCAATGTTGCCCCAGGCTAAGACGCTCGGCCTCTATCGGATGCGGGCTGGCTGGTCTTTCCGGGCCTTCAAGGACAGTAATCTCTTTCAACTGCACTTGATCGGCTTGTCGAACATAGATCCCTTGAACGCGAATCGGCGTCCCAACCCTTAGTGCTGAATCAGGTTGCGGACCTTCCTTATCAATCTTGAGATAGATGGGTTCCTCTCCCTCTTGAACGTAGAGGTCCCCCCAAGCTTCATTCCAATGGTTGACGACAACCTCGACATCAATGGGTCGAGAATCAACCATTTTCTCTGCTCGAATGACTGGCAACTCTGCGAGACTCGTGATCGTCTGACCGGCGCAGCGAGAATCGGGAACGGTTGCGAAACAGAGCGCAACGAGAAACACACAGACCGGTGCAAGAAATCCTGTTCGAGCATGGCCAAAGAGACTTCTCTCAAACTGTCTATCGTAACGCCCAAATGCCATAAGACTCAATTCATAGATCGCTTGATAGATTACTTCTGGTTGCCAGTATGGATCTCGGCTTCCAACGCAAAGGGCAAGAAACGGAACGAGCAAAACTCCACATTCAGAACTCTGGCATGGCTAGAACCGTTGTCAATTCGCACTTGGCTTCGTTGCTCCCGATGACGAAGGACAGACAGAGTGAAGCCGTTAAAACGCTCAAAAGCTGGCTCGCAAGACATCGAACGCTTTAAACACGCGTTATCGAACGACTCAAAACCGCGTGTGACTTCACGGAGTCCCTACTGTGCTCAACTTGCTCGAACTAAAACAATTCGTGAATCTCGCGGTATCCTGAATCGACTATCGGAAATGGCCTACCACCAGGGCCAGGGATGTGCTCACTCATTTTCAGACCGAGTGCATGAAATATCGTTGCCACAATCTCGGGTGGCTCCGTGGGTCGATCTTCCGGAACCGCTCCGATCGAGTCACTAGCGCCCACTACGCGACCGCCCTGCACACCGCCGCCAGAAAAGTACACCGTGTAGCACTGGGGCCAATGATCTCGACCTCCAGCCGGATTGACCTTCGGTGTCCTCCCGAACTCAGCCATATTGGTAACCAACGTATCGTCCAACATCCCACGCTCGTCCAAATCCTTGATGAGTGCGGAATAGGCCTGATCATACATCGGAGCCACGATGTTCTTCATGCCTTCGATCGACGTAAACGGCTTACTCCCGTGAATGTCCCAAGTGATCTCATCAAACACCGTCAGAAACGTATTCACAGTCACGAAGCGGACACCGGCTTCAATCAACCGTCTCGAAAGCAGCAGGCACTGCCCGAATCGATTCATTCCGTAGCGTTCACGAACTTGCTGCGGCTCCTTCGAGAGATCAAACGCATCCCGCGCTTGAGGACTTGTCATCAGTCGATATGCTGTGTCGAAGTGCTCGCTCATTAGCCGAGCCGACTCACTGGACTCAAACTGAGTCATCGACTCTTCGACGGCAGATCGAAGTCGGCGCCTTCGATCTAGACGCGCCGCTGGAATCGACTCAGGTGGCAAGAGGTCTGGAACTTCGAAGTTCTTCTGCGAGGGGTCCGCCATCAATGCGAACGGATCATATGCTTTACCCAAGAATCCCCCCGCCTGGCCATTGGGCAAGTTTCCTCCGCCGCGGCCCATTGTCTCTGGCAAGACCACATGCGGTGGCAGGTCGCTCCGGGCCCCCTTCAGATACCATGCCACTGAACCAACATGCGGAGTGTCGACGCCGCCCGTGAAGAGTCGGCCGGTTTGCATTATTTGCCAGCCCGAATCGTGCACGGCGGCTCCGCGGTGGAAGCAAGATCGCACGAATCCAATCTTGTCGGCAATCTCCGCATGCTTGGGCAGAATCTCAGACAACTGAATGTCAGCAACGCGGCTCGAAATCGGCTTGAAAGGCCCTCGAATTTCGGCTGGCGCGTCCGGCTTCATATCGAACGTATCGAGCTGACTTGGTGCACCTAAGTTGAAAATCAGGATGCAGGACTTATTGTCCTTCGTCTCATCGACGGCCCCTTTTTCCTTAGCCGCCAAGAATTGAGGCAGCGAAAGACCTGCGGCCCCAAGCGTGCCGACTTGGAGAAAATCACGCCGTGTTCGGCCGTTGCAGGTATGGGCTTGTCCGCGTCCGATTAGGTCCAGCATGCTTCGCTCCTGGCAGAAATGAGAATCCCCATTCTACTTCGAATATCAGCATCGATGCTAGCACGCTCGCTGCATGTTAGGATTGGCAGACGCCTGCTCACATGCCGCCGCTCCGAATCCGCCTTTGGAGCCAAGCTCAGTGCATCATCGATTTCGCTTTCTAAACCTGAGGCAGCTCTCCATGCTCGGTCGCCAACAACAGTTCCGCATACTCGCACCCCTTGCCACGGTTGCATGTGCCGCTCTCTTCACATTCCTGACGTCACCCTCAGCTGGTGCTCAGACGGACGATCTCAAACCAAATGAACGGCCGAACATCGTGTTCATCCTCTGCGACGACCATCGCTGGGATTTTCTCGGCTGTATGGGACACCCCTTCCTCGAGACTCCGCACTTAGACAAGATGGCCGCCAACGGAGTCCACTTCACGCACGCCTTCGTCACAAACTCGTTGTGTTCGCCCAGTCGAGCATCGATACTGACCGGCCTCTATCCACACAACCACGGCGTTGGCGACAACTATCATCCAGTCGATCCAAGTCTACGATTCTTCCCCCAAGACCTTCAGACCGCAGGGTATGAAACCGCTTTTTTCGGGAAGTGGCACATGGGCGACGAGGACGAGCCTCAACGTGGATTTGACCACTGGGTGGCTTTCCGCGGCCAAGGCACTTACTACTCCGACGGACACGGAACGTCGCGCGTCGTCCCTCAAACGACCTATGATGGATTCAACATTAACGGGACTCAGCGGGTCGCGCAAAAGGGTTACATCACCGACGAACTAACGGACTACACGCTCGACTGGCTTGAGAACAGAGAGCAAAAGCGCAAGCCTTTCTTTGTCTATCTGTCGCACAAAGCAGTGCACTCCGACTTCGTCGCTCGAGACGGCGAGCGCGGGAAGTACCGAGATAAGCCCTGGCAACCGCCCGCAACATTCGCTGATTCAGATGAGAACCGAAAAGGCAAGCCACGCTGGCTGATCGATCAACGCAATAGCCGCCACGGTGCAGACTTTGGTTATAACTTGGACGCGTTCGATGTTGAAAAGTACCACAAACGGTACTGCGAAGCCTTAACCGCGGTCGACGACAATGTCGGTCGCCTGATGGAACACCTTAAGGAAACCGGTGAATTGGACAACACGCTTGTTGTCTACATGGGAGACAACGGCTTTCAGTTTGGCGAGCACGGCTTGATCGACAAACGCGTCGCCTACGAAGCGTCAATTCGAGTACCGCTGATCATGCAGCTCCCGAGCCAACTGCAGGCGGGCACAAAGTCGGAGCGGATCGTTTCCAACATCGATATCGCTTCAACGCTCCTCGAGGCGGCAGGAGCCGAGCCACCGAAAGTGGACGGAGCCAGCTTCTGGCAGTTAGCCAAGGGAAACGAAGTCCCTTGGACGGACACTCTGCTCTACGAATACTACTGGGAGTGGAACTACCCGCAGACTCCTACAATCTTTGCCCTCCGTAACGCAGACTATAAATTCATTCGTTACCACGGCGTCTGGGATACCGACGAACTCTACGACATGCGGGCGGATCCCGAAGAGCGCCTCAACTTAATCCAATCGCCTGAGCACCAAAGCGTGCGCGCAGAACTGACCGATCAAATGTTTTCGATGCTGGAAGAGTCGGGCGGAATGGACATGCCGCTCAAGCAAGAACGAGGACGGCAGTTTTACCACCGGCACCCTGACAAAGCGGCTCCTGGTAAGTTCCCAAGCTGGTTCTACGATAAACCCGCCCCAGTCAAGAAGTAGTATTTCAGCTCAAACCCGTTCGAACACGCGAAGTAGTCTGTTGCAGTGAATGCGCTCAGTTGCCGCTGATAAATTCTGCTGCGGCGAATAAACTGTACATTCCCCTTTGAGTCCACGCCGCTTTCTCTCCACCAACCCCACATCCCCGAGTTCCAAACTATGTCTGCCTACCTCGCTTGCTTACGCAATATCCTGCCGCTGTTTGCTTTCTGCCTTGCCTGCACTTGCACTTGCCTAACGAACCTCCAACGTTCACAGGCAGCAGAACCGGCTACCGTGAAGAAGGTTGTGATCATTGCGGGTAAGCCATCTCACCCGCCTCGAATGCACGAGTTCAACGCTGGGGTTCAGCTACTGCACTCGTGCCTTGAAAACAACGACGCCGTGGAAACAGAGTTTGTGCTGAACGGGTGGCCCGAGAATGAGTCGCTGCTTCAAGACGCCGATGCAGTCATCTTCTACATGGACGGCGGTGGACGACACGAAGTAGTTCAGGAACAGGGCCGAAGGCTAAAGTTAATCGATGACTTGGTTTCCAAAGGCGTTGGGATCGGGTGCATGCACTACGGTGTCGAAATTGTCGCTGACCAAGCGGGGGCCGAGTTTAAACGATGGATTGGCGGACACTACGAAAACATGTTCTCCTGCAACCCGATGTGGGCGCCGGAGTTCGGCGAGTTCATCGAGCACCCTGTTACCCGCGGCGTTCAGCCTTTCAAAATCAAAGACGAGTGGTACTTCAACATGCGTTTTGTTGCCGACCTGCCAGGCAACGAACCGGCTGAAGTCGATGGCATGAAATTCACTCCGATCTTAGTCGCAAGTCCGGCTGACGATGTTCGCAAAGGACCATACGTGCACCCCAAGGGGCCATACAAACACATCCAAGCAAACGCAGCCAGAAGCGAAGCCATGATGTGGGTGGTCGAACGTCCTGATGGCGGTCGAGGCATGGGATTTACAGGCGGGCACTTTCACGACAACTGGACCGACGAGAACTATCGAAAGGTTGTTTTGAATTCGTTCCTGTGGCTCGCGAAAGCTGAGGTTCCAGAGTGGGGCGTGAATTCCGAGTTAGCACCAAATCAAATCGATGAAAATCTCGATCCAAAGAAAGCTCGCTAGTTGAGTACTCTCTCGCAAGACAATTGCCCTTCGCAACCGGCGTCGGTTGATTTACCCAAAACGGCCGCGTCACCGGCACTCAAAAACACGCAGCTGAGATTCTCACGAGCCGCCCAATCCTACGATGCGCTCGCCACCGTTCAAAAGACCATGGGCGAGCAACTTCGATCTTGGCTCAACGAGACTTTGCGGCCGAACGGTCAACGCGGCTGCCGATTGCTTGACTTGGGTTGCGGCACAGGCGAGAACCTCCGGTGTTTGCAGGACGCTGGTGGATTTTCCGAACTCGTTGGAGTCGACTTGGCTCCCGGCATGGTCGAGACGGCGAGACGGAACGCTCCGCAAGCCAGAGTCCAATGCGCCGACATCCATTCGCTACCGCTACCAGACAAGACCTACGATGTGGTCTACTCCAACGCGGCCCTGCAATGGTGCGACCTGCAAGTTGCTAGCCGTGAAATCCAGCGTGTATTAAGAACTGACGGGCTTCTACTTTGCACTACCTTTGGTCCAAGTTCACTACATGAATTACGGTCAGCACTCGAAGCCGTACAAGAAGGATCAATCAGCCTTCACACGCAGCCCGACTTGGCGTTCGTCATAAAGTGTTGGAAATCTGCAGGTATGAAAATCGAACGCTGCGAAACTCGAGAGCTAATCGCATTCTTTGATACCCCGAAAGAATTGCTCGCCAGCGTTCGAGGACTGGGAGCCGCCTATGCCCCCGCGGATGAACACCATCGGTACTTTGGCCGTAAACGCTACCGCGAATTCTTGGAAGCAATCGAAGCCCACAAGTCCGATCACGGCTACGCCCTCAGCTACGAAGCCTTCTTCCTGCAATGCGGCATCCGCCCACCGCAGCGGTAGATAAATTGGCGTTGGATTTCTCTGCGCCAAACGACAACTCGGTTTCTTCGACCAAGCTACAGGAAATAGCTCAATTCAGTCTTCGAGCGAAGCTGCGAAGATCGTTCCAATTCGCCCCGCCAGCGAGTTCACCGACCCCTTACCGTCCGGGTGAACCCGATTGCTAAGGAAAATATAGAACAAGTCCAACTGCGGATCGATCCACAATACGGTTCCAGTGAAACCACCGTGACCAAAGGCGCTTTCACTCAGGTTCTCTCCTCGGTTTGACGAGTACCCGGTCTGCTTGTCCCAACCCAGCCCTCGAGTTCCGCTTGAAACGGGGTAGGCACGAGTCATCAATTGCACTGTCCTTGGACTCAGCACTCGAACACCATCCAATTCTCCCCCGCCCAACATCATCCTTGCATACCGGGACAAATCTGCTGCGGTCGAAAACAGACCAGCGTGTCCAGCCACGCCGCCCATCCGATAAGCGCGCGGATCGTGAACTTCTCCTTGCATCCATCTGCCCTCGCGTTGCTCAGTCGCCGCGCACCGATTCCGGACTTCCACCGTTGGCAGAAAGCTAGTTTCGTCCATACGCAAAGGCTGAAAGACGGTTCGCTTCGCAAAAGCCGCAACATCTTCGCCAGTCAACTGCTCCACAATTGCCGCCAACACAATGAAGCCGACATCGGAGTAGACGAACTTCTCCCCAGGCTCAACGTAAGGTTTCAGGCCGAATATTCGTTCGAACGCAGGGGCCTTTCCGTCCGCATAATCAGCCAAAGCGTTGTCGGGTATCAATCCACCTTGGTGCACGAGCAGCTGTTCAATCGTGACCTTTTCTTTTCCATGCTTCCCAAACTCAGGCAGATGCTTCGATACCTTATCACGTAGCCGCAACCGCCCCTGCTCCCAAAGGACCATGATGCTGGTTGCCGTCGCGACCGGCTTAGTGATCGAAGCCATGTCGAAAACTGTATCTTCTTCCATCGCCATGGGTTCGGGCATTACTTGGCGATTCCCAAAAGCCCGAAGATAGAAAACACCACTCGACCGCCCTGCCGCAATGACGCAACCAGGCATTCCCCCCTTGGCAATACCTTCTCGAACAACAGGCTCCACATGCGTTAAGTGCTCTACACGCACCTTCGCCACGGTGGCTGCGATTCGCTGACCGCCTACGTCCGCGGCACTTTCTGTTGCTAGCAACTCCTGCGAACGAATGCGCGGACTTAGCGCTACAACAACACTTAGGCCCAGGGCCAACACTAGAGGAAAAGGGGAAAGAGAGCGGACCACTGACAGGACCTCGGGCTTCGTTTGGTGACCTCAAGAAAAAGCAAGCTGGGCAACCTACGTCAATTTTCTTGGCGAATCAACTCCCGTTAACGGCTTGGCGCGAACGTGTCGATTCACCTGGTTATACGTTCTTTACCGCGCAGTCCGAGGATGGCATGTCAATGAATAGCGAAACTCCAGTCGAAAAGGCTCGCGAGGCCATCGCTTGGCATCTTCAGGCACTCGGCGTGAAACGAATCGAGACCATGCATGAAACCATGCTCATTCGTAACGGTCTCTTCTGTGGCCGCAAGTTCGAATGCGAACAGCATCAAGTGGTTTGGTTTCTCGAAGAGGACGAAATCAAGTTTTTCAGTCCTGTTGGCGAAATGTTGAAAGCCACTTCAGCTCTCGAGTGCATCTTCGCGTACGAGAATCGAGAATTCCAAGAGCAGCGGCGCGCGGCCTAAGCCAGCGGCCAATCGACTTGCAATCGACTTGCAATCGACTTACGAACGACGTGCCAACGTTGCCATGCGGACGATCTGTAGATCCGATATGCGCACAGCTCGCATAGGCACCGATGTGCTTCGCGACGCGAGTTGGACGTTCGCGCGGTGCCAACGCTTAGCAGCCCGCCCGTATTTCCGGCAAAGCCCCACGTTTAGGTGAAGCTTCCACGCTCAGGTACCGATTATGCCGAATGGAGGAATTATCCCTCCGTTTAAGGGGCCTTACGATTTGTCAATGCTGGCATTTCGAGCGGACTCATCTTGGGAGCAGGAATTCGATGCGAAACAGTTGGAAACAGCTTTGCCTTCTTGGTGCTTTGGCTCTCTTGGGGAGCGGGTGCGCCTCGCTCAAAACACCTTGGAACTCGGACAGCGATGTCTTTGGCAATAGACTGGCAGCCAAGCCGTCAGCCAGTGACGAAGGTGGATTCGCGTCGACCTTGAGTAAGACAACCAAGGGCATCACCGGGCAGTTCAAGTCGATGGGAAGCGCGGTTTCGAGCGCTTACTCCAAGACGAAAAGTGCCGTGAGCAATACCTTCACGGCCAAGGATCCAGACAATATGGATCCACTAAGCCTCGCAAACATGCCTTCAAAAGAGAGTCTTGGTCCAGAGATCTGGGTGACCCAAGGACAACTCTACGAATCGCAAAACAACTTTACTAAAGCTCTCGACAACTACACCAAAGCTCTCGAACTTGACCCGCAAAGCGAGCCTGCGTTGCTAAGCACTGCACGACTCTATGCGCGGCAGGAACAACATGGAACTGCCGCAGATTTCTTCAGTAAGGCCATCGCAGTCAATCCGGACTCCGCGACCTTCAACGAGCTTGGCCTCTCACTCAAAGCCCAAGGACGACTGGCAGAGGCACAAGCCTCTGTGCGTAAGGCAATCGAACTAGATGCCTCCAACCCACGCTACCGCAACAATCTCGCTGGTATGCTTGTAAGTGCCGGACGTGCCGACGAGGCAGTACAAGAATTGCAGCAGGTCTTCCCGCCAGCTGTTGCGAATTACAATGTCGCCTACTTGCAGTACCAAAACAAGAACACCGCCGCCGCGCATCAGCACCTGCAGAGCGCTCTCGACATCGATCCAAATCTGAAGATCGCCCGAGACCTGATGGCGCAGATCGGCAACAACAATGCAGTGCAATCCGCTATGGCCGCTTACCAAATGGGGACGGACGCTATGAATAGCATGGGCACATCATCGACACCACAATTGAAGGCTAACCCGGCGGTCTACCAAATGCCGAAACAGCCGCTGAACTCAACAGGCCAACAGCTTCCGGGCCTACCGGAGGTTCAAGGAGTACAGCAATTCCAATCGCCTGCCGCGCGACAACCGTCGACTCCGGCGGCAGGAAGCCAAGGCCCCGCGGTCCAGTCGATCAGCTATCCGAAAACCATGGCTCCACTAAGTCGTACGGCTCCGATCGCCGTCGGCGGAGGAAACTCCACAGGCGTCCAAGTCCTTTCGCCGCAAACCGAGAAGACGCCAATGCTCTCTCTACCGCAACTGCCTACCGTCCAATAGCTGCAAGGCCGCTGCGATGGCTTCAATGCTCAAATGGGCCCAGTCGGAAGCCGCCTCAACACAAGAGGCCGCTACAGGCCCGCTTCGCTGGGGATACGTAGCAGCTGGCCACTCGAATCGCCTTCTTCCGTCGCGCCGCGGACTGTGATGAACAGTTCGCCGCCAAGTCCAAAAGCCATCGAAGTGGGTTTGTCCAAACTCACGACTCGTTCGGCTCGCATCCCGCTTTCTGATGCTGGATCCTCTACGATCTTGAACAAGCCACCTTGGCCAGGATCGCTCCACGCATAGTCAAGCACATACATTCGTTGAATGCGACCAGTGCTGTAGGCAACAGCACAGATGTCATCTAACCCCGTCTCCAGGTTAAGCAACACGGACTTACTGCCTTCGTCGTAGAACGTCAGTAAGCTGTCGCCGGGCGTGTCGATTGCTCCCATTTGTCCGACTACCAAATAACCATCCGGACTGATCGTCGCGCCAACGGGCGCATTCACTCCAGTTGCCTCCTTCGTCGCCAGGTATCGACCAAAGGCCGACGGTTTGCCTTCTTCGATGCTGACTCGCGAGACCCAGCCCTTCTCGTCGTCCCCATTGCAAGTCACGTAGACTCCGTTGGGAGTTGCCGCCAGTGCGTAGAAGTTGCCCTCTCCCGGTCTCGACTCTGTTGCCGACAACGAAAAACTCGCTTCCATCTGCCCCGCAGTAATTGGTGAGGTGTCGTCGGACAATTCGAACACACGTAAAAGTTCCTCACCGTCAGGCAGACCACCTCCGCCAACGAGTAACGTCGACTTGGACAAGAAAGCCAAACCCAATGGGCCGATGTTGACCTTTGGCCCTTTTCCATACACGTCCTTCGGAAAGTCCGTAATCACTTCAACTAGGTTTCCGCCTTCTACTCGCACCACTCTTTGGTTCCCCGAGTCCGCCACGAACACGGTTCCAGTCTCAGGCTGAATGGCAACGCCACAAGGATTGTTTAGTCCTTCCGCGATGACTTCGAACTCAACAATCTCATCCTTGCTGCCCTCCTCAGCGTCTTTCTCCGAATCAAGTTCGACTTGGGCCTGCGCTGGCGCCAGATAGAAAATCGCAAAGACCAGGGCTAGACCAACTGACAGCCCGCTTCGAGCCGAGAGCCCGTTCAATGCGGTTCGACGCAAAAAAACCGATCGGCCGGGAGACCGAAACTCACTGGAGATCCGAAGTGCGGAGGAAGTTCGCATAGTGGAAGCCTGTAGCAACAGTATCTAGTCAACGTACGAACTCATTGTTTCGAGTCACAGCCAATTTCACAACCGCTTCGAATCCAAACCAAAGTACCACCTGGAACCAGGACGCCACTTCTGAAAACTCTCCTAGTCTTGCTTAGGGGTTCTCGCTTTGGAGTTTCCCAGAACTGCCATCTGAGAATCAGAAAGGAGGGAATCAGAAAAAAGGTTGTCCGGTCGAGTTAACGTCCGGCAATCCAAGTTATGTAGCAAGAATTGATGCGGAAAGTGACGCCTACCGGATCCAGCGAATCGCATCAATCATTGCCTTAGCGTCCCAGAAAACAGCCCTCAAACTGCCAAGCACAAAGTGAGATTACTATGAACGAATTCAAGAAAGTCGTCTTCGAAAACTACGCGAACTTCCAGGGTCGGGCCTCTCGACGTGAGTACTGGATGTTCTTCCTCTGCAATATCGCAGTGGCAGTGCTCCTAATGATCATGGACGGTGTTCTACTGATGACCGTTGGAATAGCCGGACTGAATTTACTCTATACACTTGCAGTGATTATTCCGGGCGTCGCAGTGACTATTCGCCGCCTTCACGATACGGGCCGCAGTGGCTGGTGGATTCTCATTGGCCTCGTGCCACTCGTCGGCTTGTTGCTCCTGTACTTCATGTGCGTCGATAGCGATCCTGGTGCGAATGAATACGGGGAAAACCCAAAGCAATTTCAGTCGACAGCTAGTCCAATGCCAGCGACGTAGGTACAGACTCGCAAACGCAAGTGCCGCTTCGCCGCTTCAAGACGCCGACATCGAGCACTCACTTTAGCGTGGGCCAGCCAGCCACCGAGCCGATTTCTGAAGAGCCCATCGCTAAGCGGTGGGCTCTTTCTGTTTCGGCCCAAAGCCAGCATTGAACTGCCCCTCAACAAGCCGCTGAACAGACTGCCAAGCTCGACAGCCGTCGATAATCGCGATTGCTCAGTATCGCTGGCCTTGGAGCACTGTTTTCGCTACCGTGCATCTTGATTCTGGGAATCATCAAGCTGGCTACTGCCAGCGGGCCTCGAATCGGCATGTAGGTGCGCCAAGCATTGGCGCTTGGCTGAAGTCCACCTGGGCTGGGCGGCCGCAAAACCACTCAAAGGAAATACACCGTGACTTCAACGATTCTTGGCATCGGCACAGCCAACCCCGAACACTCGATGAGTCAAACAGAGTCAGCCCAACTGGCCTCCGAAGTCTTCACGATGGACGAACGACAGCAGCGCGTACTCAACGTACTGTACAAGAAGTCCGGAGTCCAGAATCGCCAAACAGTATTGCCACACCGCATCGCCACGCAGTGGCTCCCGGGCGAGGAGGCTGCCGAAAGCAATGTTATCACGGCAAACACCCTCGGCCCCTCGACGCAAGAACGCATGGAGTTCTACAACGCGACGGCACCGACGTTAGCTGTCGAATCCGCCAGGGCGGCCTTGCACCACTCCCAAGTCACTTCCGAGAGCATCACTCATCTCGTAACTGTCTCGTGCACTGGTTTCGGAGCTCCTGGCTTCGACATCGAACTTATCGAACAGCTCATGCTGAAGCCGACAACGCAACGAGCCCACATTGGTTTTATGGGGTGCCATGGAGCTGTCAACGGGATGCGAGTCGCCCAAGGACTTGCCGAATCCAATCCCGGCAGCCGCGTCTTGCTAGTTGCCACTGAGTGCTGCAGCCTACATTACCGATTCCAATACGAACCCGATTTAATCATGGGAAACGCCTTGTTCGGCGACGGCTCCGCTGCACTCGTAATTGGCAACGCCCAAGACAAAAGCACTTCGCCGGGAAGTGCAAGCTCTGCAAATCCTGAGCAAACTCCACTAGCACAATTATCCGCAACCGGTTGCTGCCTCATTCCGGATTCGAAAGACGCCATGTCCTGGTCAGTCGGCGACCACGGATTCGAGATGTTCATCTCCGCTCAAGTCCCCAACTTAATCGAAGCCAATTTACGTCCTTGGTTGGAAGCTTGGCTTGCTGAACAAGGACTAGCCATGGAGGATGTTGGCGGCTGGGCGATTCACCCAGGCGGTCCCCGCATCCTGTCGGCCGTACAAGAGTCCCTCAACCTTACGGGCGACGACTTAGCTTGTTCGCGTTCCATACTGTCTGAGTTCGGGAACATGTCCTCTCCTACCATTCTGTTCATTCTGGAACGCATGCTGTCGCAGCGAGGCAGTGATGCTCTGCCATGCGTGGCGATTGGGTTCGGACCGGGACTGATGGCGGAAGTTGCACTCTTCCGCTAAACGAACCAGTGACTTCCCTCCAACAAAGCAACGCAAGACACATGGGCACCTCTGAAGCCTGGGACGTAGTGGTGGTCGGGGCTGGACCTGCTGGAGCGTCAGCGGCTCGCGAAGTCCGCCGCCGCTCCGATGGTCGACTCTCGGTGCTCCTGGTAGAAAAAGCCGAATTCCCACGGCGCAAGGTCTGCGGCTGCTTCCTCAATGGCAGTGCAGTCGCGACGCTACGTTCGATGGGACTAGGCGACCTACCCTCGAGGTGCAACGCCCCCACCGTCACAAGAATGCAGCTGGCCAACAACGGCTCCGTCGCCGCGTTTCCGCTGACCGGCGGAGTCGGCCTGTCACGCGAATCCCTTGACACGCAGCTCGTCAAAGAAGCCGTGCGAGCAGGCGTAGTTACCTACACTCAAACTCACGCCAATCTCGATACCGCAAACGCAGACGGATGTTGGCTGCAACTCACTTCGTCTCATCGCGCTGAGCTGAACGGACGAGTAGTTCATTGCAAGTGTTTGATTGCTGCCGACGGTCTGAGCGGCAGATTGCTACGCGACTTTCCAGGCATCGACTATGAGGTCGCTCCCGAATCGTTGATTGGCGCGGCAACGTTCCTTGTAGAGGCTCCCAGTGGATACACTCCCGAGACAGTCACCATGGCCGTCGGAGCCGAGGGATATGTTGGCACGCTAGTTCTGGAGGATAGGCGTCTCGATATCGCTTGCGCGTTCCAGGCTAAAGCACTGAAGAAGTTCGGGCCCGCCAAGCTGGCGACTCGGATCACCGAACAAAGCGGTCTTCCTGAACTAACCGATTTAGAAAACACGAAATGGCTAGGCACACCGCCTGTATCACGAAAAGCTCAACGTCCCGCATTTGAACGCGTTTTTCTCATCGGCGATTCGGCAGGTTACGTCGAACCTTTTACCGGAGAGGGCATGGCATGGGCCTTGGCCAGCGGTCGCGCCGTCGCCGATTGCGCCATTCGAGTTACCGAACACTACTCGCCTGAAATCGCCAATGAATGGCTCACCGTGCACCGGAGCATGTTCAACCGCAAGCAACGATGGTGCAGGCTCATTACCCGCAGCCTCCGACATTCCATCATCGCACGCACCAGTGTTCTTGCCCTCCGCACTTTCCCTGGTCTTGCAGCTCCAGTCGTACGTCAAATCAACACACCACCTTCGCTACCTCAGCTCCAATAACACAACTCGCATGCTGCCACCCAATATCAAACAACGCAGTTCCGATCCGGAACTCATGGACGCAGAAGACTGCGACAAAATGCTCCTGCACAAAACGCTGGTGCAATTTGAACGCATCAACCGTTTTATTACCCCCAGCCGTCGATTGATGAGGAAACACTTTCTCTCGCGGATGCAACAGAGCCCGGATCGCGAGTGGACGCTGCTCGATATCGGAGCCGGTGGCGGCGACTTAGCACTCTGGCTAGCCCAAGAGGCTCGGCGACGCTCTCTCAACCTAAAGATCACCTGCTTGGATTTGGACCGCTTCACCTCAAACTTTGCCAGCGAACGCTGCCAGGACTGGGGCGAGATCGAAACGGTCTGCGGCGACATGTTCGAGTACTGCCCTGAACGAAAATGGGACTTCGTCTATTCGAACCACGTGTTACACCACCTGGACTGGGACCAACTCAAACAAGCCATCTCGCTCGTCGATTGTATTTCAGTGGAACACTTTGCACTGGTCGACCTACATCGCAACCATCTCAGCTACTACGGCTATACGCTGCTCGCCGCGGTGTTCCTGAGAGGCTCGTTCGCCTTCCACGACGGCCGTGTGTCGATTCGAAAAGCGTTCTTCCGCAGCGAACTCCAACAAATAGTTCAAAGCGAACAGTGGAAAGACATCGAAGTCCAACTTTCGCCCCCGGGGCATCTGGTTGTCCAACGCACTTCGGGACACAACCACAAAACTTCTTAGCCCGACCAACTGGTTGCGAAACCGCGGCAGTCGCGATTGCAGCCTTGCACATTTGACCACCGATACAACAAAAAAAACGAGACTTCATGCCACAGCACAAAATCTCGTTGAGTTTGCTTCAGATTGTTCAGAACAACACTGAGAAGAGCGCAGATCGGTTCACCTTGACCAGTTAGACGTAGCGAAGCAAAGCGTCATCAACTCAATGCAGCTCGTCGAACATGGAAAATGCGAACTTACTCTAGACTCCTCCGTCTAATTCATCTTGCCACTTTTTAAGCTCGTCCCACTGGCCGTTGGCAGCCATCTGAGCTTGTTGAGGCCAAGTGGCTGGATTCATCGTAGCCATGATCCCGCCTGCTTCCGCAAGGAAACCGCCGATCTCTTCAGCCGTAGTTGCAGCCAAAGCCGCGTAGGTCGTGATCCCTGCTCCGTAGAACAACTCAGCAACCTTTGGCCCGATCCCTTCGATCTTGGTCAAATCGTCTTGCTGTGTCTCGACAGGACGTCCACCGTCCAGTTGATCTTGCCACTGCTTCAGTGCATCCCATTCGCCGGCCGCAGCCATGCGGGCTTGTTCGGGCCAAGTACCTGGGTCATGGGCAGCGAAACCACCACCACCAAGGATCTCACCGAGTTGCTCAGGAGTTACTTGCGAAAGTTGGATGTACGAAGTGATGCCCGAAGCCCCCAGATGCTCTGCGATCTTCGGCCCAACTCCTTCTATCTTGGTCAAGTCATCTTGAATGACCGCAGCTCCGGCTGGAGCAACTGCACCCGTATCCTGGATAATCGCCTCGTGCATAGCTGGTTGAGCTGGCTCAGATGGAGCTGGTTCGTCGCTGATCACTGCGGGGTCCGCAACAGCCGCTGGGGCCACGGGATCTGCTGCAGGAGGATTCATCGAACCACCACCGATCAAAGCGTCCAAACTCGGAGCCGCCGGATCAACCGACTGGCTCGGCGCTGCGGCGGCTGGGGTCGAGCCTTGATCCAAGAGAGCAAAGTTCTCGTCCATCGCCGCAGAACCGCGATTAACCAAATCCTCGAGAGCTTCTCGACGATAGGAAACTTCCGATTCTTGGAAGGTGCGGAAGCCGGTACCGGCCGGAATCAGGTGGCCGAGGATTACGTTCTCCTTCAGACCAACTAGCTTATCGACCTTGCCGGCCAAAGCGGCTTCGGTAAGTACCTTGGTGGTTTCTTGGAAGCTCGCCGCCGAGATGAAACTGCTACTTTGAACCGAAGCCTTGGTGATACCCAAGAGCTGTGTACTCGCAGTCGCAGGCTTTGGCTTCTTACCCTTGGCTGGATTGCCGCCGAGTCCTTCAATTTGCAAATTGGCTTGCTCGAAAGTCTCCTTAGGCACAAGAGTACCTTCGGAGTAATCGCTATCGCCAGGTTCGGAGATCTTCAAGCAATTCGATAGTTCAACGTTCACACGTCGGAATTCGAACTTGTCCATTACCAAACCGGGTAGAAGCGAAGTATCGCCGGGCGTTTCGATCTTCACTTTCCGCAACATGCGAGCAATGATGACTTCGACGTGTTTATCATTGATTTCTACACGTTGACTACGGTAGACCTGCTGAATCTCGTGAGTCAAATACTGCTGCACGGCCTCTTCACCACTGACGCGAAGGATATCGTGTGGCACTAAAGGCCCATCAACCAGGGCCTGCCCCGACTTCACTTCGTCACCGGTGTGAACCAAGAAGCGTTTCCCTGGCGGAACGAGATGTTCGTGCTCGGTTCCGCTTTCTGTACGCACGAGAATCAAACGCTTGCCACGACGCTTTCCTTGCTGCAGCTCAACGACACCGTCGACCTCAGCAATAACCGCCGGATCTTTCGGCTTCCGAGCTTCGAAGATCTCCGTGACTCGCGGAAGACCACCGGTGATGTCAGCAACCCCCTTAGATTCACGAGGCATTTGAGCAAGCTCAGTACCAGGCGAGACGGTGATGCCTTCCTCAACGGAAATTTCGGCGCGTTCTGGAAGATAGTAGACGTCTTGCGGATTCCCATCGTCGTCTTCGAGAACAATCTGCGGGTGTAAGTCACCCTTGTGGTCGACGATCTGCTGACGCAGTCCACCGCTAGGATCCCGTTCCAGACGCATGGTCTTGCCTTCGACCACGTCATCCAAACGCACCTTACCGCCGACTTCGCAGATAATCGGAATCTTGTGAGGGTTCCACTCGCAGAGCACTTGATTCGCCTCAACGACATCGTCTTCGGCAACCTTCAATGAAGCCGCAGCGGGGATGTCGTACTTCTCAATCTCGCGTCCCTTGGGATCCAACAAAACGATCTGACTGTTCCGCGTTAGAACAATCTCTACGCCCTGGTCGTTGCGGACCGATCGCATCTTCGCGAACTTGACCGTACCACCAGTCTTGGCCTTAATTTCATTGTCATCGACCGTCGTACTCACGGCACCACCGATGTGGAAGGTCCGCATCGTAAGCTGAGTACCAGGTTCCCCAATCGACTGAGCAGCGATGATACCAACAGCCATGCCTTCTTCGACTTCCGAGCCAGTCGACATGTCCATGCCGTAACACTTCCGGCAAACCCCCAGAGACGCGTCGCAAGTCATCGGACTGCGCACTTGAATCTTCTCGAGACCCATCTCTTCGATCTTCCGGGCGATCTCCGGAGTGATCATCTGATTCTCATTGACGATCACTTCATCCGTGACAGGGTTCACGATATTCTGTCTCGAAACACGTCCGTTGATCGAATCGACCAATCGCACTTCGACCTTCTCACCCCGATAGACGACCCCCTTTGTGATTCCCTGAGTCGTTCCGCAATCGTCTAGCGTGATGACAACGTTCTGAGCGACGTCAGCGAGCTTACGCGTCAGATAACCGGAGTCGGCAGTCTTCAGAGCCGTATCCGCCAAGCCCTTCCGTGCACCGTGAGTACTGGAGAAGTACTCCAATACGCCTAGACCTTCTCGGAAATTCGCCTTAATCGGCGTCTCGATGATCTCACCCGTTGGCTTAGCCATCAGCCCTCGCATTCCCGCGAGTTGCCGAATCTGCTCGATACCACCCCGTGCACCCGAGTGAGCCATCAAGTAAACCGGATTTACGTACCAAGCACCTAAGTGCTCGTCATGCTCCATCGCCTGCATCATATCTCGGCTGATGTTCTCTCGAGCGTGCGTCCACAAATCAAGTACCGAACGGTACCGCTCCTGGCCAGTCATAAGCCCACGGTCGTGGCTCTTCTTGAGCTTCATGACCTGTTTTTCAGTATCCGTGATATACGTGAACTTCGAATCAGGAGTCACCAAATCGTCTGTACCGAATGACAAACCACTTCGAGTCGACTCGCGGAAGCCGAGTTGATTCATATCATCGAGCAGGTTAATCGTCGCTCGGCGACCGAGACGCTGGTAGCAATCGCTAATCACAGACGCCAAATCACTACCGCGCAACGGGAAGTTGTAGAAATCCAGCCCGTCCGGCAACATCATATTGAACAGCACACGACCGTAGGTCGTTTCGATCGTGTCGCCGAACTTCCCGGTGCCTTCTTCTGTGTTCAATCGCCGGTGCTTCGGCAGACGCACCCGAATCTTCGCATGAAGATGAATCACGCCTTGATTGAAAGCCAAGTCCGCTTCTTGCAGGGTGGAAAACACCATGCCTTCGCCCTTCATGTCGGGCTTCTCAATCGTGATGAAGTAACAACCCATCACCGTATCCTGAGACGGACTCATGATCGGCCGGCCGTTACTCGGCGCGAAAATGTTGTGCGTGCTCATCATCAACGTATGAGCTTCGACCTGCGCCTCGAGTGAAAGCGGCAAGTGGACCGCCATCTGGTCACCGTCAAAGTCTGCATTGAATCCCTTGCAAGCCAGAGGGTGAAGGTTGATCGCATTACCTTCCACCAAAATCGGCTCAAAGGCCTGAATCCCCATCCGGTGAAGCGTAGGAGCACGATTGAGCAAGACTGGGTGATTGCGAATCACTTGCTCGAGGATATCCCAAACCTCTTCATCCTTCCGCTCCAACATTTTCTTCGCGGACTTAATCGTATCAGCGTGCCCCAGATCCTTGAGCTTTCGAATGATAAACGGTTGGTATAGCTCCAACGCAATCTTCTTTGGCAAACCACATTGGTGCAGTCGCAATCGCGGGCCTACCACAATGACACTTCGTGCTGAGTAGTCGACTCGCTTGCCAAGCAAGTTTTCGCGGAAACGTCCTTGCTTACCCTTGATCATGTCGGTCAGGGACTTGAGCGGACGATTGCTACTCCCCAGAACCGGCCGCTTGCAACGGTTGTTGTCGAACAACGCGTCAACCGACTGTTGCAACATCCGTTTCTCATTGCGAATGATGACTTCCGGCGCATTAAGATCGACCAACTTGCGCAAGCGGTTGTTTCGATTGATGATCCGGCGATACAAATCATTTAAGTCACTCGTTGCGAAGTTCCCGCTATCTAGCAGTACCAACGGTCGCAAGTCGGGCGGAATGACGGGAATCACGTCGAAGACCATCCACTCAGGACGGTTGTCACTATCACGAATTGCTTCTACTAGCTTCAGTCGTGTACTGAGATCCTTTTTCTTCTGCTTGCTGTTCGTTTCCGAAAGCTCTTTGCGAAGCTGCTCGCCCAACCCGGTAAGATCCAGGTTCGTGAGCAGAGTGCGGATAGCTTCCGCCCCCATGCCAGCTTCGAACGCGCCTTCGCCGTAAGTTGTTCGAGCCTCGCGATACTCAGCTTCACTCAGCAACGACAGAGGCTCAAGCTCCGTCTCTTTAGGATCAAGGACAACGTAGTCTTGGAAGTAGATCACCTTTTCCAAGCTCGATGTCTTCATACCCAGCAACGCACCAAGGCGGCTTGGCATGGCCTTAAAGAACCAGATATGCACGATTGGCGCTGCAAGCTCGATGTGGCCCATACGTTTGCGGCGCACGCGCGAGTGGGTGACCTTCACACCGCATCGATCGCAGATCATGCCCTTATACTTCATTCCGCGATACTTACCACACGCACATTCCCAGTCCTTTTCAGGTCCGAAAATTCGCTCGCAGAACAAACCATCCTTCTCGGGACGGTACGTTCGGTAGTTGATCGTTTCAGGCTTCTTGACTTCACCAAACGACCAGCTGCGAATGTCCTGCGGGCGTGCAAGACTGATTTTTACAGATGTAAAATCATTGACGCGATCGTAACTGGATGTTTCAGCTGTCGACATGAACGCGGCTCCTAGGATTCTCGGTAAACACGTGAGCTCCATAGCTCGATAGCGTGCGACCCAATCGTGTGTTTCTTATTTCATCTAAGCAGCGACTCTCATCGCTGCTTGGTTTTCAATCTGTTTCTTACTTGCTTCGACTTGTCGGACAGTCACCTGGCGGACAGTCACTTGGCCTTTCCAGCCCGCCAAACAAAACGGTGGCGGGCTCGCAGGACATCAAGGCAATAAGCGGGAAGCTCCACAGCAGGATCCATTGACCGGCTGAACGGAGCGAATCATCGCCCAGATGCTTCGCTGCAATCCGGATCGCTGTGACCTACAGCTTGCGTTTCTCCAAACGCATGTTGAGTCCAAGACCGCGAATCTCATTCGTTAAGACATCGAAGCTCGCAGGGGTGCCGGCCTCGAGGGTATTCTCCCCCTTGACCATCGATTCGTAGATCTTGGTTCGCCCTTCAACATCGTCACTCTTAACCGTCAGCAACTCTTGAAGAATGTAGGCAGCTCCATAGGCTTCCAGAGCCCAGACTTCCATTTCTCCGAAACGCTGGCCGCCAAAACGAGCTTTACCACCCAACGGTTGCTGAGTAATAAGCGAGTATGGCCCGGTACTTCGTGCGTGAACCTTATCATCCACCAAGTGGTGAAGCTTCAACATGTAGATGTATCCGACCGTGGTCTCTTGCTCCATCGCCTCACCCGTTCGACCATCGATCAAACGAATCTTTCCGTGGCGTGGCAAACCAGCCTCTTCAAGACAGTCATTGATCTCACCTTCCTTGGCACCGTCGAACACAGGCGTGATGGCCTGGAAACCAAGATGGGCACCAGCCCAACCTAAGTGAGTCTCCAAGATCTGCCCAACATTCATCCGGCTAGGAACGCCGAGCGGGTTCAGCATAATCTGCAACGGTGTCCCATCAGGCAGGTGAGGCATGTCCGCGATCGGCAAGACCTTGGAAATCACACCCTTATTACCGTGCCGACCAGCCATCTTGTCACCGACGCTAATCGTTCGCTTTGTGGCCACGTAGACTTTGACCATTTGCAACACGCCACTCCGCAGCTCGTCACCACGTTTCATACTATTGAGCTTGCGATCGCGAATATCAATCGCTTCCTCAACAGCCGGCCAGTGCTGCTTGTAAACCTTCTTTACATCCGCGTGAACCTTCTCGTCCAGCTTATTGACTAATCGCGAAAGATTGAAAGTCTGAGCGTTCTCCGCCACAAACTTTGGATCTTGATCGCCAGCGAGCGGCGTACCGTCGTCGTCGGTCAGCTTACTGCCGATCGCAGATTCGACTTCGAGAACAAAAGTCGTGAACGACGCAGAAATCTCCGCATTACCTTCACCCTCGATCTCCTTCAACTCGCTCTCGAAAACCTTTCGCTCGTCATCAGAGAGACTCATACGACGGCTGAACTTCTGGGTATCGATGACGATACCCTCGATCCCGGACGGGACTTCCAGGGAATCGTTCTTTACGTCCTCACCGGCACGACCGAAGATCGCGTGTAGAAGCTTTTCCTCAGGCGTCAGCTCAGTCTTACTCTTCGGCGAAACCTTACCCACCAAAACGTCACCCGGACGCACGTAGGTTCCGACCTGAACGATCCCTGTCTCATCTAGATTACTAAGTGCCTTCTCGGAAACATTTGGTATATCCCGAGTGAACTCCTCGCGGCCGAGCTTGGTCTCGCGAATCTCCACATCAAAATCCTCGATGTGAATCGAAGTATACGTATCGGCTCGCACCAATTCTTCACTGATGATGATCGCATCTTCGTAGTTGTAACCATCGAACGACATAAAGCCGACCAAGACATTCCGACCAAGGGCCAACTCACCCTTATGAGTTGCCGCACCATCAGCCAGAACCTGCCCCTTCTCGACCTTATCACCCAAATTAATGATCGGCTTCTGATTCAAGCAAGTCCGCTCGTTCAACCCTTGGTACTTCTGCAAAGGATAGACATCCGAGCCGACTTCGATGCGAGTCGCATCGACAAACTTCACCGTCCCAGCCTTCTTAGCCTTAATCACCATCGAGCTGTTCGTAGCGACCTCTCGCTCCATCCCCGTACCGACGATGGGCGGCTCAGCCACCAACAACGGCACAGCCTGCCGCTGCATGTTGGAGCCCATCAAAGCACGGTTTGCGTCATCGTGCTCCAAGAACGGAATCAAACCAGCGGAAACCCCCACCATTTGACTCGGTGCAATATCCATATACTGAACTTCTTCAGGCTGCACGATTTGGAAATCAGCGCGATAGCGAGCGATCAAATTCGCTCCCCCCACAAGCTTCCCATTCTTTGCCTCGGTATCTGCGGGACAAATATTCGCGTCCGCTTCCTGGTCTGCTCGTAGCCACTTCACTTCCGAAGTCAGCGTTCCCTCCTTCACGACTCGATAGGGAGTCACCAAGAAACCATAGTCGTCCACACCGGCATAGATTGCCAAGGAACTGATCAGACCAATATTCGTACCTTCTGGCGTCTCAATCGGGCAGATACGACCGTAGTGCGAAATGTGCACATCGCGAACTTCAAAGCCTGCACGCTTCCGGTTCAGACCACCCGGGCCAAGTGCCGACAGACGTCGCTCGTGAGTCAACTGACTTAGCGGATTCGTCTGGTCGACTACCTGCGAAAGTTCACCGCGACCGAAGAAATACTCAATCGCCGCGCTGATACTCTTTGGATTAACCAGACTACGAGGCGACATTTCATCCGCCTCCTTCAGACTCATCCGCTCCTGCACCGTCCGACGAAGCTTCAAGAAGCCCTTCCGCAATTCCTCACTTGCCAGCTCATCAATCGTGCGCAACCGCCGGTTACCTAAGTGATCGATATCATCGAACTCAGCATTGGAATCCGTGTCGAACAACTCGAGAATGTACTTGATCGCCGCAATCAAATCCTCAGGACGAAGCGTCATTTCGTCCTCGGAAACAGCGAGCCCGAGCTTACGATTCAGGCGAAAACGCCCAACGCGCCCAAGCCGATAGCGATTCACGTCAAAGAACTTCTCGTGGAACAGAGTCCGCGCTTTCTCGAGCTGCGGAGGATTACCGGGTCGCAGTCGCTGGTAAATACGCAGCAAGGCCTCTTCGTGACTGCTCGTATTATCCTCGGCGAGCGCATTCACCACCAACGGCGCTTTAGGAGCATCCATCACTTCGACGCTCGTCACACCCGAAGTACAAATAAGCTCGGCAGTCTCCGGCCCGATCTTATTGCCGGCCTCCAGAATCACTTCACCGGCTCGCTCCGAATCACTCGGATAAACTACATCGTCCGCGGCAACCTTACCCTCAAGCTTTGCAGCACTACGACCGTCGACGACCTTCTCAGTCTTAACGTCATAGAAAACCTTCAGCAGATCCGTATCCGTACTGAACTCAGGGCTCATAGCACGCAACAGGGTCATCACCGAGAACTTACCACTCTGGTCAATCCGAACGCTGAGCGCATCCTTCTTCGTGATATTGACCTCAATCCAACTCCCACGCTCTGGAATCACCCGGCAACTTGGCAGCTTGCGATCCGTCGTGGTCTCAATCTCTTCCACAAAGTCAACACCCGGGCTCCGGTGCAACTGACTCACCACAACACGCTCGGCTCCATTAATGATGAACTCACCACCGCCAAGCATGATCGGAATATCCCCCAGATACACCTCCTCTTCGATCGGCTGATCCCGGTTCAGTCGCAGCCAAACCTTCATCGGCTTGCCGTACGTCAAACGCAACTGCCGACACTCTGACGGTGTATACCGCGGCTTACCCAACTCATACCTTAAGTACTCCAAGCTCACTGTCTTGTCGTAGCTCTCAACAGGAAAAATCTCCTTAAACACAGACTCCAGGCCCAGATCATCGCGGGTATCTGGCGTCTTATCTTCCTGCAAGAAAGCCGCATAACTCTTGGTCTGCAAATCGGTCAAGCTTGGAATCGCCAAGCCCTCCAAACTCGCACCAAACTTACGGACATCAGATGGTTCAAGCCGTCTCTTCGATGGTGTTGCCATTGAAGCTCAATACTCCTAAAAGACCTATTGCCTGATTCAACAGCGGACGCCTTAAGCGGCCACTAAAAACCCAACAAGGAAGTTATTTCTCAGTTCAACCAGCTTCGAAAAATGCGAACGGGACCTCGCTCCAACATCGCGACAAGCCCTGCCGCGAGTGCCAAGCCAGCCACTGAGCCAACTGCTAGAAAATCGCCCAAACAAAAACCGTCCCCACGAACCGCCACCGCAAACCCGCAGTGCCGGCCAGAGCCAACATAACGAAACCGATTACGCCGCCCAGCTACACATCCATCGCCGCTCAACAAACAACTTCCACCGTGTGCTAGCCGAAGAGACCTCGAGCGCAGAACAATTCCGCAAAGGCAATTGAACGCCGCGCAGGAACAGCAAATCGGGAGCTTTGATCCGCGCGAAATAGAGAGATCCATCGGGGTTTATTGAGAGAGCTGGCCGGCAATCAAACAGCAATATATAGAATTCCCCGGATTTGAACAAACCCAAGTAACACAGCGTCTTAGGATAATTTCCAGGGCCACATCAGCCCGATCAGACAGCCCCGAGGGCCACCAAAGGACCAAAACGGCACATCCTATGCTAACCAACGTCCGAATCGACAGCCAAGCCCCTCCCCCAGGCCACCACGGAGCCGCGGGGCCAAGGTCGCGAAGCGGCACACCACCCCGACAAGCCAAATCAGCCCTGCATGCCTCCCTCCCCTAGACAACCCAGGCGATCATGGCGAACTCACAGCCAACCGGGTTGACCCAAGGCACATTTCAGGCCATTGTGCACTATAGCCTCTTCTACTCGTCA
Source organism: Pirellulaceae bacterium (assembly GCA_045105035.1). Lineage (GTDB taxonomy): Bacteria > Planctomycetota > Planctomycetia > Pirellulales > Pirellulaceae > Aureliella. The sequence continues at coordinate 9,006 of JBGCCZ010000049.1, read as the reverse complement.
TTCGCTTCCATCCTGCGGCAAAAAGGCAGCCAATCGCTACGCAAACGCAGGCTCTACCGTGAGCCCCAAGTCGCAGTCCAGCAGCAAAAGCGACGACAAGCAACGAACGCGGCGACAAGCACCGAACGCAGCAGCCAAGCACAATCGCTGCGACAGCGAGCGACGAACTCCGAAGACCCCGCAGCCTGAAGAAAACACCAGAGGAACGACATGGACCAGCCCATGCGAGACTTCACTGACCTACTCCTCAAAAAGGGGGTCGTGAGCCTTGACCAAATCTCAGAAGCCACCGCGACCGCCCGAGATGCGGACATCTCGATCGCCGACGCCCTGATCCAGTCCGGCTACGCCGAAGCGAACGAGGTCTACGATGCGCTCGCCGAGTTCAACAAACTCGACTTCATCGACCTCAGCACAATCCGCATCGAAGACGAAGTAATCCAGCTCGTCCCAGAGTCGGTCGCCCGAGAGAATTCGATCATCCCCTACAAGGACGAAGACGACGTTCTACACGTACTGGTCAGCGACCCGTTCGACCTAGAAACAATTGAAAAGCTCAGGTTTATCCTCAATCGACGCGTCGAAACGGCCCTTTCGCCGCGCGAATCCATCATGGAGGGCATCAACCGCTACTACGGGCAGGTTGAAGGGGAATCAGCTGACTCGATTCTACAAGAGTTCACCGACACCCAAATTGACTTCACCGAAACCACCGAAGACGGCGCCGGAAGCCCCGACGAGTTCGCAGATGAAGCCAACGCACCAGTCGTCCGACTCGTCGGACTCATGATCCAGGAGGCCGTTCAGCTCCGCGCCTCCGACATCCACGTCGAACCCTTCGAAGACCGAGTCCGCATCCGATACCGAATCGACGGCATCCTGGTTGAGCGAGACAGCCCCCCAAGAAGGCTACTCGGGGCAATCCTCTCCAGGATCAAGATCCTGGCCAACATGGACATCGCTGAACGCCGCCGCCCCCAAGACGGACGGATCAAGATCACCGTTGGCGAGAAGGAGCTCGATCTCCGGGTTAGCATGATCCCAACCAACCACGGCCAATCGTGCGTGATGAGGGTTCTAGACAAAGACAACATCAAAATCGGGGTCCGGCAGCTCGGCCTCTCCGAAAGAGACTTCAAAATCTTCACGGGTACAATCCGCAGGCCCAACGGAATCATGCTCGTAACCGGCCCCACCGGCTCCGGAAAGACGACGACTCTCTACGCCGCCCTCAACTCGATGAATCGCCCGGACCGGAAAATCATCACTGCCGAAGACCCCGTAGAGTACTACCTTCCCGGTATCAACCAGGTTGAAGTCAAGCACAACATCGGACTCGATTTCGCCCGCATCATCCGGTCCATGCTCCGCCAAGCCCCCAACATCATCCTGGTTGGAGAAATGCGAGATACCGAGACCGCATCGATGGGAATCCAAGCATCTTTGACTGGACACCTGGTTTTCAGTACACTACACACGAACGATGCGCCCAGTGCCGTTACACGCATGGTCGACATGGGAGTCCCCGGATATTTGGTCGCCAGCTCGGTTGTGGCGGTCCTCGGGCAGCGGCTGGTGCGAACTATTTGCAAGCGCTGCAAGACACAGGTGAAGCTGACGGAGAGCGTCCTCGAGGATGCAGGGATTCCTGCCGACGTTGCGGCAGACGCCACCTTCGCCAAGGGCAAGGGGTGCGGGTATTGCCAGAAGTCGGGGTATCGCGGACGGATGGGGATTTACGAGCTGATGGTCGTGTCGAGCAAAGTTCGCGATCTGATGTTCCAAGGAAAATCCACCATTGAGATCCAAAAACAGGCTATCAGCGAGGGAATGACGACCCTGTACTGCGATGGTGTCCGTAAATCGATGAAGGGGCTGACCACCCTCGAGGAGGTCTACCGTGTCGCGAAGCGAACGGAGCAGGACATAAATGCCCTTGAAATTGTTTTGGATGAAATTCGCAATAAAACGGAATAGTCAAAGCCGACAGCAAACCCCTGGACGCTCGTAATTACCCCCATTCAGGCACACTAACCTGTGGCCAATTCGCCAAGAAGGCCGCCACCGAACCGACAAGGCGACGCGCACCACTCGCCTCCACTCAGTGCGCAACGCCCGGTCGAACCACCCAAAAGAACCAATCTAATAGCTTTTCTGTAGGCCAGAATTTCGCTATTCATCGAGTTTCGTAGATAATGTGCTCGGAGATCAGAGGTGCTTTGCCTTTCATTATTTGTCCGCCAGGGGGCCTAGGCCGCTCTAAGCCTTCGCGGTTTCCAAATTTTCATTTTGATTTGTTCATCGTTTTTGCTTTCCTCTTCTCCGCTTTTCTGATTCTCGATCTTCCTTTTCATCCGCAATACAACTCGCCAGCATGCGGTAAACCACTGAGTCTCATTGGTTCGCGCAGTCTGCCGAGATGCTTGATACGTGACTTTGCTAAGGTCTCAACTACCTTCTTGATTCAGGTGCCACCTTCCAAGCGGCTGGTGACTGGTCTGGGACGTGGGGGGTGAGCCGTCGATGCGAATTCCCCGCAGTTCTCATCGGCAGATGCGACTCCTTGCGACGTGCGGGGCCGCCAAACCTAAAGCCGCGATGCTGGCCGTGGGATAGGCGAGAGTTGGGCTAGGATTGGCTGGTTTCACTTGGGTTGAAATTGAAAACCGGGGAAAGCTGGATAACGACTACTCGTTCGATCGGAGACATCGGCGTCAATGACAGTTCTTATTGACAAGCTACTATCTGCCTGTGTGAAACAAGGGGCTAGCGACGTTCATATCGTCGTCGGGCAACCGCCTGTTTTCCGCTTGCATGGACGCATGAGAAAGTTGGAGACCAAGGTTCTCGAGCCGGACGATACAGTCGCGCTGATGAAAAGTATCGCTCCCGAGCGGTGCCAACGAGAACTGCAGGAATCCGGCAGTTCCGACTTCGGCTTCGCTTTTGGAGATGCAGCTCGTTTTCGGGTGTCGATCTTTAAGCAACGCGGCTGCATTTCGATGGTGTTGCGTCAGATCCCGAACGACAAGCTTACGCCTGAGCAACTTGGGCTGGCACAGTCCGTGGTGGAGATGGTGCAGAGGCCGCGTGGGTTAGTACTGGTGACTGGTCCGACGGGTTCCGGCAAGAGTACGACTCTGGCGAGCTTGATCAACTTCCTGAACGAGACGCACGATCATCACATCATTACGATCGAGGACCCGATCGAGTTTTATCACGACCATATCAAGTCCACCGTCAATCAGCGTGAAGTGGGAGTGGATGTTCCAAGCTTTGCCGAGGCGATTCGGCGCGCGTTGCGGCAAGACCCTGACATTATTCTCGTCGGTGAGCTGCGGGACTTGGAAACCATTGGAGCGGCGATTTCGGCGGCCGAGACGGGGCACATCGTTTTCGGAACCCTGCATACCAACAGTGCTCAAGGCACAGTAAACCGAATCATTGATGCGTTCCCAGGCAACCTCCAAGATCAAATCAGAACGCAACTCAGCACCGCACTGATTGGGGTCGTAGCCCAAACCTTGCTACCGCGAATCGGGGGCGGCCGTGTTGCAGCTTACGAAGTCTTGGTGGTGACGCCAGGCATCTCGAACCTCATCCGAGAGAACAAGACATTCCGGATTAACTCAGCGATTCAGACCGGTGCCAAATTCGGGATGAATCTGATGGACGACGCGTTGTTCAACTTGTGGCGTGACGGCATCTCCACTGTAGAAGACTGCCTCGGTAAGAGTCACCGACCGGATGACTTGGCAAAGCGGATCGTGAACGCTCGCCGAGGCCTCGACGAAGATTCCGAAGAAGACGATGACGATGACTTGTAGGTGAATTTAGAGTTGCGGCGCATCACGTCGCGACGCACGGGCGACTCACAAGACTCGTAGTAGTCGTTGATCGAGACTTTGTGGCGGAACTTAATGACCAACCAACGCACTCAGTAAGTAGGAATGGTGAGAGTTTGCATTCGACTGGCTGTCGGCTTGAAGGCAACCTCGACCAGAGAAAAGGTTAACCATGGTAGTTCGTAGGATCGGCCAAATTCTAGTTGACTTGGGCTTCATCACCGATGAACAGCTCGAGGTCATCTTGGACGAGCAGCAGCAGCGTCCCGGTGCATTACTTGGCAAGATTGCCGAGGAAATGGGGCTGATCACGGACGACCAACTTGTTCAAGCGCTCGCCGAGCAATTGAACATGCAGACAGTACAACTCTCGGACGTGACCCTGCCGCCGGACGTATTGGAGAAGGTCACCGAGACGATGGCTCAGATGTATCGCATCGTGCCACTGAAGTTCGACGGGAATTCGCTAACCGTTGCCGCCTGCGATCCACAAAACCTCTCGGTCCAAGATGAACTGAGAACGTTCCTCGGGTTCGACATCCAGATGGTGGTAGCCACCGAACGCGACGTTCAAACGTGTCTCGACCGCTACTACGCTTCCGACGTTGACTCGGTCGAGAAGATTATCGCCGAGCTGAACGACGACGATGAGCTGTTTGAGGCAGCTACAGCACTGCAGGCCGAGGGCGCGTTTAACTTGACCGACGCCGAAGCCCTGGCCGACAGCGTGCCGGTTCGGAAGCTGCTCAACATGGTGCTGCTGCTGGCGATTAAGGACCACGCCAGTGACATTCACTTCGAACCATTTGAGGACGAGTTCCGAATCCGTATTAAGGCGGAGGGCGTCTTGTACGAGATGGTGCCTCCACCACGTCACTTGGCATTCGCTATTACGACGCGAATCAAAGTGATGGCGAATTTGGATATCGCCGAACGACGTATGCCACAAGATGGTCGGATCGAATTAATGGTCGGTGGCCACCCTGTCGACTTGCGTGTCAGCGTGTTGCCGACGATTTTCGGCGAAAGCACTGTCATGCGGATTCTCGACCGATCGGTTGTCTCGCTAAGTCTCGAAAATGTAGGCATGGACGAGCACACGTTAACCACGTTCCGAAAGACGATCGACCGGCCAAATGGCATCGTGTTGGTCACAGGGCCGACAGGTTCCGGGAAGACGACGACCTTGTACTCGGCTCTCAGCGAGATGAACGACATCAAGGACAAGTTGATCACGACGGAGGATCCAGTCGAATACGACATCGATGGCATCATCCAAATCCCAATCGACCACGGTATTGGAGTCACGTTCGCATCCTGTCTGCGCGCCATCTTGAGACAGGATCCGGACACGATCCTGGTGGGCGAGATTCGGGATATTGAAACCGCGGAAATCGCCGTGCAAGCTTCCCTGACCGGGCACTTGGTCTTCAGCACGCTGCACACCAACGACGCACCGAGCACGGTAACTCGAATGAAGGACATGGGAATCCCAACCTTCTTGATCACGGCCTGTGTCGAAGCCATTTTGGCTCAACGCCTTGTAAGGCGCATCTGCACCGGCTGCCGAGAGGAAACCACCGTCAGCAACGAGATCCTGATGGATTTGGGGATCGTTCCCGAAGAGGTCGCAGACAAGAAGTTTTATCGCGGAGCAGGCTGCGATAAGTGCAACAATACTGGGTACAAAGGCCGCGTGGGATTGTTTGAACTAATGATCCTCAATGATGACCTACGCGAGATGATTATGGCCAACGCAAACACGGACGAGTTGCGAGACAAGGCCGCGACGTATGGAATGATTCCTCTACGCATTTACGGAATCAACTATGTCTTCGAGGGCATCACGACAGCCGACGAAGTTTTGCGAGAGACCATTGCAGACTAGCGTTATTTGGTTGCAAGCTTGAGACTGCAGCCCACATCCGAATCACAAGAACAAAACGAAGTAGTTTTTTACGAGGACGAACGCCATGCCGACTTTCCAGTTCGAGGCGATGGACGCAACCGGCCAGGAAATCAAGGATTTCATCGAGGCGGAGAGCGAAGAAGAAGCGCAAACCACGATTCGGCAAATGGGCTACTTCGTCACGAAGATCCAGGTCAAAAAGGGCCAAGCTAAGGCCACGCCTGGTCAGAAGAAGAAACGCCCATTTGCGCTCGGTGGAGCAAAGACCAAACACATCTGTGCTTTCACGCGGCAGCTATCCATTCTTCAGGATGCGGGACTTCCGATTCTGCGAAGTCTGAAAATCCTGGAGCACAATAACAAACCGGGCAAACTCAAGAATGCCCTGATGGACGTCTGCGACGAAATCGAAACCGGTTCAACGCTCTCGGAGTCGATGAGCAAGTGCCCAAAGGTGTTCAGTCGCTTGTACGTGAACATGATCAAGGCCGGTGAAGCCGGTGGTGCTTTGGAAACGATCCTGAAACGACTCGCTGACTTCCTCGAAAGTGCGGAAGCTTTAAAGCGCAAGGTCAAAGGGGCGTTGATCTATCCAATCGCCGTTGTGATCATCGCCGGCCTGATTCTGGCGTTGATCATGACTTTTATCGTTCCCACGTTTAAGGAAATGTTCGAGGAATTCGGACTCACACTACCTGCACCTACCATGCTACTGATCGCGATGAGCGACTATATCGTTCAGTATTGGTTCCTCATGTTGCTAATACCATTCTGCTACTGGCTACTGGCAAAACTAGTCAGCAAGTTCAAGCACGGGCGAATGGGCTTCGATATGTACATTCTCAAAGTGCCCGTTTTCGGTGCTTTGATTGAGAAGAACGTGCTCGCTCGTACAACGCGGACACTGGGAACGCTGATTTCCTCAGGTGTTCCGATCCTAGAAGCATTAAATATTACGCGGGAAACTGCGGGAAATGCGCTGTTTGAGCGCATATTCACTAAGGTGATCGAAGCAATTCGAGAGGGGGAGGTGATTTGCAAACCGATGCGGGACAACTCCACTCCCGGCTTCCATCCATTAGCCCTGTTTTTCTGGCTGCTGATGGGAAGCTTCCCGGGAGTCATGGTGTTGTCTGTGGCGCTTACCGCGGGACGAAACGGAGGCCAGGATTCGATGCAGTCGTTGACGATGGTCGGCGGCATGATCTGCGGCATTGGAGCTGGACTCTGCGGCCTGTTTTACCTGGTCAAAATGCGCAGCCGTGTTATTGACGAACTCGTAGTGAACATGGTGGACGTAGGTGAAGAAACCGGCGAATTGGACACCATGCTTTACAAAGTCGCCGACACGTACGACGACGAAGTCAACGTGATGACGGAGGGCCTAACACGACTGATCGAGCCGCTTTTGATTTGTTTCCTCGGCGTATCCGTCGGCTTCATCGTGATCTCGTTGTTTATGCCACTCGTCACCATGATTACATCGCTTGCGTAGATACAAGAACGGAACAGCTCAAACGGCACGGACCACACCCGGTTAGAGCCCTACCCGGGCGTGGACGCCCGACCTTCGCAGAGGGAAGGTGACAGGGATCGGATTAGCACGAGAGTGACAAAAAAGAAGAACAAACCGTTACGTCCCCTCGGGGGAAGTAACGAGTTGACGAGCCGGTGGGGCTATCGCCTGGGGCCGGTTTCAAACTCAAAAAAACTGACTCAACCTGACGAACAACGCGGTTCCAACCAAGTTCCTTTTCCAAACTGTTTTCAAACCTTTTCCACTCATCGACACAGCACTAAACCAATCGCAACTCATCGCGGGGAGTAGGCGAGCCGGATTGAATTGAAGCGTTCTCAATTTCAGTTCAGTATCAGCTTGCCGGGTTGCCAACCTGAAAGACCGGAGGTCCGACCCTATGTCGTCTCAAATCACCAATCACCAATCCAACGTCACCGGCGGAAATTTACCGCAAGCGTCTTCTCGTCGTTTGAACCCGCATCAAGGTTTCACGCTGATCGAAGTGCTGACCGTGATCGCCATTATCGGCATCCTGGTTGGCTTACTCCTCGCCGCAGTGGGCCCTGTCCGTCGCAACGTTCGGCAGGCTGCAATTGCGTTCGAAGTACTAGCCATCGATGGAGCGCTGAATCAGTACAAAACAAAATACGGCAGCTTTCCACCAGACGGCTCCAATGCCGCTCAGCTAGTTGCCCACCTTCGCAAAGCGTTTCCAAACATTGCGACTTCGGAAATCAACTTGCTAACCACAGACTCGTTCCCTGGAACAACAGTTCCACTTGTCAACTTCACGAACGGAGCACCAGCTGGTGTCATGGATCCACCGGAAGCACTCGTGTTCTTCCTGGGCGGATTCAGTGCAGATCCTGTTTATCCATTCTCTGGTGTCGGTGGCCCGTTCTTTATCGCGGACTCCAATGGCAATCAAATCACCTCGGGAGCCCCGATCGGCAGCCGCGACTCTGTGCAGTACAACGCGACGCGAAACAACGCGTTGTACGATTTTGATAAGGGAGTCCTTTCGCTAGACGCTGAGTTGAATCTGCCCGGATTCACCGTGTCCAATGATGAAACGGACCTGTTCAACGGGGGCGTATTCGATTGTCTCCCCGTCTACTCGGTCTCTGGCACCATCGCACCACTGGTGTACTTCAACAGATCGTCCTACGCCTACAACGTTTCCGGCGGGCGTTACTTCAATCATTACACCACAGATGGAAGCCGGATTTCCGGCGTTGCTCGCCCGTACAAATCGGGCGATGTGAACACGACCGTCCGGCAGACTTCAAACGCCGACGGCCACTTCCGATACATGAACGAAACGTCCTTCCAGATCATTGCCGCTGGATTGGATGATGACTTCGGAGGCATTCCACAGGGTTCGAATGCGGTTCCTGTGTTCTATCGCTTTCCATCCGGCGAGCAGTTGGACATCACTCAGCCTGGCGGCGGCTCTGGTTTCTCTCGCTACACAGAAATACAGGGATTGCCGAGTTCCCAACTGGATAACATCTCCAACTTTTCAGAAGGCACCTTCGACAACGCGATCGATCAGTAAAGAGGCTAATCTCCGACTAGCAGGCTAACTTGGTGCGGGGTTTGCAGTGAGTTAAGTCGGCGTTCGGAGACGAATACGAAGCCCGAATCACGGCCCTCACAGGCCGGTCCAGTCTCAGCCTGAGACTCCAATCGCATTATGCGACAGGAACGAACAACGATGTGTACTCCGACTC
>JBGCCZ010000048.1:0-22771 GCA_045105035.1 Pirellulaceae bacterium | reverse complement strand
TTACCAATTTCGATCGAACCGCGAGAATTTTCCAGCCCCAGTGCCTGAGCTCCATTCAGGGTGCCGATCACAAGGGCGTCTGCCGGTGGAATTCCAGCACGTACAAACGCGTCCAACTCTCGGTGCGCCCCAAAACCGGGAAGGTGGTAACCGTCAGAAACATGATCGGTGCCGAGCGAAATCTTGCCGCCCATTTTGAAGAACGTTCCAATGGTCGACAGCTTCGCTTCGTAAATACGTTCGAATTGTTCCCCCGCATCAGTTGGCCCGCGAGCCTTGGCGACTTCTTGCATGTACGGAGTGAAGAATTTTGATTCGTCAATCCAGTACTCGTACTCCTCACGTGGCGAACCAAAATATCCGTAAGCAGTTAGGGTGGCATCAAAGACCGTTTCAGTGTCGATAAATAGCTCGACCGCCTTGAGGTACTCCGCCTGCTCGCGTGTAATGTTGGGTAACGAGCGGTAAGCCGACTTGGTGGCTGGCATAGCGTCGCCACCTACGAAGTGTTCAATGCGGTCGATCCCCAGGGAAATTGCATCGCGTGGGTTGACTGAGTTGCGGTAGCCGCTGCCTAAATGACCAGTCACGGAGAGACCGTGTTGATGCGCTTGTTCGACGAGTGGTTGCAGATCTTCCGGCGCGATGGCTTTTGCCTTGAAGCCACCCACGCCCTGCTCGACCCAAAAGTCGACTTCTTTTTTGATCTCGACCGCTGTCTTGCCGGTTTGCCAGCCTGGTCGTGCGCGACCAAAGTAAGGCCCTGAGTTGATCAGGTGCGGTCCAAGTTGTTCTCCCGATTCTATCGCCAAACGCAGCTCGCGCATCTTCACGGGATCGAACTCGCCACACGAGAAAGTTGTGGTCACGCCGTTGGCTAGGTAGATCACTGGCATGATCTCAAATTCTTCACGGCGGCGTTTGATTAGTCTGACGTTGTAGTGCGCGTGACAATCAATGATTCCTGGCAACACGTAGTCGTCGTCGGCGAGTTGCACTACGACTACGCGACCACTTTCGGAGTTCGGCTCCACAGCGGTCTTCTCAAAAGAGATGATTCGCCCATCTCGAATTCGAATTGCGTCGTTGGCGACAAACGCCTTTTGAGGCGTGTCGAATCGCTGGCCTCCGAGGAGGAGAAGCTCGTCTGCATTCTGTGCCCTCGCGACGCTTCCCGTCCAGGCATTCGACAGGATGCAAAGAGAGAGCATGATCCATCTGCCGAGCGTCGGAGCTCTCTTGGGACAGCATGGAGCACAAGCAGGCCTGGAGCGGTTCGCTAAAGTCGCGGTGAGCATTGGAGTCCCAATTAGAGAGTTGCGCTGAACGAGCCAAGTATTTGACTAGAGCAATATTCTAAATCAGACCTCAGTGGTTGTGGGTCGCGCCGTGCTTTAGCGGCAAGTTAAGTTGCCCTGGCCTGCGGTTGGGCTTCCTAGGCAGTGTGGCTTCGCTCGTTAAGATCTAACGGTACGGAATCCAGGTTTTCGAAGCTTAAGGACTGTTGAATTCAATGATTGATCTAAGCCGTGCGGAACGCGAAGTTACGATTGCCACCAATGCTACGGTGCTGACAATAGGCGGTTCCGACCCTTCCGGTGGAGCGGGTCTGCAAGCTGATTTGAAGACGTTCCAACAGTTGGGATGCTACGGCATGGCCGTCGTCAGTTTGTTGACTGTTCAGAATACGCAAGGTGTCGACGGTATTGAACTCGTGTCCGCCGACTTCGTTACAAAGCAGCTCGACGCGGTGACGCATGATATCGTGCCACGAGTTATCAAGACTGGGGCACTCGGCTCTGCGGATCTGATCGAAGCCGTCGCCGTGAGACTGAGTGAATTGAAGCTACCCGTTGTTGTGGATCCCGTGTTGATCAGTAAGCACGGTCATTCACTCGCGGATGACTCGGCGATTCAAGCGTACCGAAATCTTCTCATGCCACTCGCCACCCTGTTTACGCCGAATCGTTTCGAGGCGGCCGCACTGTTGGGAAGGGAGTTGAATTCCGCACAGGATTTTGCTCAAGCGGCGGCCGACCTCTTGAGTCTGGGGCCAAGTTTCGTGCTGCTGAAAGCAGGTACGATCAATGGACGCCAGCACCACATGTTCGCCTCGGAAGAGGGTGTGCAGGGAATCGAAATGCCCACGCTCGAAAGCAATAACACTCACGGTGCGGGTTGCGTATTGTCCGCCGCGATTTCGGGGTGTCTAGCAATTCGCCTGTCGGATGTAGTAGAACCGGCCATTGTGCTTGAAGCGGTTCGTTTTGCACTTTCGGCAGTGCACAATGCCATCGAATTTGCACCCGAGCTCGGGAAGGGAGTCGGGCCTGTTGAGACGCGCGTAGTGCATCTCGGCGATCAGTGATGGTTCTAGGTGGACACGTCTCAGGACGAGAATGCCAAATGCGTCAGTCCATGCTGACGGGGTTTTGTTCTGCTCGTTGCCCCCAAATACCGGGGAATTTTTCGATCGCTAAATCGCCCTCGACTTTGCACTGACACGCTAATCGCAAATCATTCTGATGAGAGTGTGGTGGAAAGCTGAGTCTCCAGCGTTCGATCGAAGTCATCTCAGAGACTGAACCTTCTATGCGCACCGCGCAGGTTCCGCACGTGCCTAGCCCGCGACAATGGCCGAAATGAACCCATGGGTGATAGAGTCTCACGCCAGCTTTCATAAGCACTCGACGTAAATTTTCTCGAGGCTGGCACTCCACCTTCAATGAGCCAACTTGGACAGACGGCATCGCTATCTCCATCTGGATTTGATCAATGTAGTGCGCAAGATCATCCAATCACAGGAAACTAATTTCGTGAAGCGAATTGGCCGGCATCGATGAGTGTTCCGTCGTCGCGTCGCGGCAAATAGAAGTCGATCTGATTGTCAGAGAAAATGCGGAACTTGATTCCATGACGCCAAAGTTGGAAGTAGCAACCGCAAGCCACCTCCAGTGATTTGCTCGAGGCCGCGCCCAGTAGCGGCAGGCGAAGGTAATCTCTCAGCCAAGTGTCGCAGGCGACGAAATACAAGGCTTCTTGGAGCCGGCCTCCTAGTGATTCAGGCGCGAAGCTCGCATCGACTGCCGATGGAAGATCCTTCTGTAGAAGTTGCAGTAGGTCTGCTTGCTCACGTTCCGCTTTCGGATGCTTGGGCGGCTTGCCTTCCAGAATGCGAATGATCGGAGAGTCTGTGAGCATGAGTGCACGAGGGAGCTGCATCTGCTTCGCAGCTTCCAGGGCTGATTCTACGAACTTGGCCGCGACAGGCTCGGCGTGTGTGCTCCCAATCGGCCGAGGATCTCGGACCACGAAATATGCATCCTTCAAACCATCGCGACGCACGGAGCTTCTAACCGCATCGTAAACCTCACTGAGCCGGCGACGAAAGTCGGCTCCACCGAGGTGCTCGTCCAGGAATTCGTGATCCTGCAGGCCGTCTGGTCGAAAGACTTGAAACAAACCCATCAGTGTTTCTTCAAACGCATTCGATCCCGCAGTGCGAGTCGAATCGACCAACTGCTGAACAACTTTCTCTGGTGCCATTCTTGGTTCCCAAAAACTCGCTTAGCCAAGGCGTAACGTTTCTATCGTGTCAGATCCTGACAGAGTCTAGCACAGCGGCTAGCGTAGACTGCTCAGCATGAGCTTACGCGTAGAAATGGAGCTCCGCGTACAGTGCGGCTCCAATGCTGCTGTCGTGAATGCTGCGAGCGGCTGAAATGTAGAGAGAGTGGCCGCTCTGAATGTGGACCGAAGTCGCTATTGCAGAGTGGCGGCAAGCTGCAGTGTCACGCGATAATGTCGAGCAGCCGGTCCTGGGTCTCATTGATCGTTCTCATGGCGGCGATCGTTGTCTTTATTTCCGACTCAGAGACTTTCAAATCAACGACGGATTTGATGTCGCCAGACTTTCTCGGATCGGCCAACTGCTCTGCAGCCCTCGCTTGCCTGTCGAAGCTTTGGCGAAGACTAGTGTTCAAGGTAGAGATTGCCGCGAGACTCACTTTTTATTCCTTATGTTTCTAAGCTATTCAAGCGTACGTGATTCATCGTGAGCAAGCTTCTCTTGAGGCGTCAGGCAGCAGATCGTTTCACTTAGGTTAGCAGTCGCTTTGAGGAATATCCCGATAGCAATGATTATGTAGACTCCATACGTTTCCATTGCGTGGTGAATTCTGCGCCCCGCGGTACAGATGTTGTTGGGTTCGTACTGGAGAATTGACGGTCGCTACTTATTTCAGGTCATGCAGGAAAAGAAAAAAGCCCGAGCAACGTTGGGTTGCCCGGGCTTTTGTTGGTCCGAATCATTCGGGTCGAGGTGTCGCTATCGAAAGCTGCTTATCGCCGTGCCTTTTTCTTGGCAGTCTTCTTAGCTGCTTTCTTCACGACCTTCTTCTTCGCCACCTTCTTGGTCGCGGTTTTCTTAGCGACCTTTTTCTTTGCAACCTTCTTCTTGGCTACTTTCTTAGCAACCTTCTTCTTAGCGGCTTTCTTTGGAGCAGCTTTCTTTGGAGCAGCTTTTTTCTTGGTGCCCTTCTTCTCTGCAGCCTTCTTCGCCTTCGCAGTTTCTGCGTGCGAGTTTCTCTTGACTACTTTCTTGCCGGTCTTCTTTTCAAAAGCGGCGATGACTTCATCTCGCTTATGGTTGCGAATGTCACGAGCGAAAATGGCTAACTCTTTGGCGAGTTTCTTACCATAGCGTTTAATGGCGAAGCTAATCTTGGTTCGCCGACTTCCATCTCGCAGCCAGGAAGCCACATAGGACTCGTTATAGCACTTCCAGCGGGTGTCATAACCCGGATCGAGGTGGACGCCTACGATCCCCGATTTGTTGCGTGCTGTGATCTTGTTCAGCGTTGACGGCTCTACGGGGCCCATCTTCTTGACAAGATCGTCGTAGGTCTTTTTCGCAAGGGTGAGCGCTTTTCGCTTGCCGCCATGCTTCTTGTCGGGCAGCCAGATGTTAATTCGCTTGGCTCGTCGTTTGATACGAACCATGTAGCCTTTTCGATCTTCAAATTCAAAACGTGTAATGCCGGGGGAAACAGTTTTCGTGGACATAAGCAGGTTCAACAAAAGGTAGGACTAGAGATTAGCGAAGGGGAAGAGTATCGCTTGAATCAACGCCATGTAAAGACCCCAAACGGGGGTGAGGGATCCACGGAATTGAAGGAGGTAAAATGGATTGGGCAGAGAACGATTTCCATCCAAGAAACCTGATTCTGTAAGAGTCCCAGCTCGGTACGTACCAGTCGTTGAGGCAGCGTTTCGTTCTGGACCGTTGGGACCTAACGGTGGGCAAAAGGACTGCGGTCCTGCACCCAGCGAAACATTTCGACAGCTTTACGGCTCACGCTCTGCGGCGTGATTTCGGCCACCGTGGCTTGAGCCGTAGAACGCATCGCGTTGAACTGACTATGCGATGTGGCCAAGATCATATCGAGCTTTTTCTCAAGGTCCTCGGTGTTATCCGGGCGATATAGCCAACCGTTCTTGCTCGGCTGGATTAGCGTGGTGGAAGCCTGGCCGTACACGCTCCCCAATACGGGAAGTCCCGCCGCCATGGCCTCGTTCACAACGAGGCCCCACTCGTCGGCCATCGTTGGGAAAATGAGCACTCCACACTGCGACATCGCACGGCTCATGTCTTCGTAATTCAGGTGTCCCAATAGACGCACTGTGAGATTGGTCGGTTTTTGCAACCGCCTGATGGTTTCGTGAAGTGGACCGTCTCCTATCAGGTCAATTTCCAAACGCTGCTCAGGCCGTGACGCGCAGTACTTGCACAGGGACTCAATCATCGGGAGCACGCCTTTGCGTTGGCTGAGCTGGCCAATGCATAGGAATCGGTGGTCCACCTGGGGATCGCGTTCTAGCGGGCCCTCGTAGCGGAAGAGATCGCTCGTGCAGTAAGGGAAGTGAAAGAGCTTAGCCTCAGGTGTGGAGTACCGCTCCTGAAGATAGTTCTTGCAGCTTGGGCCATTGAATGTCACGGCGGTCGCGCGGCGCAATAAAAACTTTCGTAACCCGTGCCTGAGGATACCACGGCCCTGTTCCGAATGCTCGGACACGCAGACACACAAGACGAGTGGTTTTCGGTACAGGCTGCAGTAGACCGAGCTGGCAAGGGAACGAAAGCCGAGTTCATAGGAAAACACGATATCGGGATTCCTGCGTCGCAGCTGCCGAATCGTGTCGTATGGAATGTGTACAAACAACTCGTCGGTGAATCCAGCGGAGTGTTTCCATGGACGGCGAAACATCAAACTCTTTTGAACATCGACTTGAAGTCCGTCCCAAGTGTTTCCAAAAGCCCGATTCGGCTCTTGGTCAATGGAAAGCAGTATGTCGAAGTCGCGTACTTGTTGAGTCACAAAGTACAGGGCTCGGGCCATGTACGGCGGAAGATAATGGGTCAACGCGACGATGTGGCAGTCCAGCTCGACGCGCAGGGGCTCGTCGCTCTTGCCGCGAGCAGAATCCGATTGCCTGTGATTGGAATCGGAACTAGGGGCGTTGTGGTGGGAGGGTGCCACGGGCCGTTGGGCTTTCAGAGTAATGGGTTGGCATATTCACAGGGGTTGTGAATCATAATTCAGCCACTCTCAGTCCGCTGTTTGGATCTGAAAAGGGACAGCCCGGCACGTTGTCTCCATGATATTTCGGTCGATACCCTCGCTACAGCCACTACAACTCGACTTCGTGAAGCTACGATGACTTGGGAGCTCGGATACCGCAGGCACTTTCGACACGATCGAGGACCTCGGCCGCTTTCTCGCTGGCTCGCCTCGCCCCATCAATTAGGATGTCACGAACCGTATCAGGGCTACTGACTAACTCCTGGCGTTTGGCTCTCGCGTCTGCAAAGTAGCTTTCCGCTGCGTCGGCGAGCGCCTTCTTGACGTGCCCGTAGCCGAAACCACCACTTCGGTAGAGTGCGGCCATTTCGGCGACATCCGATTCGGTAGCCATCAGTTGATAGAGTTGGAATAAGTGGTCCGTCTCCGGTTCTTTCGGATCTTCCATGGGGCGGCTGTCGGTCTGGATCCGCATAATCTTCTTCCGCTGCGGCTTCTCGTCTTCGAAAAGTCCGATCGTGTTGTCGTAGCTCTTCGACATCTTTTCACCGTCGGTGCCAGGGACTTTGGCCGAGCCGTCGAGCACTCGGGCCTCAGGTAATACGAAAGCCTCGCTGAAATGATGATTGAAGCTATTGGCAATGTCTCGGCAGACCTCGATGTGTTGAACCTGATCAGCGCCCACTGGCACCCAGTTCGAGTCGTAGGCCAGAATGTCCGCAGACATCAGCACCGGGTAAGTGAAAAGCCCCGCATCGGCGGTGATCCCTTTTTCCTTCTTTTCCTTGTACGCATGGCAGCGTTCAAGCAGGCCCATGCCAGTACAGGTCATCAGTATCCAAGTAAGTTGCGAAACCTCCGGGACATCTGATTGAATAAAGAGAATCGCTTTTTCGGGATCGAGCCCCAAAGCCAATAGGTCCAGGGCAGCATCTATCGAGAGTTGCTGCAGGAGTTCGGGATCGCGAATGGTCGTGAGGGCGTGCAAGTTGGCGATGAAGTAGTAGCCGTCGTGATCCTCCTGTAGATCGATGTACTGACGGATGGCTCCAAAGTAATTTCCCCAGTGGAATCGCCCTGTGGGCTGAATGCCGGATAAGACTCGCATGGATCAGTGAGACCTTCGACTTTGAGTGATGGTATTTGGTGGTGGGGTGGAGCCAGCTCATTTCACGGGCCGGATGCCGTGTTTCGCCGCTGCGCGAATACGAGTTGGCATTTGAATTTAGGACTTCATGGAACCGATGACTTCTTTGGCGGACGCCGCTTCGAGCGACTGAATGGCTCCGGGCAATTCACGTACGATTCTCTCGCTCACAGTAGGGTCATAGTAATTCGCGGTTCCGATTTGAACGGCTGAAGCGCCAGCAACTAGGAATTCCATCACATCGTCAAGCGTTGCGATGCCTCCGATGCCCACGACCGGGATGTCGACTGCCTTGGCGACTTGATACACGCAGCGAAGCGCCACTGGCTTGATCGCTGGACCGCTGAGACCGCCGACAACATTCCCCAAGATTGGTCGCTGCTCGCGCCAGTGCACAGCCATTCCCAAGAGCGTGTTGACGCAGCAGACGGCATCTGCCCCCCCGTCGGCCGCAGCTTTGGCGATGTCAACAATCCGCGTGACGTTGGGAGTCAGTTTAGCCAGGATTGGCAGCTCACATTGGGTACGGACTTCGTTCACGACGTCTCGGCATAGAATCGGATCCGTTCCGAAATCGACACCTCCGCTCACGTTGGGGCAAGAAATATTCAGCTCAAGTGCGCTGACGCCTCCGGCCGCCTCCAAACGCTGAGCCAACTCGACGAACTCATCCCGACTTTTCCCCGCGATGCTCACCACAATCGAAGTGTCCAGCTCGCGGAGATATCGCAAGTGCCCTTCGATGAAGGCGTCGACACCGTCGTTGTCCAAGCCGATCGAATTGAGCAAGCCTGCGGACGTCTCAACCGTTCGCCAGGGAGCATTCCCAGGCCGCGGAGCAAGCGTGATCGTCTTCGGCAGGATCCCGCCGAGCGAATTTAAGTTGACCAACTTTTCCATTTCTCGGGCGTAACCAAACGTTCCCGAGGCGACCATGATCGGGTTCGCGAGTTGCAAACGACCGAGTTCGACGTTCAGAGCGACGCCGGAAGGCGGAGGAGCGGATTCAGTGGAAGAACTCATGATTGCGTCGTTGGTTTGCCTGACCGGTAGGGCCGTGGGAAGTGTCAAAGTAGTTGTTTCGCAAGAGCGAAGCTGCTAGTCCGCTCAGTCAGTTAACGTTTGAGTCGCTTGAACGATAGCCCGCGCGACCTTCAACTTGTCTCCGGACACGTTAGCAAGAGTACTGCCGTCGCTAGCCAGAATCTCTACTTCGTTATCTTCTGCATCTATGGCCGAAGGTCCATTGGACACCATGAGATCGCAACATTTTTTCTGCATTTTTACAACGGCTCGGAAATGCTGGTCTTCCGTTTCGAGGGCGAAGCCGACAACCCATTGGTCGGCTCGTTTCGAGTGGGCAACCGTCGCCACAATGTCTGGCGTTTCGACAAGCTCAAGCTGCAGTGGCTCACCCGATTTGGCAATCTTCGCATCGTGGACTTTCCGTGGCATGTAATCGCAGGGTGCTGCTGCGCCGATCAGCCCGTCAAACCCTGGAAACAAACGTTGGGCTGCCTCAAGCATTTCGTTGGTCGTCGTTACAGATACGACTTTGCAGCCGTCTGGATATTCGACGCTAACCGGTCCGCTGATCACACAGACTTCGTGCTCGGCTTCCAGGCAAGCTTGCGCAAGCGCTGTTCCCATTCGGCCGCTACTCGCATTGGTTAGATAGCGGACGGGGTCAAGAAATTGCCGCGTCGGTCCAGAGGTGATCAGAATACGGGACAAGGGTTTAAGGCAACACTTGAGTAATGGATTGTAGAAGTTGATCTGGCTCCGCCAGCCTGCCCTTTCCTTGCTTGCGGCAACTTAACCAACCCGTCTCTGGGCCGACCAGTTGAACCCCATCAGAAGTCAACGTTTGGGCGTTGCGTTGGACGGCCGCGTGCTGCCACATTGGAGAACTCATGGCTGGCGCCAGGAGAACCGTTCCTTCGAAATTCAAATAGAGTGTCGACAAAAGATCATCTGCTGCTCCCAGTGCAAAGCTGGATAAGAGCCTAGCAGTCGCCGGCGCGACGACTAGCAAATCGGCTTTGTCGGCTAGCTCAATGTGCGCGCCGAGTGGGTAGCTGGGGTCGTACGTGTCCATCACTGGAGGGCGATTGGTCAAAGCGGCGAAGGTGGCCGGACCTACAAAGTGGCTGGCGCCTTGGGTTAGGACCACGTGAACATCGTGTTCCGCCTGAACCAACCGGCTAACGACCGTAGCGATTTTGTAGGCGGCAATCCCGCCCCCAATTCCGACTACGATCTTAGCCATCAAGCTTCCCCTCTGAGACCACGCTTTCGGTCCCTGCAGTTATCCGTACCTACAGCTCTAGACTATCCATATCGAGTAAATCACCTTCGTCATGATCGACAACGGCCAACTCGCCTGCTTCGCTTAAGAAGATCTTGTCTTGCAGGATTTCTTGAAGAACAGTCT
The DNA here is from genome assembly GCA_045105035.1 of Pirellulaceae bacterium. Classification (GTDB taxonomy): domain Bacteria; phylum Planctomycetota; class Planctomycetia; order Pirellulales; family Pirellulaceae; genus Aureliella. The sequence goes on along the minus strand of JBGCCZ010000048.1, from coordinate 12,609 downwards.
CCATCTTGTTCAGCGAGGGACTCTCTACGAGCGGACGGCTGCCTCGATTCAGTTGAACCAACCGCTTCTGAATGAGAGTTGAGAGTTTAAAGCGGCCTCCTACCTTGTTGACGATCTCTTCTTCTTTTAGCTCTTCAAGCATGCTTTACTTTCCTCTGAACTTTTTTTTAACAGCTGACATATTTCTTCAATCGCCTGGTCGACATCGCGATTGATAATTTCATGGTTGTAATAGACGAGCGCGGTGACTTCCTCTTCAGCGACTTCTAATCGCCGTTTGATGGCCGCATCTTCCTCGGTTCCTCGGTTGCGAAGTCGTTTTTCGAGCTCTTCGGGTGTGCCTGGGTGGACAAAGAAGCTGATCGTGTCCCGGCGCCTCTTAAATACGCTCATTGCGCCTTGAACGTCGATTTCCAGGATAACCCACTTTCCGGCGGCTAACGTCTCGTCGACGTTTTTTGCGGGAGTTCCATACCAATCGCGTCCAAAGACCTCCATAGATTCAAGGAAGTCACCGTTGGCACGCTTAATCTCAAACTCTTCGCGACTGACAAAAAAGTACTCGCGACCGTGAACTTCACCCGGTCTTGGAGCCCTAGTTGTGTAGGACACGCTTAGTTGCAAGGGAAGTTCGCATCGCTCCCGGAGCCCTCGCAGCACGGTGCTCTTGCCAGCGCCTGACGGCCCAGACACGATGATCAATTGACCATGTGTGTGGGGGGCATTCTCATTTTGCAAGTTGTCTTCCGACACTGAACTACTCCACGTTTTGCACGAGTTCACGCATCTGTTCAATAATCGATTTGGCGTCCACCACCCGTTGGGCAATTTCGGCATCGCCGGCTTTACTGCCAATCGTGTTCGTTTCGCGAAACATCTCTTGAATCAGGAAATCCAGCTTACGGCCCTGACTCTCGCCTGAGTTCAATAGATTGTTGAATTGATCAAGGTGGCTTGCCAGCCGGACTACTTCTTCACGAATGTCCGCTTTGTCGGCCATGATGAGGACTTCGCGAGCCAGATCAGCCTCCTGCAACTCATGGCCGGCGGCTTGCATGGCGGCAGAAATTTTTGTGTTGAGTCGGTTTCGGTAGTCGTCGACGACCTGAGGCGATCGCGTCTCAATCTTGCCTGAAATCTCACGGAGCTTATGGGTTTGCTCCGCCAGCTCTTGGGCCATCGCCTGGCCTTCCGAAAGTCGCATCTGGTTCAGATTCTTAATTGCGTCTTCGACGGCTTCAAGAACGGCATTTTCCAATTCGGGGCTGGGTGAAGAACCGAGGCTGATCGGATCACTTACAACTCCCGGAAGTGCTAGTAAGTCGGTGATCCGAATTGTTTGGTGATCGAGTCCTAGTTGGCTTGCAACTGTCTTGCATTGCTCGCCGTAGCTCAAGAGCAGAGCTTCATCGAGTTGAGCTTGGGGAGCGCCCGAGCCGCTGGCGACTTGGACATTGAGCTGTAATGATCCACGCCGTAGTGATTTGCGAACAAGCGATTCGATCTTGGGTTCCAAATGCCCAAGCCCCTCGTGCAGCCGAGTGTGGACTTTGAGGTGGCGATTATTGACCGCGCGCACCTCCGAAGTCACTTCGGAAGAACCCAGTTGTTTTCGGCCCTGTCCCTGGCCTGTCATGCTAAGCAACATGATGAATTTACCGCCCTGCACTCTTGCACACTTAGTTGCACAAGCTTGTTAAGTCTCCAAGCTTGCGTGTTGGTTCTAATTGTGAAAGAGCTATTCAAATGGTTGAGAGACAGTCGGCGTCAAGGGCACGCGTTGTTAGTCGAGGCGACGCTGCGAAGGGCTACTAATCCTCGGAATCTGAATCCGACTCAGTGTTCGAGGCGTCTTCATCGTCCGTTTCATCATCTGCTGGCTCGTCTGCGGATGGGGAGTCTTCGGTCGACGTGCCTGTTTCGGAGGAACCTGCTGGGGGTCCAGACTCTGTGACGGGCGGGGTCGTTACCTCATCGCTGATGTTCCCAAGCACGGCACCTGTATCGGGAGTGCCGATATCGGTTTTGTCATCCGTACTGCCGATGCTTCCTGATGCCGTCGTGTTGTTGGATGCGCCCGGTCCTAATGTTGGCAGACCGCGTGACCTCAGGAAGTAGACGCTCGTTGCACAGAGCAGAATCCAAACGACGGCAACACCGATCGTAATCTTGGTGAACAAGTCACCTGCTTTGGTACCAAAAGCGGACTGTCCGCCAGGTCCACCAAGTGCTCCAGTCAGTCCCCCGCCTCGGCCGCGTTGGACCAGCACAAGGAGAATGAGAAACATCGATGATAGGAAAATCGCAATTCCGAAAAAGTACTGTGCGAATGCGGCAAGCAACATGCCAGGAATTCCTTAGTGAATGAAATCGGTGTTCGGTCGCGGCCCGCAGAGGACGAATAGGGTTGCGGAGCCGTTTGTGTTTTATTCGTTAAGCGACTGCAGCGATGATGGCTGCGAAGCCGTCTGCCTTCAAGGAAGCCCCGCCAACGAGGGCGCCGTCAATGTTTTTTTGGCCCAGCAACTCGGCTGCGTTGTCGGGCTTCACGCTTCCGCCGTACTGGATGCGAATTGAGTCGGCGACGGTCTGGTCAAACATGTCCGCCAGAAGTCCACGGATCTGAGCGTGGACTTCCTCGGCTTGTTCCGGAGACGCCGTTTTGCCGGTCCCGATCGCCCACACGGGCTCATAGGCGACAACCACTTTCGCTGCTTGTTCGTTGGTGAGGTCCGCTAAAGACCCGCGAACTTGCGTTTCGACGACTTGGGCAGTTGTACCTGCTTCGCGCTGTTCCAAAGTCTCACCGACGCAGACGATCGGAATGAGCTTGTGTTCGAAGGCGACTTTCGTCTTCTCGTTCACGCCAGCATCTGTCTCGCCGAATAGTTGACGTCTTTCGGAGTGCCCGAGGATCACATACTGACATCCGAGATCGGTCAGCATCGAACCACTGATTTCTCCCGTGAAAGCACCGCTTTCTGCAGCATGCATGTTCTGAGCACCCAGCCCGATGCTCGTTCCGCGAAGGGCAGCGCCAACATCGTGGAGATAAACACTCGGTGGGCAAACCGCAACTTCGACATTCGTCGACTCGGACAATTGGTCTGCCAGGCCGTGGATGAGTGCCACACTGGAATCCCTCAGCAGGTTCATTTTCCAGTTTCCGGCAATCAAGTACTTTCTCAATTCATCGCTCCAAGGAATGCAAGTGTTGTGTAACGCAAGTCGTCGAGGTCAAACTACAAGCTCGCGTTGTACTGCAGAAGCGACAGCGCGCATTTGCGTCATCAGCTCAGCGTATTGTTCTGGTAGTAGCGCTTGCGGTCCGTCGCTCTTCGCCTCGGCGGGGCAATCGTGAACTTCAATGTGCACGCCATCGGCACCTGCGGCGATCCCGGCGAGGGCACAAGCTGGGATCAATTCGGGTTTGCCAGTCGCGTGGCTCGGATCGACGATGATTGGCAAGTGGCTAAGTTGTTTGACTAAGGCCACTGAGGCGACATCGAAGAGATTTCGAGTTGCAGAGTCGAAGCCCTTCACTCCACGCTCGCAGAGAACCACTTGGCTATTGCCTTGGCTCAGTACGTATTCGGCGCTCATCAGCAAATCGTTGACGGTGGCCGACATGCCGCGTTTGAGGAGGACCGGCTTGTTCGTGCGGCCGACCTCTGTGAGTAATACGAAGTTCTGCATGTTCCTGGCGCCGATCTGCAACATATCGGCGTACTGGACGATGGTGTCCACGTTTCTTGGGTCGGTAACTTCTGTGACCACTGGAAGTTCGTGTTTGTCACCCGTCTCGCGCAGGATTCGCAGGCCTTCTTCACCGAGTCCCTGAAACGCGTAGGGGCTCGTCCGTGGCTTATAGGCTCCGCCACGCAGGATGTTGGCCCCACTGGCTTTGACCGACTCTGCGATACGGTCCATTCGCTCGGGCTCTTCCACCGAGCATGGGCCGGCAATCATTGCCATCTCACCGCCACCGATTTTCGCGTTTCCAACGATCACCGTGCTGTCTTGCGGATGTGCCTCTCGGCTGGCCAGCTTAAATGGCCGCATAACGGGCATGACGTCCGCAACAGCGGGAATCGCTCGCAGCGGTGCTTCGCGGGCTTTGTCTTCGTCCCCGATAATCCCCACAATGGTGCGATGGGTTCCACGACTAAGATGCGCAGCGAATCCCATCGATTCGACATGCTGAATCACATTGTCGATCTCGTCGGAGGTCACGTTGCTGCGCAAAACTAGAATCACTTCGGAATCCTGGCGTTCGCTGTAAGTTGAGACGCTTTTAGGGGCCGGTCGGAGCCTCTGATCAGGAGGCCAGGCTGCACTGGGCCGGTCGAGTCAGTGCAGGTCGCGAAGGTTTGGGCGCTGAAGTCCAAGAAAACCCTGCTTCTCTGAGCGAAGAGTTTATAGAGGAAGCCCGTTTTCGTCGAGGCGTTTCTCGTTGTGATCGAGGGCGACTGGAGTGCTGAAGACTGGCGAAATTCCAGGGAAACGGAAACTCTGTTGCAGACGAATCCCTGGCGGGGCGACGAGCGATCAAGCCGTGGGGCTGACGGACTTCTAGCGGACTTTCAAGACCGAAGGTTGTTTTGTACCGATCCTGCAGGTAGCCTAGCCTGCGTAATTTAAGGGAAATCGTTGGATCAACGGGTGTCCCAGGTTATATTGAGGCTTGCTCAAGACTCTTGCTACCTACGTTGGTTTTCTCCAACCGGTTAGGCTTCCCAGCCATGCCTGAGCCTCACGGTGGGTCTTCGATGGGATGGCGTCAACCTGCGGGTGGGCCCCGAGTTATTGAGAATTTTCTGACGATCGAAACGACGAAGGAAGGCAAATGACTCTGCTCGGCAAGGTTTTCACAGGCTTGATTTTCTGCCTGAGCCTATTCTTCTTTGCAGTGGCTCTCATCGCGAATGCCACGCACATCGACAATAAACAGCTTGCTGCCGACTTGGAAGCAAAGGTCCGTGAAGCCTCAACTAGAAATCAAGAGCTGGAAGAGTTAGCAACGACCTACAAGACTGAAGTTCAGAACGAGAAGGCGTCGCGTTCGGCGGCCCTCGCCGCATTGCAGCGGCAGCTCGAGTTGGCCAACTACAACTTCCTGCAGCAGGAAGTCAAGGCTCGCGATCTTCGGGTTGAGCTGACTCGGATTGCCCAAACTAACCGGGATACCCAAGGCGAGCTGAGCGATAAATCCAATGAGAATCGAGCACTACGAGTCAAACTGGCGGAGTCCGTAGCCAACCGAGACAAGCTATTCCAGGAGATGCTCAGCATCAATGACCAACTCAATCAGTTGCAGGGTGTGTCCCAAACGCTCCGCGATCGAGCAGAATCACTGACAGATTGAGTGAATGTGCTGAACGGAAAAGTCGTTCAGGCGGCACTTGTTCAACACTGCATTTTGCCCAATTTCGTTGACACTCAATTTTCGCCGTAATTATATTGACCTAAGAGTTTCCTCGTTGACGTGCACCTTGACTCATCCAACCGCACGCGAATCCAACTCACGAGCCCCTAATCAAACCACGAGCCCAGCCACGGGCTGCAGGACAGTAAACGCGGGACGCGCGAACTGAATTGGCCCGACTCGGCTTAAGGAACTGACATGTATCTGCTTGGCAAAGTATTCATTTTTGTGAACTTGGTCCTTAGCCTCCTCTTTTTCGTGGCTGCAATAGCGGTCAACATGGGGCACCGTGATGCAGTGAAAGATGCCACGGCTTCAAAGTTGAAGGCGGACGGACTCCAGAGGGAGCTAGAGCAGGTTCGAGGCGACAATGAGTCGCTCAAGACCGATCTTGCTATTGAGCAAGCAGCCCGTCGCTCGGCATTAGCTTCCATCCAAGAGCAACTCAACACGGCCCAAAGCGACAGGGAAGCCAGCGAGCGAGCCCTTCGTGATTTGCAATCTTCCTTGACCGCCTCAGACCAGTCCAACTCGTCGGCCGTGAATGAACTCGAAGCCAAGACCAAGGAAAACGAACTCCTTCGTACCCAACTCGTCGATTCAAATCTCGATCGCGACCAGACTTTCCAGCGTCTGCTTGAGGTAACGGATCAGAACAATCGTTTGCAAGGCGACGTTCAAAACTTGACGGCCTTCAATTCCGACCTGTCCGATCGATGGACAAAAGCCAAGGAGCGATTGGAAGCGTTCGGTATCGATGAAGACACGTTGCTGGGGCCGCCAGACGTAAACGGCGAAGTCTTAGCAGTCAGCACGGACGGATCAGTGGAAGTTTCTCTGGGGCGTGATGATGGACTGCGCGAAGGATTCACTTTGGAAGTACATCGTGGCGGACAGTACCTAGGTCGTGTGATGGTGCAAAAAGTTGCCGACGATAAAGCTGTGGCAAAGATCATCGATGGCTACCAGCGCGGATACATTCGTGCGGGCGACCAGGTCGATTCCAAGCTGTTCTAAGCTGAGTCAAACTTACTGCGACGCGTAGGCATCTTCGCCACCTGTTAGTCTCAATCTCACGTTGAATAAAGATCGGACCATGAGTACCGGAAACCAGCCTAAGCATGTGTTAAATGTCTACTCGGTGATGCTGATCGCTTCATCGCTTTTGTTACTAGTGGCAATCGTTCTTATGTTCATCGAATGGGGCCGGTACTAAGAGCTTGCAAGGCTCGGGTAAACCCCGGCTCGGCGGTGCTCGCGACTGCGTTGCACGGTTTTACTGAGCAGGGACCGCTCCCCGTAGCCTCGTCTTGCGGTCTTGCAGACTCAAATCAAATCATTATCTGAAGGGATTGTCGTCATTTGCGGCAGTCCTTTTTTTCTGCGCAGTCGGTTGGATGCATCGAGCTCTCTCGCTGAGGCACCCTCTTCTAGGCAGCGAGTTTCGTAGCCTGGCAATCTGCCGCCGGAGTACCCGGGCTCGGTATCATTCTGCTTAAGCCTTGAAGCCATCCAAGAATCGCGCACTCGTGTAGAATCTACGGATACTCTTAAAGACACACATTCGATTCGGGCTTGCTCGCCGCAGCGGCTTGGTGAAAAGGTGAAAGAAATGACCTACGGTTCGTTCACAGATCGCTTCAGCATGGGGTTGCTCTCAAGCCTGGTCGTCGTTTTCAGTTGGGGGCTACTTGCAAGACCGACTCAGGCACAGACGTCCGGAGTTGGAACCGCCAGTTTCGGACAACTGACCGATCAAGACTGGCCTTGGTGGCGAGGCCCAAACCGCAATGGCGTGGCGGAAGTCGACGTTCAATTGCCGACACGATTCGGGAATGAGGAGAACGTAATTTGGAAGACACCACTTGCGGGAAGGGGGCACAGTTCTCCCATCGTGATCGGCGAGCGTATTTTTCTAGCAACTGCAGACGAAGCGGATCAAAAACACTCGGTATTGTGTTTTGACTTTACCTCTGGCGAACAGCTCTGGGCTAGGGAGATTAGCCAAGGCGGTTTCCCGAAAGAAAATCACCCAAAGAACACTGAAGCCAGTCCAACGATTGCTTGTGACGGCGAAAAGCTGTTCATCACTTTTTTTCATCACAAGCAGGTCGTCCTGACGGCACTCGATTTGGCGGGCGAGACCATTTGGGAGAAGGTGGTCGGAGCCTTCAATCCGCAGTTGTACAAATACGGTTACGCGCCTTCACCAGTGCTTTACGAAGATAAGGTGATTGTGGCTGCGGAGTACGATGGGCCCAGTGGGATTGTCGCCTTTTCACGCAAAGATGGACGCGTTCAATGGAAGGCACCAAGGTCGCCCAGTATCACTTTCTCTTCACCAGTGATCGCCAACGTGGGCGGCAAAGATCAATTGATGCTGAGCGGGGCTCAGGTCGTGACTTCCTATGATCCAAAGACTGGCAAAGGACTTTGGCAGGTGCCGGGAACGACGGCTGCAACGTGCGGGTCAATGGTATGGGACGGCGATGTTGTGTTCGCTAGCGGAGGTTATCCGAAGCCCGAAACGATCGCGATTCGAGCCGACGGAAGTCGCCGAGTTGTGTGGAAGAACAAGCAGAAATGCTACGAGCAATCGATGATCGTTGTCGATGGGTATCTCTACGGTCTGACCGATCGCGGCGTGCTCTATTGTTGGCGTTGTAGCGACGGAAAGGAAATGTGGCGCGAGCGACTCGCTGGTCCGGTCAGCGCGTCACCGGTCTACGCCGGCGGCCATATCTACTGGGCCAACGAAGCTGGTACAGTCTATGTTTTCACCCCCAATTCGCAGAAGTTTGATCTCGTCGCTGAAAACCGATTAGGGAACGAAGCGTTTGCGAGTCCCGCTGTGTCCCAAAATCGTATGCTGTTCCGCATCGCTGAAGGTCGTGGGGCGGCGCGGCAAGAGTACTTGGTCTGCATCGGTAATCGCTAAGGGCCTCGGCAAGGGAGCCCACGGTTTTCGCAGTCGTGTATTGCAGCTGGACGCGAACGTATTAGCCGAACTTCGAGGGTAGTGAAAAACTCACGAAATTCGGCTCGAAGACTAAGCACGCAGTGAGACTGAGCAAACATGAACGAGTCGATCGACAAAGCCTACCTTCGAGTGGTTTTGACTACTGGTGTCGGGCCCAGGCTACTTGAACGGCTGCTGGACCGCTTTGGATCGGCGTCGGAAGTCTTGGAAGCTTCGCCGACTAGCCTGAGTGAAGTCGAAGGCGTTGGAGTGGCCCTGGCTCGACGCCTGCGATCGGGTGAGTCGCAAGAGCAGATGGACAGAGTGCTCGAGGAATGCTCTGCACGCGACATCCAAATACTGTTGCCTGGCGATAGTCGTTTTCCACGGCTGCTGAGTGAGTTACCGGATCCTCCTGGCGTGCTATTCATGCGTGGGAACCTGAAGCCAGCCGACTCACTGGGGATCGCGATTGTCGGCACGCGGGGCGCTTCGCAGTACGGTCGCTCTCAGGCCGAACGCTTTGCTCGGGCGCTGGCCCGAGCAGGGTTGGTGGTGGTCAGTGGGCTTGCAAGAGGCATTGATGCCGCCGCGCATCATGGAGCGCTCGAGGCCGAGGGACGGACGTTGGCGGTCTTGGCGAACGGAGTTTCCGAGGTCTACCCACCTCAGCACGAGGAATTGGGGCAGCGCATCATCGGTAGCGGTGCTTTGATCAGCGAAATGCCGCCCGGCACCAAGCCAAAGAAAGGCATGTTTCCGCAGCGCAATCGGATCATCAGTGGACTAACGTTGGGCACGATCGTCGTCGAAGCGGCCGAACGCTCTGGGGCGCTCATTTCAGCGCGACTGGCGGGCGAACAAGGTCGTGAAGTATTTGCGGTTCCAGGGCTCATCACTTCGCCGAATTCGCGCGGCTGCCACCGGCTGATTCGTGACGGTGCCATCTTAGTTCAGGATCCAGAAGACGTGATTGAGGCGTTGGGACCGCTTGTCGAAGGTGTCGAGGTGGCTCCTGAGCAGACGATTCGCAATGCGGCCGAACTGCAGCTAAACGACCAGGAACGCTCTGTCCTGCAGGCGATTGGTGTGGAGCCGACGGACATTAATCATGTTGTGGTCGAAAGCGGATTACCGGTTCCACGAGTGCTCAGTACACTCAGCGTACTTGAGATGCGCCGCTTAGTTCGCCGTATCAGTGGACAAGTCGTGCAACGTCTCTAGGATTCGGGTGCTGCAAGCATCGCACCACCATTTCTACATGTTGGGTCGCTTCGCAGGCGAACCCGTGACGGTACAAAAGCGAAAACGCTCCAAAGGAAGGCTTTGTGCCGCTCGAATCGAAGAACATATTGGGTCCCGAGGGAAGTATCGCCCGGCGGCTTTCCAACTACGAAATGCGGCCACAGCAACTGCAGTTAGCAGATGCAGTCGCGGAGGCACTCCGCTCGGAGCGTCATCTTGTCGCCGAAGCGGGGACTGGAGTGGGGAAGAGTTTTGCTTATCTAGTGCCTGCCATTTTGCACGCGACCGCGGATCAGAAAGAGGATTTCTCTGAGGCAGACGAGGAAGAGCAAGCCTCGCGGCGGATCGTGATTAGCACGCATACAATCAGCCTCCAAGAACAGCTGATCGACAAAGATCTTCCCTTTCTGAATGCAGTCATTCCTCGCGAGTTTAGCTCGGTGCTAGTGAAGGGCCGCGGAAATTACATTAGCTTGCGACGCTTTCAAACGGCGCTGGCACGCTCGACGAACTTGTTGGCCGAGGCAGAAGTTGAGCAACTGTTGCAGGTCAAGGATTGGCTGAAGGAAACTCCCGACGGCTCGCTGAGTTCCCTGCCCTTCCGCCCGATGGGAGCTATGTGGGATGAAGTGGCCAGTGATACGAGCAACTGCTTAGGCCGCAAGTGCCCCAAGTACGATGACTGTTTCTACTACCGAGCGCGGCGACGTATGCAAAACGCTCAGATCTTAGTCGTCAATCACGCCTTGTTCTTCACCGATCTCGCGTTGCGTGAAGAGCTCGGTTTTGGCCTCTTCCCCGACTATTCCGCAGCCATTCTCGACGAATGCCATACCGTCGAGAGTGTGGCTAGTTCGCATTTGGGAATCAAAGTCACCAACGGCCAAGTGCAGTACGCGCTGAACAAGTTGTACAACCCGCATACCGGCAAGGGGCTGTTCCCCGCCATGGGAATGGATCGACTCTGCGAGCTCGTCGGAAAAGCCCACGTGCTGATCGATCAAATGGCTTTTGACCTAGATCAGTTTATGGGAGAAGGACGACCCAATCTGCGGATTCAGAGTACGAATGTCGTTCCGAATTCGATCAGCGACGTGCTGGATGAAATTCGTGATCACCTCACCAAGATGTCGGATGCGGCGGAAGACGCATCGCGGCGGCAGGATCTCATGTCGGCTTCTGGGCGTCTGGAGAGCTTAGCCGGTGATGTGCGTGCATGGCTCAAGCATTCTCTCGAAGACAACGTGTATTGGCTGGAGCGTATTTTGACTCGGCGCGGTGATTTGCGAGTCGAAATGCATGCGGCTCCGATTGATGTATCACATCGCATGAGGGAAATGCTGTTCCAGAAAGTTCCCAGCGTGATCATGGCAAGTGCGACCGTTTCAACGGGGCGAAACGGCGGATTCGAGTTCTTTCAATCTCGCATCGGTGCTTCGGGCAGTCTGACATCTCAGCTCGGTAGCCCGTTTGACTACCAGAAGCAGGCCGAGTTAATCGTCGTGGGCGACATGCCGGATCCTTCGTCGCAGCGGCAAGAGTATGAGAGGCTCCTGCCGGAAATGATCAAGCGCTATCTTCTCCGTTCCAATGGCCGCGCTTTTGTGCTTTTCACTAGCTACGGGCTGCTGCGCTCGACGGCTCAAAAGATGCAAGCCTGGTTTTCCCAGCAGAACATGGTCCTTTACAGCCAAGCCGACGGGACACCGCGTGGTCAACTGCTTGAACAGTTTAAGAAGCACCCGCAAGGAGCGCTTTTTGGAACCGACAGTTTTTGGCAAGGCGTCGACGTGCCCGGTGACGCGCTGACTAACGTAATCATCACCAAACTTCCGTTTTCCGTGCCAGATCATCCACTCTTGGAGGCGCGGTTGGAGGCGATCCGCAACAACGGCGGCAACCCCTTCATGGACTACCAAGTTCCCGAAGCCGTCATCAAGCTGCGTCAAGGTTTCGGGCGTTTGATTCGCACTGCCCAGGATCAAGGTTTCGTGGTCATTTTGGACTCGCGCGTCCGCACAAAACGCTACGGCTCGATGTTCTTGAACGCACTACCCGAGACTCCCGTAGTAAACGAGTCCTGCCGAGCATCCGTCATCAATGCGGCCGAGCGAACATTAGACGAGTCACCCCACTCCAACGAGTCGCTTGGTTAGCCTTACCAGGCAACTTCCAACGACTCATTCCTGTCACCTACCTCCTCGCTCGCGGGGAGGTCGAGCGCACACGCTCGGGTGCGGCTCCTCAACAGCGCGAATGCATCAAGTGCTCACACAAAACACTCACGCACGGCCGCCTGGCCTCGAGCCCAGTGCCCGCCGGATTCTTGAGCATGCTGAGCCATACTATCCGGTGAACCAGCAATGCGACTTTGGCCAAAATATCGCTTGTAATTCCAAACCAGGTCTCGCCACATGGAGGCATCGATACCCAGCCTGGACAAAACCCCTTGCAACCGAGGCGGTACCTTCCGTTGGGCACCTTGCTCTGCCAGAGGCGACGACCGCGCCGTCCAGCGTAACAAGCTCAGGTAATCACTCAGCGTCATACACAGAAACCCCTTGTCGCTGGCTCGTATACCGCCGCGACTAACCTGCGGCTTCTCCGAAGTCATCCGAGGCGATAACTCCAGCGGCGCCAGCCACGCATCTCGACGAATCTTTTTCGGCTGCCGGCGAGCGTTCCCTGCTTTGGTGAGTTGCTTCTTTGGCTTTGTGAGCCGGGCCAACTGGTCTGGCTTCACGTCACCCTTCCGTTCCGAGTGCTGCGAGGAATTCCGGGAGGGGCGCGAGGCCACGAGCGGGGAGGCATTCTTTCCGTGCTTCAACTGCTCTGCTGCTTCTTCCCGTGAAATCGGCACAAGATCAAAAGCTGCCGACGGCACTTCCTGCCCCCGTTCGCCACGAATCCGATCATAGGCTGAAGTGTGCTTGGCCTCGTCAGGCGAAGCTACCATCGCCGCACGAACTGGATTCAAGTC
>JBGCCZ010000047.1:0-60199 GCA_045105035.1 Pirellulaceae bacterium | reverse complement strand
CGCCTTGTCCAAAATCGCTTGCCACTCTAACTCAAGCATGGGAAACAAGTGTTCGGACAACCAGTCCATGTGATCCAGAAGAATAAATCGCGAGATTTTGTGTTCCGACTTTTCGACGAATCCTTGCACGCTGTCCGTGTGAGTCGTCAAGCCTTCCACGCGGCTCTGCTTCAGCCGTTCGAAATTCTCGGGCTTCAAATACTCGGGGCAACACGAATCGGTATAGCTGCCCGTGATATAGACTCTCCAGAAATAGTTCTCGTGAATTGGAAGTTTGGCAAACACCGCTTCCATCGAGTCCTGAATAAAGCTCAGGATGCCACCCGGATACTGTTTGTCGATCTGCATCCGCTGAGCCTTCGGCACACCGAGCATTGACAGAGTGGAATCGCGATTCAGAGTGAACTTCATTGTTCGACTCCAGAACTTGTCGCGGATACGCTCGTAAACTTCTTGCTGTTCTTCCACGCTCTTGCATGCCAACAAGTCGCTAACTTCGTTGCGAATCTTGGCAACACGATCGATGTAAAAGCGGATCCCTCTCGCGAACGCTCCCGATGTCCCGCGATAGTAGAACGAGCGTTTTCGATTGTCGAAGAACTTAATGTTCTTATCCCAATAGCCTTGAGCCCAAGAGCTCATGCTGCTTCGCAGGGCATCGCGATAAACGGCAGCCGCGGAAGGGTGAAAACCATCGCCGAACAGTCGATAGAAGTCCTCGTATTCAAGCTCGCGAATGCCGGCCATCTTGAATTCCAGCAAGGCGTTCTGTCGCGGGTTCATATCAACCGCGTGGACGTGCTGTGGCCCAGCCAACAAGTAATCGAGTGCATTGCAGCCTGCTGACGTGATGACTAGCACACGGTCATCGGCTCCAAGTTTGAGTGCCTCGCGATCGAGACGGGGGTCTTCCCAGCAGGTGTTGTAAACCAGATTGTTACCGTGAACAAACTTGAAGACTCGACCGCTGATCCAATGGCTCAAAGACATGCAGAAGTAACTTTCCCAATCAAACGTGATTCGTTTCCCATGCACTCGCATGGCCATGTAAAACGCCCTGGGCAATGCTGAACTGCAAGTCTCAGCATTTTGCCCATTCTGGCTAGCCTAGCTGTGCGATCGAGGCCACGATGGTAACCGCGAGGGACCGCCAAGGCGAGGGCTGAGCCCAGTTCAGGCCAGTCCGCCCCGGGAAAGTCTGCCGATGGCTCCAAGTAGGCAAACTTTCCTAGTGTTCATGCCGGTACTTAGCCGGACCGCAGTTTCTCCGTCGGAACCCGATCTGGCTACAAAACGGACTCCTTCCGCTACAGATGCCAAAGTGGCCCCAATTCTGCGCGGCACCTGCGCGTTGACACCACTCCCAGCTTCCCGACACTTATTTGGCAGTAGGAGACAGACGCGCTTCTCACTTAGCGTTCATTTCTTTTGAAAGCCCAACGATGCGACGATCTAGCCAATCCGAAACTGCCAAGCGATGCCCAACTGTCGCGAGTCTAGTTCTTCTGTGCCTGGCAGGCTGCGGCGGGACGCCTGTTAGCTCCGAAGATAGCGGAGCCGGCAGCGCGGGGCCGTCCAGCGATGTCACGGCGAGACTGGAACAACCAGTAGACGGATCGGATGCCGCCGCGAGCGAGCAAGGACTGCCGACGGACTTCTACTCGGTCGATCACTACGACATCGAGGCCGACCCCGCCAAACAGCTTCTGACCACTTTAGAGCTTGCGAAACAGGGGAAGAAGACGGTCCTCTTGCAAGTTGGAGGGAATTGGTGCCACTGGTGCAAAAAGATGAGCCAGTTTATGGCCTCGCACCCTGAGGCAAACCAACTACTGAACGAGAACTACGTGGTTCAGAAGGTAACTTTCGACCAGAAGAACGAGAACAAAGCGTTTCTCAGCCAGTACCCGAAGATCTCCGGCTACCCGCACCTATTTGTGCTCGACGCAACGGGAAAGCTATTGCACTCGCAAGACACCGCTGAGCTCGAGTCGAAGGGCGATGCAACTGGCAAAGAAGAAGGAAAGCCGAAGCCGCCCTACGATGCCGAGCGATTCCTTGCGTTGCTCAAAAAATGGAGCCCTAAATAAACGCAAAGCATCTGGAATTTACCATCTAGCCAATATCGCTGAGTTGCATGAGGTCACCGTAGCGATTGACCGTTTGTTTCTTGAGCAGCCGACAGTCCTCAGCCTCCAAGCTTGGATCGGACTCGAGCAGGCTTCTCGCGACCTGCCGCGCTTGGTCGAGCAGATCCGCGTCAGTCGACAAATTGGCGACACGCAATGGTGGAAGTCCGCTTTGCGAAGTCCCTAGCAAATTCCCGGGTCCACGGAGCTGCAGATCGAGTTCCGCTAAGTCGAATCCGTCGTCCGTCTTTTGGAACGCTACAAGCCGGCGGCTATCCTTCTCCTCCGCATCTTTCACGGCCACTGCACACACATAACCAGGATGCGAGCCTCGGCACACGCGTCCGCGTAGCTGGTGCAATTGGGCGAGTCCGAGCCGATTGGCATCCAAGATCGTCATCACCGTGGCGTTGGGAACGTTGATCCCAACTTCGACGACAGTCGTCGACACGAGGACATCAATTTCGCCTCGCGCGAACGACTCCATGGCGACCTGCTTCTCCTCGGCATCCATTCGGCCGTGCAGCAGGGCGACTTCTCGATGCGCGAATTCATTATTTTGCAGTCGCTCGAACACCGACTCGGCTGCGGTTAGTTCAGCTCCGCCGTTCGCCAGTGGTTCGGCCTGCGTCTCTTGGTTCGTATCATCTGACGGCTCTTCAAGCTCACTCGCTGCGAGGGCGATTCTTGGAGCAATCACAAAGGCCTGCCGTCCTTCGGCGAGTTTCCCTTCCACAAACCGCCACCAGGATTCGAGCTCGGCAGCCGAAGCGGTGTAGGTATGCACCTTGGCTCGGCCTGGGGGCTTCTCCCGAATCGTCGACACGTCCAGGTCGCCGAAATCGGTCATCGCAATCGTTCTTGGAATGGGAGTCGCACTGAGGACCAGGTAGTGTGGTTGCTCACCATCGACTCGCAGTTTCGCCCGCTGCAGCACCCCAAACTTGTGCTGCTCGTCCACAATCACGAGGCCTAAGTTCGCGAAGCTCAATTGTTCCGAAAGCAGCGCCTGCGTTCCCACCAGCAAGTCGACTTCTCCCGCCGCAACTTCTTCGAGAACCTTTCGTCGTTCGGCAGTTTTCAAACTACCCGTCAACAACGCGACCCGAACACGACTGGAAGAAAGACTCTCGTGAAGTGTTGCCGCATGCTGCCTCGCCAAGATCTCAGTCGGCGCCATTAACGCAGCTTGGTAACCGTGTGCGACGGCCAACAGCATGGCATATTGAGCGACCACCGTTTTGCCACTGCCAACGTCGCCCTGCAATAGTCGATTCATGGGGCGAGTCAGTGCCATATCTTGACCAATCTCTCGGATCGCCTGCAGTTGATCTCGAGTCAGTTCCAGCTGCAACCGGTTCAAAATGCGTGAGTGAATTTTCCCGGAGGGTTCGCAGACGGGAGCGACGGCGGTTTGCTCGCGTTCCGCTCGCTGCATCGAAATGGCGAGTTGCAGTACGAAAAGCTCCTGTAGCTTGAAACGACGCATCGCAAAATCCGCTTGATCCATCGTCTCGCAAAAGTGCACCCACTGCAGTGCTTGCCCGATGCCGATGACCTCGAGTTCCTGCCGCAACCGAGCTGGCAGGACTTCAGCAACTTGCTCGGCCAGTGTCGGAACACAAGCCCGCATAACGCTGCGCAAATCGAATTGCTTAATGCCTTCAGACAGCGGATAAATCGGACTCGGCCTGTTGTGGTTCTCGTCGGACTCCACGCCTTCGTCGATAACCTGCACAACGGGGTGCACTATTTCCCAGGTGAGCCCCGCAGACTTCACCACTCCCTTCGCCACGACTTCCTGCCCAACTGGCAACTGCCGTCTACGAAAGGGCTGATTGAACCACATCAGGCGGATGGCCGCTCCATCGATTCGCACAAGGGCTCCCAACATGTGCTTACCCGACTGCGTCCGCCGCTCGTCGAGTGATTCGATAATCCCGCGAAAGGCAACTTGCTTGCCTTCCTCAAACTGTTCTGCTGGCGTCAGCGGAACAGCATCTTCGTACGACCGTGGCAGATGGAAAAGCAGATCCGCACCGGTCCGAATCCCCAGCCTTCGCAACGGCCCAAGCCAGTCCGCACGGACACCAGGTAGATCCTCGACTCGAGTGCGCAGGTTTACCCCTTGAGCGGATAAAGTGGCGGGCGACACCGCCGATTGCGGATTAGAATTCGATTCCGGCATGAGACAGGAGTACTTGCGCAGACGTTAGAACACTATTCAATTTTTCGTGACCAGTTTGACGAAGGCAAACGCGGCGTTTCCCCTCTTACAACCAAGCCTGCTGGCACCGGGAAATGCGGCTTCCGGGAATGCGGCTTCCGGGAATGCGGCTTCCTACAGGCCCCCGCACACAGGCCCCCTCGGTTTAAGTCGTCCCCGGACGTTCAATCTTAAGGTAGATTGGCATCTTCGTTGACCGAGGTCCACTCCTATCAGTTCTCAGCTGGTTTGGCAAAGCGGATCAGGCCAGTTTTCCTCCGAACAGCCCAAGATGGCTCAGATGACACCAAGAGCTGACTTCCACAGCCAATTGG
The DNA here is from genome assembly GCA_045105035.1 of Pirellulaceae bacterium. Classification (GTDB taxonomy): domain Bacteria; phylum Planctomycetota; class Planctomycetia; order Pirellulales; family Pirellulaceae; genus Aureliella. Next base: position 55,529 of record JBGCCZ010000047.1, on the reverse strand, counting down.
GCAGGGAATTCTTGGTATTCTTTGCATGGGCCGGAACTTTAGGAGTCGAAACCGGTTATAGAAAATGCGGTGAAAATGAACCGAATTTCCGCGACGGGCAGTTCCTGCTGGCTCTTTGCTAGACGCTTCTCCGGTCGCTCCCCACTTTTCCAAAAGCTGCTCAGCTACTTACGGAGTACTACTCAATGAAGAACCGCTCATTCCACAGACTATTGGTGGGCTCAACGGCACTGTGCATGGCCCTACTTTCGACTTGTGTCTTGTTTGCCCAGCCTGGTGGCCGCGGTGGTCGTGGCGGAGGCGGAGGTGCCCAATGGGGATTTGGAGGCGGTCGAGGCGGCTTCGGAATGCAAGGTGGTGACTTTGGGTCTCTGCAATTGATGGGGCTCTTGAGAACTGAAGAGGTTCGCAACGAGATCGATCTAGACGACGAAGTTTGGGAAGCACTCAGCGAACGACAACTCGATCTCGGCTCGCTTCGAGACATGGGCGAAGATGAGCGTAAGAAGGCTGTCTCTGAGGCCAACGACACTGCCCAAGAAATGATGGAAGAGGTCCTGGAGCCTTCGCAGCAGAAACGACTGATGGGACTACTTGCCCAGCAGCTCGGCGCGGCTGCTGCTCTGAATAAGATGATTGCCGAAGAAATAGGCCTAGATGAAGACGGTATCAAGAAACTTCGCGAGGGACTCGAGTCCGTGAACGAAGAGATGGGTGAGAAACGTCGCGAGATGTTCTCATCGATGTTCGGAGGCCGAGGAGGACGTGGTGGACGTCCGGGTGAAGGAGACGAAGAAGGCGGACGCCCTGACGCGTCAGCCCGCGACGAGATGATGAAGAAGTTCGGAGAGCTTCAAAAGGAAACTCAGGAAATGAGCAACAAGAAATTTGAGCAAATCGACAAAAAGGCCTTCGGGAAGCTCGAAGAACTCAAGGGAGAGAAGTTTGAATTCCCGCAGCGACAGTTTGGGCGTGGTGGTGCGGGCGGCAGAGGCCAAGGTGGAGCCGGCGGTCGTGGTGGACGCGGCGGCGGTGAAGGTGGTGGTCGTGGTGGACGCGGCGGTGGTGAAGGTGGTGGTCGTGGTGGACGCGGCGGCGGAAACGACGCCTAAAACGCCTCAACCGCTACATTGTTAGTGGATCAGATGAACCGTCAAAACAGAGCCAAGAAATTGGGCGGAGTGAGCCAAAACCATCTTGCTTCAGCCCAGCTCTGTTCGATCCTAGTTGCATAGCATCTCCGCTTGCTGCTTCATTCCAAGTTGGAGCCATCGGCAGTCAAAATGAAATTCGACTCCTCTCAATCTGCGGTATCTTTTCTGGCCTCGGTCTTAGCCTGCCTATTCGTTGGCTGCATTTTTCACAGCTCCGCCGCAGCGCAACCCTCCAGGCCCACAATCGAAATGATCCGAAAGATTGGGGAGAGATGTCCGGACCAAGAAATCCTGGGACTGTTGAACCACACCCCTGTGTGTACGGAGCTTGGCCTCAGCAAAGAAGTTGCTGACTTGATTCAAGAGCGAGACAAGTCAACTCTTAATCGACTTCGGCGCATCGATCTAGAAAACAGCCAGCAAAAAGTCGACAAGATTGTTGAAATCCTAGATGAGAATTGCGAAGAAATTAGGAAGCGACTAAGTGATGAGCAATTCGAGCGTCTGGTAGGACTCTTTGCTCAATCTCGCGAACACGGGTCTGCAGCAAACAAACGCGTCGCTGAGCGAATCGGACTTGAGGGACAAGGACTCGAGGATTTCCGCAATGAAGTGAAGAAAATAATGGTCGAGGGCATGAGGGTGTTCGGGGAAAAAGCCCGTGAGATTTATCGAAATCCTGCGATCCCCAAAAAGCAAACTGCTATTGAAAAGTTGAGAAAGCAGCAGTTCGATGAGTTTGATGGAGAGATCAAGCAGCACCTAAGCTCCAACCAATTGAAGAAACTCAAAGAACTCCAAGGCGATGAGTTCAAGGATTTGCCCACAATGTTCACCGGTCGAGGACGACGGGGCGGTGGGCGGAATCGAGATCGCAGCCGAAAGCAGGACGAAAAGCAGCAGAATGACGGCGACCAGCGCGACGGGAATCGATGCTGCTGCTTGCCGTCTCACGACGACTTGCGATGCGTGCCAGCTTCAATGTAAGCGTGCCCAACGTTGGTCAGCCCATCTCGTTCGACAATAAACCTCGTCGCAAGCCGATGCCCCGCTCCAAAGATTCGGCGTGATTCCGGCTCTCGGCAGCCGCACTCGGACTTCTTCGATTCACGCAGTTTGCCGCCTATCTGACCTGCATTCAGGCTTCAGGCTTCGACCCTGTCGACTTGCAAGCGGAAGCAATTTTGCAAACCGCGCAGCCTCCTTTTGAACCGCAACCGTTGACGGCTTTCTCAGTACCGCAGCCCGGACCGCAGCCAATCTCGACACGCCCCGCAAACTCGCTCTCTGCGGCCCTTTGTTCGAAGACCAAAGCCAGCTTGTCAACATGCTCTTGGACGGCTGGGTCACTCGAAACGTCTTCCAGAAAGTGGAAATAGAGCGTTCGACCATCCATCAACGGTTCGACATCGAGCAAAATTGCGTTGCTCTGGTTCTCTGCTAACCAGCGTGCACAATCCTCATGAGCCTCCTGAGCCAAACTCCGCAGGTGCGCCCAAAGCAACTCATCGTCCGGCATCAACTCCCGCACGACTAGACCATCCAACAGCTCCTCAGCCGCGGTGGTCGCACGAAGGAATTGCCCGACTTCCAACCCACGCGAAGTCCGACATAGCACGCGTCTGCCAGCGACCGTCTCACGATCCGACTCCACTTTTAGTGCAAACCTGCCGATTTGGCCATGAATCCCGATGCGGACTAATCCCGCCCGAATCTTCGACTCGGCGCTGACGACTTGCTGAACTTCGTCTTTAGATTCAACGGACATCGGGGGAAATCAATTAGCCTCTGGGGCCTGAAACTGGGCCGGACGAATCCTGAAATGCCAGCGGGGCATTCCAAGGTCGGTTGGGTTCGTCTTTAATAATCTCTTCGTCGAAGAGCATTTAGAGGCAATGATAACATGAATCTGCTACCAGAAACTGCCGAATCACTCGACCAAGCAAGTGATGGCCTTAGTCCCTACACCGAATGGGCAAACGACATACTAAGTGGAGGTAGTCTCTCCCGCGAGCACGCAGTCCAAATCTTAGGCAGCCCGGATACCGATTTGCTAGATCTCGTCGCGGGTGCTTACCGATTAAGGCGTGAATATTTCGGCAAGCAAGTTCAGTTGTACTTCCTTGTGAATGCAAAGAGCGGTCTGTGCCCCGAGGACTGCGGATACTGCTCGCAATCAAAGCTTTCAAAAGCGCCAATCGAAAAGTACCGGATGCTCTCCACCGACCAACTCTTGGACGGTGCCAAAGTCGCAGCCGAACGAGATTCAAAGACCTACTGCATCGTGATCAGTGGCCGTGCACCGAGCGAACGTGAGTTGCAGGCTGTCGAAGATATCGTCCCCAAGGTTAAGGAGCAGTACGACCTCAAAATCTGTGCCTGCCTGGGTCTACTCACTCCTGAGAACGCCGACCGTCTGAAGGCTTGCGGAGTTGACCGAGTGAACCACAACCTGAACACGAGCCGCGAACACTACGACGATATCTGCTCTACTCACACCTACGACGATCGCATGGACACGTTGCGAAACGTACGCAAGGCTGGCTTAGAAGTTTGCAGCGGCGGCATTATGGGCATGGGTGAATCGCACGAAGACTTGGTCGATATGGCCTTCGACCTTCGTGAAGTGAAAGCCGAGTCGATTCCCTTGAACTTCCTTCACGCCATCGAAGGCACGCCACTCGAGAAGACGTCGCCTTTAACCCCTCAAGACTGCGTGCGAGGCCTGTGCATGATGCGTTTCGTTAACCCTAAGAGCGAATTGCGAATCGCCGGCGGGCGAGAAAAGCACCTGCGAAGCCTGCAACCACTGAGCCTGTTTGTGGCCAACAGCATTTTCATTGGCGACTACCTTACGACCAAGGGACAAGCGCCAGAAGCGGACTACCAGATGATTCGCGACATGGGCTTTGAAGTTACCAAGAACGTCTAGCGGAATCCGGCCGTTGATCGAGAGAGACGGCTCACCTGGACTCAACGGCCTGATATGGGCGCCACCTGGGCTAAGAAAGTCAGGCTTTCAACCGGCATTTTCGTTTTGATACGAAAGGTCAGAAGCTAATTTCTCCCGAATGCGTTAGATACTACCTCCACAGCCCGCCTGCCCTAACCCGGCAACCACACTTGAAAACCGAAGAGACGCGGCAAGGAAAATGCGTCTGAAGAGCACTGAGCCCAGCTATGTGGCTCACTCGAATGAGAGAGCACTGATCATTGGCAAGCTTGGCAGACATCTCGAGAGTGCTGGCGTTCCTTTGCCTATTCCTAGCGGGCATTTGGGTGATCGCTCGCTTACGAGCCAGGATGAGTTTCGCACTCATCCGACTCAAGGGGCAATGTCCGCCGACAGCCAAAGCAATCGGTCTGTTGGCTTTCTGCCTGATTTCCATCACTTGTTTCACTTTGCGTTTCGGCGATCCAGAGTGGTATGAATTCGCCGGCCTTTTGGCTGCTTCATTTCTCATCTACGCCGTGCTTTTCCCAGCCACTCAATTTCGAGAGCATGGAATTCATCAAGGCTTGAACTTTATCCCTTGGCACAACATTTCCAGGTTTGAGTGGGAGGAACGCGGTGAACGCTTCGTGAGCCTGGCACTCCAAGGGCCCTGGCTTGGAAAACGTCGAGTAATCGTACACCGGGATCAGCAAGATTTGGCAAACGGAATTATCTCCGGAGCCGCTCGCCTCGAACCGACACCACAGTGGCGTGTTCGGCTATCGCTGGCTCTAAGATGTGCTCTGTTTATTGCGACAGCTACCGCAGCTTGGTTCTTTGGCTAAGTCAAAGATTGCGAGACGTCAGCCGGTATGCTGGTTAGCCGCGCGCGATTAACCCTTCGTGCCATAGATTTCATCTGGTGTACGCAATTGTTCGTCAACGATCTGCGCTTGGCCTGCCGAATCCACTGTGCGAAAAAAGCACGACTCATAGCCTTCGTGACAGGCTGCCCCAGTTTGCGTGACCCGCAATAGAATGGTGTCCGCATCGCAGTCGACTCGAACTTCTTGGACTTGCTGTACGTGCCCACTCGCTTCGCCCTTCCGCCACAGTTTTTGGCGACTACGGCTAAAGTACACTGCGCGACGCTCGCGCAGGGTTTCTTGCCAAGCTTCTTCGTTCATCCAAGCCATCATCAGAACTCTGCCCGACTCTGCGTCTTGGGCAATGGCTGGCAGCAACCCATTCTGGCCTCTCGAGAAGTCCGGTAGTGGGGCGGGTTTCGTAGAGTCGGACATCGTTCAAACACGGCTCGAGGGAGGGGGCGAAACATTGGGATAAGCGGCGATAGCCTTGCTCAAAACCAGCAAACAACTGACCCGGAGTCAAACCAAAATGGCTTCTCGGTCACGACTATCCAAGACCTTTGCATATTCATCTAGTGCTCTGTCGATCGTAAAATACGAGTAGAACGCGAATGCGAGACCGACGGCGGTCAGTAGCAAACCGACCAAGATCCAAGATCGGTCAACGTCGACCAAAACCAGCAACGTCACTGTACAAAGCGGAATTGCCGCGGCCGAGGCCAGGTACCCGGTCAAATGTCTACGCACGCGTCGGCACCTTTCACCAAAACGCTGGTCTTCCATCGTAGGCGCTATGACCGGCGGGTAGTAGATCAGCAGGGAGAGTAGCGTCATCGCAAAATAGGGATAGATCCAGGCGACTCCCCCACACAGGACCAATGAAAGAAAAAAGTGGATCGCATCGGACATGTAGAAGCTGCCCGGGAACGCCAGCCACATCGCCCCGGAAAAGACCACTCCCGACACTGCCCACAACGCCGCCGTGACCAGCGTGGCTTTGAAGCCGATCGTCCACACGGTAGCCACGTCTTCGACTGTCGATGCCACCCCCCGCTTTCCTCGATGCACAATCTTGGTGAAAGGCCAAATTATCCACCAAAAGAGAAACCCACCCAGCGGAAAGACGATTCCGTTTACGACGAATGAGACCCAGCGAAAATGCTTGACGATCGGGTATTCATTCTCACCGCCTTTAGTCACCCAAAAGAACCCGTCCTGTAACCACTGCACTCCCTGACTGCCAACCGGAAGCCCACGCTGCAGGAGCGGCTCACCGGTGACCAAGGCCAAGGACTCCCCCTTGATCTCCATCTGGTGCAAGTTGTAGGCGTAGTTAAAAACGGCCGCAGCGCAGTTCGGTCCGAAGATCAGGATTGCCGACAAAAAGACGACGGAGATTTGAAGCAACCGCCCCGCAAAACTGGTCTTCGTTGGTTCGAACCGATTCGCCAGCTCAGGATGGAAGGCCATCCGAAGCCGAGCCGCGGTCTCTTTGCCGGAAGCAGGTCGAGTCGCGGGGTCCACCCGCAAAAGACTTCGCAGCACTTTTTCTAAAACTCGTTCCGTCGCCGACGTGGCCTGACGCTCTGTATGGACCTCGTCAGTGCGAAGTTCCCTCTGCTGCCGAACGGCTTCCATCCAGCTCGAGACCAATTCCTCAAGCTTCCAAGGTCGTTTACCCTGCCAAAGTTCCCAGAGCACAATTCCAAGTGCATACAGATCGGAGCGCCCATCCAATTCTTCCGCCGCCTTGGCTTCCGTCGGATCAGCGACTTGGAGTTGCTCTGGCGACATGTACGCCAGCGATCCTCCGAAATAAGCTGCGGCTCCTGCTCGCCCAGACAGACCACTGCTGCTTACGTTAAAGTCCGCAAGCTTTGGAATTGCCTCTGCTGACAACAAAATGTTGGCCGGCTTCACGTCTCGATGCAGCACGCCCTGTCGATCGGCATAGTGCAGACCATCTGCAAGCTGAATTCCGATCCAAGCAACGACCTCGCCCCACTCCATGTTTGCAATTTGCCGCCGAATGGTCGACTGCTCCGGCACGGTTTGGCTTGCATCCACCAGGCTCACATCGATGGCCTCTAAGAGCTTCCTGCCCGACCACAGCTCGGGTGGCAGATCGCGCACATACTTCACACAATCCGCCAGTGTCCCGCCGGGCAAATACTGCATATACAACAAAATCGTTAGCGGCTCGAGGACTTCTCGCTGGTCATAGACCCGTACTACATTTGCATGATCCAGCTTCGAAAGTGCTTGAGGTTCCTCGCTGCCGCGCGTCGTGGCTTTCAACGCAACCAAGCGATGCATCGAAACCTGTCGCGCCAAATAGACTCGGGCAAACGCACCTTGGCCCAGCTGCTTAAGAATGACAAAGTCGTCGAACTGCTCACCAACCGGCAGCTCTGGCAAATTGCCGCTTTCACTGCTCTGAATCTCCGTCTCGCCGCCAGCAAGCCACTTCCCGATCGTGTCCGCCAAGTCTGGGAAGCGTTGGCGATACTCAGACCACTTGGGATGCTGGCCCTTCTCTCGAAGGAGCTGTACTTCCTCTAGCAACAAATCAAATGGAATGTCTTCCTGCGGCAGAATACCCGCGACTGCAGGCCAATAAAAATCTAACTTCCGCGGGAGATTTGCCTCGCTCGCCTTCGCAAGATCGTACTTGATCAACTCGACCAAGATCAGCTTTTGGGACACAGACGAAATGGGCGGAATTAAATCCAAGACTTGCTCCGCCGCCTGCACCGGCGCCACAACCGCCAACTGCTCCAGACACAGTTCGAGCACTGCAAATGAGGCTTCGATGGTGCCATCCTCCAACTCCGGTGAATCCGGAACGCTAGACGGCTGAGATGGATCGGGAGCATTCATGGCTGAGCAGTTTTATTCTTAATCGATAACAAACTGACAACGGTCACGCAAACTCAAAGGCTACCGCAAATGGAAGCGGGCGGGCACTCCTCCACACAACTCCAAATTGCCCGCTCTGCTCGAATTCGTGAGTTACCTGAACCGGATCCTGGTCGCGTGCAAGGACCGGACTAAGGCAACTGCATCTCAGTGCCATCGCCAAAAGTGATCGACATATTCTGTATGCTCCATTCACCTGCAATGAGCTGCATTGTGCCGACGACGTGAGCCGACCCATTCGGGCCTGAGAAGTTAGTATCGATGTCCGCAGAACCGTTTCCATTGTTATTTTGATAATTCGTTATCTGGAGGGAATCGTAGTTGATTGGAGTCCCCAGCTTTTCAACGATACTCGGATTTTCCTCCATCGCCGCAGCGGCCGCGACGAGTGGTGCTTTCACCGCATTGAACCCAAGCAACCCAACGCCCGCACAGCAGGCAATCGGAACCACAACTAAGACGCCACCCAGGACTAGAATCCAGAGCAACCAGTTCGTTTTCTTCGTTTTCTGCTCGATCTCAAAATTCATACCTTGACCCCTATTCTGTGATTTAAAAAATCCACCCAACTCGATTGATTCGTCACGAAATCCGCTTTACAGGTTTCGACTGCCGAGAAACCCATTGTAGGGAAGCTCTACGCGTAACTTCGACGGAAGGCGGACCGCATTAACTCCAGGCTTTTCGGGATGGCCGTGCGGTAGTCTTCGAGCCCCTCAAACTCAAGCGAAATAAATCCGCGATAGTTACTGTCTCGCAGAATTTTTCCGATCCGTGCATAGTCGAGATCGAGTGAGTACCACTGTCCACCGCCGTAGTAGGTCTTTGCTTGAACAAAGATGGTCTGAGGAGCGATCTTCGTCAGCCGCTGGTAAGGCTCTTCCAGGAAGTTCCCTGTGTCTGCGGTAATCTGAAGCCAAGGCGAGTCCACCCCATCGACTATCCTGAGAATTCCCTCCGGAGTCAGCCCCAATCCCCAATGGTTTTCAAGAGCCAGCGTAACTCCACATTTCTCGGCCGTTGGAATGCAGGCTTCCAGTGCTTCGATAACCCACGGGTAAGCATCCTCATTTGAATAGCCTTCGAGTGGTTGCTCGATGCCACGATTCTCCATGAGTCTGTCAAAACTGCCGGATGTTCCCCAGCGACCGGTGTTCACCCGCATGACAGGTATCCCCAGTTTGTAAGCCAGCTCGATCTGCCCAATGGTCCGATCGACGTTCTGCCTGCGAATTTCACGATCCGGCGACATGAAGCCCTGGTGCGTGGACAACCCAACAAGTGGCAATCCGAGTCGCAGTGCACGCTGTTTGTAGCTCATCAACTTGCTATGACTCAGCAGCTCATTTTGCTCTAGCTGGTAGAGCAGCAGTTCAACGCCGTCGAAGCCGAACTCATCTGCCAGATCAATACACTTGTCGAAATCCCGCAGGTCATCATTCCGAAAACGCCACAGCGAGTAAGTCGACAGCACAATGGGATAACTCTGCCTTGGACCTTTGCTCTGCGGTTCCTTATTGCTGCTCGGTTCCTGCGCAACGGCCGATTCAAGCGGGACAAGCGCAGCCGATGGAACCAGCGAAGCCAAGCCCGCGGCCTTGAGAAAACTTCTACGACGCGTTGCCGTAGATGCTCCGGATTCGGTCCGATCACTTTGCTTAGTACCGCCGAACCTCGGACCTAAATTTGCCAAGTTGAGACTCATGGTGTTTTCGCCTGCTCGTAGGGTTGAACTGGGATATTTGATAGAGTTTACTCGATCGCCTGGGCGACTCTGCGACGAACTTCTTCGACTAGCTTACTTTCTAAAGCACCTTGTTTGGCGGCCTCTATATTCTGTTGCAAATGAACCTCGTTGCAGGTCCCGACTATTGTTGTGTCACAACCCGGCAGCGCGAGTGTCATCCGCAGCAACAACTCCGCTCGGCTCATTCCCGCTGGCAAGACTTCATCCAAACGTGCGGCCGACCAAACGTCATTGACTGCCGATCGCTGAATTTCTGCATCGGGTCCGCCGTGGGCAATTCCGCCACGGATGATCACGCCTGCCAGCGGTGACATTTTCCCGATCAGGGTTTCGTGCTCGGACGCTAAACAGGAATACGGAATTTGAAACGTCTCGAAGACCTCAATCGCAGCCAACCCCGCAAGGTTTGGCAGCTTGCTTGACACTCCGATGTGGCGAATAAGGCCTTGCTGCTTGAAGTCGAGCAATTGGTCCAGCAGTCCATTCTCTTCAAGCGTGCGTGCATCTCCGCCGTGAAATTGCATGAGGTCGACGTAGTCGGTTTGCAGACGCTTCAAACTCGTCTCCAAGTTCCTCGCGACAACCTCCTTCTCCCAACGATGGTCGATCTCCAAGTGCTCAGCGCATTGCTTGTAGTCGCAGCCGCACTTCGTCGCTAAGTAGAACTCACTGCGGCGATGTCCCACGAATCGTCCAACCCGCTCTTCTGCAACTCCGTAGTCCGGAGACGTATCCAGGAAGTTGATTCCGGAATCCAATACTGAATTCAATATTCTGTCTGCGTGATCATCTTCCACGACTCGCACGCCCCAGGTCTTCGGGCCTCGTAGCCCCATCGTTCCGTAACCAAGCTGAGTGACATCCAGGCCGGTCTTTCCAAGAGGTCGCGTCGGTAGCAATGCTGGCATTCCAATTCCTTTTTTCCTTCGTTACTTCGCCGAGTCAGCAATGCGATATTTGCTAGCATCAATTTGATGGGAATTTTTTTGTGCTGGGCTTTCTCCATCTGCCGATACCGAATCAGTGCGTAGTCACCCGGTGTCTCCATTGCATACAAAACCAGCGGGAATTCCCAGAGTCCAAAGAATGGACTCTGAGAGTTCAGTATCTCGCAAATGCCAGCTGCGAAGCGAGCCCTTGCCACTCTGAACCAGCGTCAGAAACAAGAAACGACAAGAGAAACTTATGAATAGCGTTAGCCTGTGCTTAGCATTGCATAATCATCAGCCGATCGGCAACTTCGATGGAGTCATTGAGCAGGCCTATCAAGATAGCTACCTTCCGTTTCTTGAGGTGTTCGAAGAATTCGACCAGCTCAAACTCTCCCTGCATACCTCAGGTCCGTTGATGATATGGTTGCAGGATAAACATCCGGAGTACATCGAACGAGTGCGGGCGTTGGTCAGCGCCCAACGCATCGAGATCCTCGGCGGCCCTATGTACGAACCGATTTTAACGATGTTGCCCAGTCGCGATCGGGTGGGGCAAATCCGAGCGTACACAACGTACTTAAATGAACTGTTTGGAACCGAGATTCACGGCATGTGGATGCCCGAGCGTGTTTGGGAGAGTGCCCTAACGCCGGATCTCGCGCGGGCCGGAATCGACTTTACTGTGCTCGACGACCTCCACTTTAAAGCCGCCGGCTGGACCGACGAAGAGCTTTACGGTTGCTACCTGACCGAAGAAGACGGGAGCTTGCTACGCGTTTTCCCCGGCAGCGAAAAACTCCGCTACTTGCTGCCCTTTGCACCGGCGTCAGACACCATCGCCTACGCTCGCCAAGTCGCCGAGTCGCACCCGGGCGCCGTCCTAGTCTTCGGCGATGACGGAGAAAAATTTGGCACTTGGCCAAACACGAAGGCCCACGTCTACGAGCAAGGCTGGTTACGTGACTTCTTCCAAGCCCTCACTGACAACGCAGACTGGTTAAAGACGGAGACTCTCGGCTACCTATCCGACTCGCGTGAACCACTCGGTAAAGTTTACTTGCCGGAGTGCAGCTATCGAGAGATGACCGAATGGTCGCTTCCCGCCGCGCAGCAAGAACTCTACGACGATCTTGCCCACGACTTGCAAACAGACGGCCGTTGGGCTGACATTTCGCGGTTCTTCCGAGGCGGAAACTGGCGCAACTTCAAAGTCCGCTACCCAGAGGCGAACGAAATGTACACCCGGATGCTCCAGATTAGCAAGCGGCTCGAAGCAACCAGACGCACTTGCGGCGACGGCGATTTCCTAGCCGAGATCGAAGACCATCTGTACCGCGGACAATGCAATTGTGCATACTGGCATGGAGCTTTCGGCGGTATCTATCTCCCGCACTTACGTAACGCAGTCTACAACGAGTTGATCACTGCGGACAACAAACTCGACCACTTAGAACACGGCCGCGGACAATGGATTGACGCGACCAGCGATGACTTTGACTTAGACCAACGTCCGGAAGTGCGACTCGCGAATGAACAACTCGTTGCATACATCGCTCCATCCCGTGGCGGAATGATGTATGAACTGGATGTACGTTCTGCCAAGCACAACTTGCTCGCTACGATTCAGCGCCGTCCCGAAGCGTACCATCGGAAAGTCCGTGAAACCGAGAATGCGACAGGCAACGAAGTCTCCAGCATCCACGACTTGGCCGTCTGCAAGCAAGAGGGTCTGGACAAGCGTCTGCAATATGACGCCTATCCGCGAAAGAGCTTCCTCGAACACTTTTTCGACAACGACGCTCAGCTCGATGCCGTCGTGGATGGTAACGCAATGGAGCGAGGAGACTTCGTAGCGCAGCCCTTCGAGGCCAAATTACGTCGCGCGGCTTCAAAAGTCCAATTGCAACTCTCCCGCGAGGGCAACGCTTGGGGAATTCCGCTTCGCATGACCAAAGCCGTCACCATGGAAGCCGGCAATTCAACGCTGCAAATCGCCTACCTCATTGAAGGGCTCCCCCGAGATCGCCCTCTACACCTCGCCCTCGAGTGGAACTTCGCCGGACTTCCCGCGAACGCTGAAGATCGATTCTTCTACGACGTTGACGCTCAGAACCTGGGCCACTTGGGAACCCGCTTAGATCTGTCCGAGACGCAGCATCTTGGCTTCATCGACCAGTGGCAGGGCATCGACGTGCTTATCGGTCTCGAACGCCCCGCCAGCATCTGGACTTTTCCCATCGAAACAGTCAGCCAAAGCGAGGCCGGTTTCGAGTTGGTCCACCAATCCGTGTGCGTCATGCCACATTGGCTAATCCAAGGAGATGCCAATGGGTGTTGGTCGACTCAGATGCAAATCCGCATTGCGAAAAGCCAGCAACCCTGTGTGCTCGCCGAACAGGTCGTCCAATCGATGGTACTACCGGCCTTTACGCCCCAGTAGCGTAGCATTTTAGGCGGTTTCCTAGAGCTGCAGCAAACCAGAAGGCGAACTGAACCGCTCACAAGCCGAGTTAAGGCGACCTCAACGCCCTTAAGGGGCAGTTTTTGGCTGTCCCCACTTCCGCAAATCACTGTCTCCCGTTACTTTGGCGGCTCGGGCGAAGCACAATCGTGGAGGTTGTTCGAGCCGCAGAAGCGGTGATTTTGCTTGCGCCCTGGTTACACATCAAAACCGGTCGTCTGACACCGGACATTCGCCAGAAAACTGAATTTGAGGAGCAGAAAAACATGGGCCGCCCAGTGACTCTCTTTACCGGCCAGTGGGCTGATCTTCCGATCGAGCAGATGGCTAAGCTGACCAAGCAATTCGGATACGACGGCATCGAGCTTGCTTGCTGGGGAGACCATTTCGAAGTCGACAAGGCGATGTCCGAGGACGACTACTGCTCGAAGAAACGCGAACTGCTGGAAGCGAACGGTCTCGAGTGCCATGCCATTAGCGCTCACCTCGTCGGCCAAGCGGTACTAGATAACATCGATGAGCGTCACAAGTCGATTTTGCCAGACTATGTTTGGGGCGACGGAGATCCAGCAGGCGTCAACGAACGCGCGGCCGAAGAACTCAAGCAATCCGCTCGCGCCGCACAAAAGTTTGGTGTCGGCGTCGTCAATGGGTTCACAGGTTCAAGCATCTGGCACTTGCTTTATTCTTTCCCTCCGACGCCAGAGAGCATGATCGAAGATGGCTTCAAATTGCTGGCAGAGCGTTTCAATCCCATCCTCGATGTATTCGGCGAGTGCGGCGTCAAGTTCGCGTTGGAAGTTCACCCAACGGAAATCGCCTTCGACATTCACACCGCCGAGCGAGCACTTGAAGCGCTTGGACACCGCGAAGAATTCGGTTTCAACTTCGATCCAAGTCACTTGATCTGGCAAGGCGTCGATCCAGTCGAATTTATTCGTGCCTTCCCCGATCGCATCTATCATGTCCACATCAAGGACGCCATCCAAACGCTCAACGGCAAGTCTGGCATCCTCTCAAGTCATTTGAACTTTGGTGACCCACGACGTGGTTGGGACTTCCGTAGTCCTGGCCGAGGTGGCGTAAACTTCGAAGAGATCATTCGAGCTCTCAACGTGATCAATTACCAAGGACCACTGAGCATCGAATGGGAAGATTGCGGCATGGAGCGTGAGTTCGGTGCAGCCGAAGCTTGTGCATTCACGAAGAGAATGGACTTCAGCCCGAGCCAAGTTGCCTTTGATGCGGCGTTCGATGAGTAAGCTGTTTTAAGCGAGCTTACCCGTCAGACTCCTTATCAACGGAGTAGCTCCGCAGAATTGGTGACTCAATATTAGAGACACTCATTTTACGTCGCGTGCGAGAGGGTAGGAGTTCTAGCGACGGCGAGGGCACTGCAATTTCCATTTCGCCCGGCAACTAGTGAATCGCATGACAAAGTCCGCAATCCAAGTCCAGTTCAACGGAAAACCCGTTGAACTGGAGCTACCCACCACTATTGCAAATCTGCTGGTGCATGCTGAAATCCGCAGCCAATTGGTGGCCGTGGAAGTCAACGGCGAAATTATCCCCCGCGAACAACACGCAGAGCACCAACTCGCAGACGGCGATATCGTCGAAGCCGTTACCCTTGTCGGCGGCGGTTAAGCTGCGAAAAAATACTCGCAAAAACTTGCCGACTTCGAGAATCTATCTACCAGCTATGGCGGGAGGTTGCGCTTGCTTTTCGTAGTCCGCACCCGAGAATAGGGGCTTGTGAACTCTCGAAGGAAACGCACATGTCCTCAACGTCGGAAGCCGACTCCACAGCCTTGCCCCCCGCCTCCGATCCATCGGTGGAAAGCAAGTCCACTGAATTCGTCGATTCGCCACTCAAAGTCGGAGAGCACACTCTTTCAAGTCGGCTGATCGTGGGGACGGGCAAGTACGACACACTTGAGATCATGAAGGACTCGTTGGAGGCTTCTGGCTCAGACGCAGTCACCGTCGCAGTCCGCCGGGAACGCATGTACGATCGAGTGGGCCAAAATATTTTGGACTACATTGACCCTGCGAAGTACCTTTTGCTCCCAAACACGGCTGGTTGCTACAACGCGGAAGACGCAGTCCGCGTGGCTCGACTTGGTAGAGAGATTCTTCGTGCACTAGAGAATCCCGGGGCCAGTTGGGTCAAGCTCGAAGTCCTAGGCGACAGCAAGACGTTGCTTCCGGATCCAGTTGCGACCATCGAAGCCTGCAAGCAACTCGTCCAGGACGGCTTTCAAGTTCTGTGCTACACCAGCGATGACCCAATTGTGGCCCGCCGATTGAAAGAAGCAGGCGCGACAAGCGTTATGCCCGCCGGTAGCCCCATTGGAAGCGGCCAAGGCATTCTGAATCCAAATAATTTGAGCATCATCTTGGAGTACCTCAAGGAAGACGATCCCGACTATCCAGTCATCATCGACGCCGGCGTGGGGACCGCCAGCGACGTGTCCATCGCGTTTGAACTCGGCGCTGATGGCGTGCTCTTGAATTCCGCGATCGCCCATGCACGCGATCCCATCCGGATGTCGATTGCGATGAAGTATGCTGCTTTGGCCGGTCGAGCCGCGTACTTGTCAGGTAGAATCCCAAAGCGGCTGTATGCGTCCGCCAGCAGCCCTGAAGAGGGTGTGATAACCTCTCGGCCCTGGTAGCTAACGCAAGCCGCACAGGCAGCCGGCATCAGCACAAACACTACGGGAAATGGTCAAGCGAGGCGGCTTACGTTTAAAAAACGCAAGCCGCTGCTGGCACTCGGCACCATCGAGATCAGCGGTATCATGGCCGTCATCTCGTATGCAGCTCACAAGCGATTCCTTCTAGACTCGCACCTCCTTCTCGATTCGCACCAAGAATACTTGCTGCTAAAGAATGCCCATTTGATGGACCAAGCTCTTGAAGCAGCCGCCCTGCAGTCGCCCTCAGTCGGTCCAACACCCTGGCATCTATTCATGCCACTCGCGGCCAGCGTTCTATTTGTGTGTGGCCTGATTTTTGTAAAACGTATCTCCGCAGCTGGAATCGGCCCCTGGACGGTCACGTTCATTACCAACTGTTGGGCAGCATTGTTGTTTTCCTCGATCTGGCTGCTGGGCGGCGAGTTGCAGCCTTGGAGTGATTGGTGGCAGCCGTTCCTAGTTGCATCACTCTACATCCTAGGGCAGGTATTTACGTTTGCTGCCGTGGAACATGGTGACGTCTCCGTCGCGACGCCCGTGTTTGGAGTCAAAGTCATCTTCGTGGCCTTGATTCTCTCGGCTGTCGTCGGCGAGTCCCTGGGCGGGGCGATTTGGGTGGCAGTCTTTCTGGCGTTCTGCGGCATCCTACTCGTGCAATGGATGCCGAAACGGACGAAGGACTCCGACTCCGTTACGCAAGTCGCCGAAAGTGGTCGTCTGACGCTGACGATTGTGATGGCGGTCTGTGCTGCGGGGAGCTTCGCCACATTCGATGTGGTCGTTCAGCACTTCGCAAAAACCTGGGGAACTGGCAGACTGATCCCCATCGCCTTCTGGATGGCCGGAGTTCTTTCTCTCGGCTTCCTACCGTTTATCGATTCGAATCCGTTGCGGCCATCCACGCGAAAAGGCCTTCTGATCGGTTCGTTCTTGGTAGCCGGACAAGCAATGTTCTTAGTCACCTCGCTGGGCACGTTCAACGACGCAGCGAGAATCAATGTCGTCTATACACTCCGCGGCTTATGGGGAGTCGTACTGGCCTGGGCCGTAGCTAGCTTGCTAGGTGGTCGCGAAGCGGACCTGCCCAAGCGAATCATGATGATGCGGCTCTGCGGTGCTAGCCTACTGACGCTCGCCGTGCTCATCGTGATTCTTCAATAAGCACTGTGGTAAAAAACACGTCCGGAATAGCCACTCCATTTTCGCAAAAGCGAGTCTTAAGGACGTGGTGGTAGCTGTAGACCACCCATGCCAGGTATGCCGCCCATGCCAGGTATGCCGCCCAAAGGCGACGCCGCGGCGGGGTCTGCAGCCGCATCTTCTTCACCCGCCTGCTTCACCAAATCATCCCGCGTGATCTTGAGCTTTTCATAGACGCTATCGCTGACAACGTAGAACCACTCGGAGAACTTCGCGTTCAACTCAAGCACCTTCTTGCGAGCTGCATCGATCTTGTCATTCCGCTCATCGATTTTGCGTTGGTTTTCTTTAGCAATTTCCTCACGCACGGCTTCCAATCGCTCTTCCAGCTCTTCCTGAGTTTCTTGAGGCTCCATTCTTTCCTGAGCATCGGCATTGGCAGCTCCTTCACTCCCAGAAGCTTCGCCGGCATCAGCGTCTCCCGTATCAGTCTCCTGGGCCGAATCGTCTTCGGCTGTTGCAGCCGGCTCTTCGGCTGCCGTTTCGTCCTGCTGAGAATCATCACCCTCTTGAGGCATTCCACAGTCGTCTAAGTCCGCTTCGGCACTGTCTTCGTTTTCATCATCGCCTGAAGAGTCGTCTTCGTCGCCTGACTTCTCAGCTGTTCCTGGCTCCGAGGAATCGTCAGCACTCGCTTCACTCGACGCGTCTTCCCCTGCTTTTCCTGCCTTGGTTTCATCGCCCTCGATCGTGGCCCCGGGAACGTCTGCTGGATCTAGCTCTGGCAACGCAGAAGCTCCACCGTTTTCGGGAAGGCCTCCCTCATTGGTATCGCCTCTTTCACGAGCCAGCATCTCTTCAACCGTCTCCGGTAGAGGTTCCAGCTCGGGTGCGGGGAAACGATCTTCGTTCAATTTCGCCGTTACCAGCAAGTAACGACTCAAACCACTATCGCTTTCGCCGTCTTCAATCGATGACAAACTGGCGGTTGCCTCACCGAAACGGAGCAGATAGTCAACGCCTTCATCCGTGCCGACGATCGTTTCACCGCCAGCAGCAAAGATCTCCGTGCCATCTGAACCGGCCGCTGCAAAGAACCCTTGTTGCTGCAGACTCGCGATGCTCTCGCGATCATTCAGAAGCGAGTCGTCGGCCTTCAAATCGGCCGCAAGTCCCTTGGGCTTACGCTGCACGTCGACGATGGTCAGATCCTGAACTGCCGTTCGAAGTGAGTCTAAGAAACCCTTGTTCAGCTCCTCTCCCTCAGCTAGCGGCGAGTCGACGGGAGAGCCCGTTTCGAAGGAAGTCATCGCATCGAGCGACCACGCTGCATCAACCGCACTGTAGGACATCTCTGCGTTGAAGTTCTTCTTCAACGTGACCTGTGTCAAAGATTGCTCCAACGTATAGTCGCGGACGGCAACCTTCGTAATGTCCATACTGCGGACACCAAGCAGCTCGCCTTCGATCCAGTCTCGGAACTCCGTGCTAAACACGGCCGTATCCAGCTCAACTTTGTAAACCGCATCTTCGGTTGGAATCCGAACGAATCTTTGCCCTTCGGCTTGATCGACTTCTTTTCCGATTACGAGGCTCGCTAGTACTTGGTCACCCTCGTCTTTAAAGGTCACTAGCATTCCGACACCGGCCGCCCCTGCAGCGAGTTTTTCGTCGTCCGGATTGATCACGCCGTACAACTCATGGTCACTGGCAACGTCCGTCACGACAGACAAGATATTAAGTGCAATCAACGGCGTGGTTGCATCTTTCACTTGATCCGCCGCGTCTGCAGGATAGCCATCGTTCGACGGGAGCGTCCAGAGCTTGCTCTCAGGATCGCGAGCGACTTCGAAACGATCCAACTGAGCCAGAGTCTCGTCGTACTTGATAATCTGCATCGAAGCCGCCGACTCAGGGTCGCTAAACGTCTCGAATACATCTTGGCCGACGCGTTCAGTTAAAGCCGTTTGTTCACTGACGGCTGCCTCTGGCTTCGTCCACCAAGCCAACCCTACACAGATGGCAGCAATAAGCCCGAAGATTGCAGTAGTCCTACCTTCGTTCACTTTAAAGCTCCTGATACGCTCGCTGGCGTGACGTTAAACATGGATGGTTTGTTGATGAAAGGGGATACCGGATTGGACCCGGTCGATTTCAGACTTGGCTATTTAAGTCTCGTCTTAGCGATACCTTCACGTTCGCGAACGCGACGCGTCACGAAGACACCAGCTCCGACCAACAGTGGCGGAATCGGCGGCAAGAATATCGCCAGCATTTTGTACTGATCCTGGAGCTTCCGAATCATCGACTCAGACTCGCGTCGGCTTTCCTTCACGAACTTGTCCCGTTTGGACTCAAGCTGCTGAATCTTTACTCCGACCTTACGCTGCATGACCTGCTGCATAATCTGCAATTGCTGTTGGATTCGGACTCGTTCGGCTCGCTTCTTTTCATCAGTCGCCCCTTCAGCGTCCAGCTTTGCTAAACGATCGCGGTACTCAGCAACCCGTTGCTCCATCTCTTCTTCTGCAGCCGTTTTCTCTTCATTGAATTTCTCTTGAAACTCTTGCTGCTGCTGGAACGCCTCTTGCCGATAGGATTCTGCTTGGTCTTCGAACAGGCCAAGTGTGATGTGCTCGGGTTCGTGCGATCGAATTGTGGGATAGTCTTCCTCACCCACAAGCACATCGACGATGTTCAAGACGAACGTAATGTTCTGGACTCTCAAGTCGATTTCTTCATACTGTTCCGGCCGCTTCCTGTTCTCACTGAAGAACGGGTGCATGTAGTCAACATCTGCTACGTACACCGCCCTGATCGGTTTTGCCGAGGAGTTCCCGCCACTCTCCGCACCCGCGGATTCTTCTACCGTACTTTCGTCGTTCTCGGAATCCACCTCAGACGCCTCGCCGTCTTGGCCGTCTTGGCCTTCCACTAAGACCGCAACTACCTGCTCACCCAGCGCTTCGCCCTGCAAGACTCGCAACTGTTGAGGTGACGCGTCTCGGCTTCGCATCTGCGAGTTCAAGTTCTCGAAGCCCACCAAACCCGAGTTCGCACGAGTCGAAACCAAATTCGTGATCTTCAAATCCTCTCGCCCATCTTCCGGCCGAATCGCTCCGGCGTACAAGAACATCAACTCTCGTAAGCCAGCGGAAATCTTACTCTCTTCACTAAGGAAGTCTTCGCCTTCATCGTTACTCTCTAAAATGAATAGCCACTCGTCATTGGCCTGCATCAAGTACTGCAACTTCGGGTGAGGATTGTACTGCTGCCAAACTACATCTGGGTTGATTCCCTGCATGCTGAACTGCGACGGGACGTCCAAGCCCAGGGCTTTCCACAGAGTTTGAATTTCCCCCTTGGGTTGCGGAGCTCCACCGCCGCCCATCATTGGATTGCCTTGAGGCTGCTTTGGCTGGCCTGTACCCGGAATGCCCTGATAAACAAATGGCAATGGATCTTCAAAAATCGCGGTCGGCACACCCGACTTCACTGCTTCAACAAGATTCGGTAGCTGCTGAGGACTCAGCGACGAAGGCTGCACAACGAACAGAGCGTCGTAGGCGTCCGGTGAAATCGGAGTACTCGCATCGACCGCCTCAACGTCGTACTGCTTCTCCAACTCCTCAACAATCGGCTGCTTCGGGATCTGCTGGAACCCGCCGCCCGCCATCGAGAAGCCACCCATGAAGTTCGCATCAGTGTTCACAATCCCCAGCTTGGCGCGACGTGGCTGAGCCACCGTGTTAATCGAACGCACAAGCTCATACTCAACGGGAATACCGCTTTCGAAAAATGGAATCACAACTTTAGAAAGCCCACTCCTCACAGCAGCCCCGAGGATCACTTCCTGATCTTTCAGTGCCCCTCGCTCACGGACTCGCACGACTTCAGGAGTAATTCCATACTGCTTCTCCGCCCGCTGCGCTTCATCACTGAACGGCTCGATACCGTCATTGATCTGGACTTGCAGCTTCACCTTGCGACTCGAAGCCAACGCCTGAAACTCTTTCAAAAGCGTGATTAGATCGTAGCGAGACTTGGCATACTGTTCCGGCATGTCGGCCGAAATGTAAGCGTCAATTACGATCGGACGTTCGGGCTTTAGCCCACGAATCAGCTTCATCGTTGTCGGTGACAGTGAGCTGACTTTACCCTCAGTCGCGTCGTACCGAGGGCGGTCATTGTTACGGAAAAAGTAACTCGCCGAAAACACGATGACTGCCAACATCACAACTCGGCCAAGGTAATGGAGAAATTTGACATTACTGTCCTGACCACCACTCCAGTGCCGACGGCCGATCAGCACCATGCACATATACAAACCGAAGGACAAGAGCAGTGTGAAAAACGCAATAGGAGCGATGCTGATCACGCCACGCCCAAAATTATCGAACTGCTTCGTCAAGCTGAACATCGACACGAAGTTCGCCCACTCGGTACTCGGAATAATGACATCCGCCATCGAAGCGAAAGCCAATGGAGCGTTAAATAACGCGCCGAGAATAAAGCCAACGGTCAAGTTGTAAGTCAAAAACGAAGCGATCATCCCTATCGCAAGCATCGCCAAGCCGATGAACCAGTAGCCCAAGTAATTCGCGACAAACAGCCCGGTGTCGACCTGCCCCTTGGAAAGGAACAACAGAACCAGAAAAGTCGACAACTGCGAGAACACCAAACTGACGGTGTAGATCGAGGCAGCCGACAGGTACTTGCCGATCACAATGTCGAAGTCGTCGGCTGGCAGCGTAAGCAACAACTCGTCCGTCCCCTGCCGCTTTTCGTCCGCCCAGATACTCATCGTAATGGCCGGAATGAAGAACAGCATGATGATCGGGAACCAATAGTTCAGCTGTTCCAGATTCGCCAAGTTCGAGTTAAAGAACTCATGCGGCCAAAACGCGGCCATCGAGGTGAGCAGCACGAACAGGCACAAAAACACGTAGCCCGTCGGGTTGGAGAAGTAACCTAAAAAGTTCCGCTTCAATACCGCATATGCAGCCCGCTTGCTCTTCGAGAGAATCCCAATCAGCAGGAATCCGATTAGCGCGACAATGACATCGATAATGATCAATTTGGCGAGTGCAAACATCGTTTCGTTTTCGTGATTTCTATGGAACTCAAACGGTGACAGCAAAGCAATCTGTTGTGGCTATCGAACGCGGCAACGAACCTACTCGACGCCGGTCAGCTTATGAAACGCGTGGTCTAGGTCGGACTTGACGGCTCGTAGCTCATCGACGTTACCGTCAAATACCTTACGACCTTCGTTGATCATCACGACGCGGTCAGCCATCGCCTCCACTTCTTGGAGAATGTGCGTCGACAGCAAGATCGTCTTCGTTTCACGCAACTTCCGCATCGTCTTCCGGACCTCGCGGATTTGATTCGGATCGAGACCAGCCGTCGGCTCGTCCAGGATGAGCACATCGGGCTCGTGCAATAAGGCTTGGGCCATGCCAACCCGCTGCTTAAAGCCCTTGGACAATTTGCTGGTAGCCTTGTGAGCCACCGAGCTAAGGTCGCAAAGATCGATGACCGCTTCAATCCGCTCGCGTTTGCGACTAGCCGTCATCCCCCGGGCCTCCGCAAAGAAGTCGAGCATGCTGACAGGTGTCATTTCAGGGTAAAGTGGACCATTCTCGGGGAGGTACCCCAAGTGCTTGGATCCCGCAATACGCTCTTCAAACATGTCATGCCCAGCAATCCGGGCGATTCCCTCACTGGGAGCCAGATAGCCAGTGAGCATCTTCATCGTCGTACTCTTTCCGGCACCATTTGGACCGAGGAAGGCAACGAGCTCACCTTCGTAGACGTTAAAACTGACATCCCGGGTCGCGGCAAACGGGCCGTAGAACTTAGATAGCCCCACAGATTCGATCATGGCCCGGCGGTCTTGACCCGTTTTGGAAATCGCTTCACTCATATCTATTAGCTTTCGCTATCAACTAAACCAGGAGCAAGAAATTGTGTCCGGCGACGTTGGTCTATTACGAAGACGCGTTCAAACGGGTTGGTATCTTAGCGTCGAAGTTCGGATCTATCGAGAATAGCGGAAACATGGAAAACGGCCGCATGGTACTTTCAAGCCCAATGTAGGCCCCGTGTGGCCGCTCAATGTTCATACCGGACGATTGGAAATCGTTGTTTAAGCATCCAATTCCTGGCACCTACGAGAACCATTCCCCCTGGGTTTGCGATCTGACAGTGTTTTTGGGTATTTTTTTGTTCGCCCCCCAAATGAGCAAATCAGCAGGCAGACAAGGGCCGATGTAGTCGGGACAACCGCATGCCTCGGAGATCAGATACGCCACTTCACGCAGGGAAGTGCGAGATCCGAGGCCCAATAATCCCATTTCCCCAAACTCTGACTGCCTTCATCTCGCGCCGCTGGCCAAAAAAACGGCTTGCGAGCAATTTTGACCGCGGATACACTTCGGGACTCGAAATTGAAGGCTTCATTAGAGTCCTTCATATGTCTTCAGAGCTTTTGACTTCGGACGATGTCATGACACTTTCGCAAAAAACCACCAACGCTAAGCCGAATGAAATCCCTCAAAAGTGGTTTCACGTCGACGCGGAAAGCCAGGTTTTGGGCCGTTTGGCAAGCGATATCGCAGTGATTTTGATGGGCAAGCACCGCCCAACTTATACGCCACACGTCGATACCGGTGACTTTGTGGTCGTCACGAATGCGGAAAAGGTCGTCATGACCGGACAAAAGCTTCGGGACCGCCATTACGCTTGGTACACCGGGTACACGGGCCAAAAGATGGAGAGCTACGGCGATCGCCTCGAGCGACGGCCGGAAGATCTCATCCACCACGCCGTCCGCCGTATGCTTCCAAAGAATAAACTTGCTAGCAAAATGCTGGCCAAGCTGAAAATTTATACCGGCAGCGAGCACCCTCACTTGGCTCAGCAGCCAGAGACATTAGAGAACATTGGTTGCAAGAAAAGCGGCTAAGGTCGCTCAAAGTTTAGCAGCGACGAACACGGATTTCACCATTTAGAAGCGGAAAACCACTCCGATGGTAGCAGTAGTAAAGAAAGACAAGATCAACGGTGACGCGCTGGGTACGGGCCGGCGGAAGAGTTCCGTGGCTCGAGTTCGAGTCCGTGCGGGATCTGGAAAGATCCTGATCAATGGGCGCTCTCTGGAAGAGTTCTTCCCCACCGAACAACATCAGTACGCCGTGACTCAGACGCTGTCTCACGTTGATGCTTCCACTAGCGTTGACGTCATCTGCCGTGTCAACGGCGGTGGACTCACTGGTCAGGCTGGTGCCATCCGCATGGCCTTAGCTCGTGCATTGGTGAGCTTCAACGAAGAGAATTTCCAGCCTCTGCGAGACGACGGCTTTCTGACGCGAGATGCTCGAATGAAAGAGCGTAAGAAGCCTGGCCTTCACGGTGCACGTCGCGGAACTCAGTTCAGTAAGCGTTAATCGCCGCGATTATCCAGGTTCAACACGAATCATCAAAACTCCGAACAGGACCATCAATCAGGTGGTCCTGTTTTTTTGCGCCTTAATCGTCCCGATGCTAAGCGATGCCCTTAGACAAATCCGCTCTCGCCGCCAGCTTCAAACAAAACTGGATCCGAACCACACTTATCGTCGCAGCGACAATCTGCCTGCTGTTCCTGTTGCCCCAGCGCGGTAGCCTTTGATCGAACGATCCGAATCTATCTGGTCCTGCGTTTCAATCGGAAGCAATCATGACCTCCGCTCCTGCATCCAAGCTATCCGCTTCTGCATCCAAGCTAACCGCTTCGGGCCTTCCAGATGGACCGAACGGAAGCTGGATTCCAACGTTGCAGCTAATTCGAGACGCCCGTGTCGCCTTTACCAAATGGATCGACAAATACGGTGACCCTTTTCTAGTTCGCGCCCTGAACGGACCTGTCGTAGTGACTGGGCGCCCCGAACTAATCCAACAAATCTTCTCGCACGATGCAGCAGATTACGATCCATTCGCCGAACTGGCATTAACCCCCACGCTTGGATCAGGCTCCATGCTTCTGCTCAAAGGCGAAGCACATCGCCGTGAACGCAAGCTAACTATGCCCATGTTTCATGGAGAACGCATGCGGGCATACTCTGATGTTATGCAGCGTTCCGCGCTGCGCGCGATGGAGCTTCAGCCGCCGAACAAACCGTTTGAGATGCTGACGACGACAACCAAAATTTCGCTCGAGATCATCGTAGAAGCTTTGTTTGGAGGAGATGAACAGCAGGAAGTCGAACAGGTTCTGAGCTGTGCCCGTGAAGTGATCGATCGAAGTCGGCCGTTGCTTTTTTTCTCAAACAAGCTCCACATTCCCTTCTTTGGCTTGAGCCCTTGGGATCGATTCATCAACGCGCGGCAGCGACTTCGGAGTCTTGTTGAGAGAGAGATTGAACGCAGGCGTGAATCTCTTGGTGATCGCGATGACATCCTTTCAATGCTCGTTGCTGCGCGGTACGAAGACGGAACAGCGATCACTCCAGAGCATCTATTTGACGAACTGGGCACGTTCTTATTTGCAGGACACGAGACTTCTGCGATCGCCTTGGCATGGGCGTTCTATCACCTTCACCAGAATCCTTCATCGCTAAGCTCACTTCGGGCCGGACTAGCTCAGTTCGAAGATCCGACGCCCGAACAGCTAATCGGCCTGCCGTACCTTAAGGCCGTTGTTCAAGAGAGCCTGCGTCTCAACCCAATCGTGACCGAAGTGCTCCGAAAACTGAAAGCACCAATGCAACTTGGCCCGTACCTATTGCCCGCCGGATTTGCCGTCGCCCCCGCAACCACGCTCGTCCACTACAACGAATCGATTTACCCCGAACCTGAATTGTTTCGGCCCGAACGGTTCCTGGAGCGTTCCTATTCGTCCAACGAATTCATGCCTTTCGGCGGTGGCCATCGACGTTGCGCTGGCGCAGCATTTGCGATGCACGAAATGATGATCGTTATTGGAACAATCATCTCCAAGTACGAAATTACTCTACTAGAGCCCGACGAGGTCGTCACTAAACGTCGGAACATCACGATGGGCCCATCGACTGGCATTCGAGTTAGCTGCCGTCCGCTGCGAAGATAACATCTGCCTCGTGAGAAGTTCGTCAACTCGCCTCCGCAACGGGTCTGCCCTGCAACGTCCTCTGTTCGGCGATTCGACTTTGTTTAGACTCGTACATTCTTCGCACCACCACCACTCGGACTCAACTACATGACAAATGCACTGTATGACTGTGTCATTATCGGAGCAGGGCACAACGGATTGGTCGCGGCTGCCTACCTCGCAAAAGCCGGCAAGAAGGTTTGCATTCTCGAGCGTCGTGAAGTGATCGGTGGCTGCAGCGTGACTGAAGAGCTTTGGCCTGGCTACAAGATCTCAACTGCATCGTATGTCGTGAGCTTGATGTTGCCTGAGATCATTGAGGAATTGAAACTCAAAGAAAACGGTCTTCGCATCCTGCCGCGAAACCCATCCTCATTCACACCAACCTCCGATGGCCGCTCCTTACTTCTCGGTCCAGACCAGAAGGCGAATCAGTCTGAGATTGCCAAGTTCAGCCAAGCCGACGCAGAGTCTTACCCGAACTATGAAACGCTACTGACAAACGTCGCAGAACAACTCGAACCCACGCTCTCCCAAATCGCCCCTGACCTGCTACCCTTGCCAAAATCTTGGCGCGAACGTAGTTTTCGAAAACGAATCCAAGACGCCAAAACCGGCTGGTCCCTGTATCAAGCCATGTCCAAGCTGGGCAACCAACTCCCCGAAGCGATCGAGTTACTTACGGGAGCGGCACGTCCGGTACTCGAACGCTGGTTCGAATCCGACGTAGTACGCGCGACACTGGCAACCGACGCCGTCATCGGCGCGTTCGCTTCCATCTCCTCGCCAGGAACTGCCTATGTCCTGTTGCACCATGTCATGGGAACTGCCGGCGGTGCGCGCGGCGTGTGGGGTTATGTCGAAGGCGGCATGGGGCAGCTCGCTCATTCGATTTGGAACACCTGTGAGTCCTTAGGAGTCGAACTGAGGACAGAGTGCTCAGTGCGCTCGATCGATACACACTCCAGCTCCATCAAGTCGATAACGACTGAAGATGGTGAAACAATCGACACGCGGAGTGTTATTTCCACGGTCGATGCAAACCTGACCTTCCAGAAATTCATGGAACCAACGGATCTACCTGAAGCGTTCTCCTCAGCGATCGGACGCATCGACTACTCCAGCGCGACCACCAAGATCAACCTCGCTTTGAATGAGCTCCCCGATTTCCGCTGTCTCCCGGGGACCGACATCGGGCCACAACACCGCGGCACAATCCACATTTGCGATTCGATTGAATGGCTGGAGCGAGCTTATGACGACGCCAAATACGGGCGACCGAGCGAACGGCCCATCCTGGAAATCACGATACCCAGCTCAGTCGATGAGACTATCTCTCCGAACGGCAAACACGTGATGAACATGTTTGTGCAATACACGCCTTACGAATTGAGCGGCGGTAAGAGCTGGGATGAAATCAAAGAGGGTTTTGCCGACCGCTGCATCGATCTACTCGTCGAGTTCGCACCGAACATGCGCAGTGCAATTGAACATCGCCAAGTCCTCAGTCCGCTCGATCTGGAGCGAGTCTATGGACTTACTGGCGGCAACATCTTCCAAGGCGCGATGAATCTCAATCAACTGTTCAGCATGCGTCCTATCCCCGGCTGGTCCGACCACCGAACTCCTATCAAAGGGCTCTACTTGGGCGGCGCAGCAGCCCACCCCGGCGGTGGCGTCATGGGAGCCTGCGGACGCAACGTGGCCGCAGCCGTCCTAGCGGACCGAGCCTGCTAAACAACTGCAAGCCTCTTACCTCCAGGCGTGAATTCAGTCACGCTACCGACGCAAGTTGCACTGGGCAGCCCGTTCTCTCTCAAACTTGCCAGCCAAGCCGATTCAACACTGGGTTGCACCCCAAGCAAGAGGCCGCCACAGGTTTGTGGATCGAATAAGACGTCTAGCCGCATGGGATCCAAGTCCGCTGCTATCTGCATTTTAGATCGTACGAATCGATTCCCCGGCGCGAGGCTACTTTCCAAACCTTCTGCGAATAACTCAGGGACGCAATCCAGAATCGGGATCGCATCCATCTCAAGTTCGGCATCGACACCAGACGCCTCCACCATCTCGATCAAGTGACCTGCCAAACCGAACCCGGTCACGTCCGTCGCGGCGAGCACGCCGACTTCTACTGCCGAACGGCTGTAACCCCTCTGGCTTGCGAACATAGTCGTTAAAAGACTCTCATAGGCGGCCGCAGGACACCGCCCGCGCATCCAAGCCGCGAGCAAAACACCAATCCCCAACGGCTTGGTCAAATAGAGCCGATCGCCGGGCTGCAACGCCGCCTTGGTCAGAGCATGTTCGCCAATCAAAGAGCCCACGACAGTGAAGCCCGCTTCGGCTCTGGGCCCGACGATGGTGTGACCGCCGACGATACTGGCTCCTAGTTCGCGGAATTCGCGATTCGCTCCTTCCGTAAACTCCTGCAGCCAACGCCGCTGCCCGACGGAATCTCCCTCCTCGACCACGACGTTTGCAAAGGCTTGCTCCACGTCCGCTCCGTTGGCGAGTAGATCACTTGATGCGTGCAGGGCCGTGACTCGACCAAACTGATAGGCATCGCCCAACGGATCCGTAAAAAAGTCGGTAGAACCATAGAGGCGACCTGCCGTGCCAACAATTTGAACCGCGTCGTCCAGAACTGGCTGCTCAGCATGCTGCAATGATTCAAAAGACTTCTGCAAATCGCTGAGCCCGAGTTTGCAACCGCACCCATGGCACTGCATCTTGTTTTCAGGATCCTCCTCCATCGGTGCCAAGCGAAACTTCTCCATGAACTTCGAATCAATGCGATCCTTGAGCCGCCAAACCCAAGATCCTTCAAAACTAAACGCCTTCCACTGGCCTATTGCAGTACCATCACCCTTATTGATCAATCGCAAGAAACTCCGCTGCGGACGGTAGTCAGCCAACGGCCGATTCGAAACAGCACGCGCGATGTTCTTCCACAAAACCGGCCCTTGGCGCACCGCATACACCCCAGCTTTGGGCAGGTTTTCGCCGACCATCGTTCCTGTATCACCAACTGCAAAAATCGCACCCTCACTCGGTGGCCCTAATTCCGAACTCTTCCAGTCCAGAGAGAGAGTTCGATCGGTTGCTAGGAACCCATCCGGAGTCTTCGGCAAATCGAATTCGCGTAAGAGATCTGGAGCTCGAGCTCCCGTTGCCCAAATCACAACGTCCGCAGGTAATCGCTCTCCGCTTTCGAACAGCAAGTGATCTTTTTCAACGGCTTGGACTGCCTGGCCACAGACGAGCGTAACACTTCGCCTGTTAAACTCAGCCTCAACCCGTGCGCGAGTGGAAGGCAGGGCGTCCGCGAGAATCTGCGAACTCCGCGTCACCATCGAGAACTGGAAATCCGCCCCTTGCCTCGACTCAAGTCGCCGTCGGAGGCAAAGCAACACCTCGACTCCGGCAACTCCGCTGCCTACCACGACAACGCGAATTTCATCCTTGAGTTCTTCCAACTCGCTGAGTCGACGATCGAGCCGAGCCAGAAACGTCTGCATAGGCTTGATCCGCACAAGCGAAGCTGAATCGAGTCCGTCGATACCAACATCGTTCGGAACGGACCCAATCCCAATCGAGAGTACATCAAAATGCACTGGAGTCCGACCTTCCATTGACAAGCTCGAATCCGCAACACTGATTCCAGTCACGTCGCCAAGGATCAATCGCGCGCCTGCCACCGAACAGAATTTAACCAAGTCGATTCCCATCTCGTCGGGGTGATGCTGCCCAGCCAACACGGCCGGTAGCATCCCGGAGTACGTTGCAATGGGATGATTTGCGATACACGTCAGACGCGCGTCTTTGATGGGATTCATCGCCCACATACGGACAATGTGAGCATTGGTGTGCCCTACGCCGAGCAACACGATTTCGTGTTTTGCTAATCCTGCCGACTCAGATTTCACGTTTGCAACCTCAAGAGGCGACAGTTTCTTTCGAAGACGAGTCGGGTCACGCTAGTGCACCTCTAAGAGTTGCGGCGAGCTGTTCATCGCTCGACGGAGGGATTGTTCGCAGGTCCAACAACAAGTCCCCCTCTTCACGACGGCATTGGACGGCAATCTGACCGGTCCTCAGCTTACGTGCCAAAGCTTCACCGCTGCCGCAGCAAATCCGCACTCCGCAGCTTGGAATCAACACATCAGGCATCGACCCACCACCGATTTGCGAATCACAATTTGAAACAACAAGCTCGAATTCACAATCGGATTTTAGATCAGAGACCATCCGCTCACATCGCTCCCGAATCGAATCGGTGGAGCTCGCAAGCATTTGGTAAAGCGGCAACTCACGAACCGCGTTACCTGCAAGATGCGAATCCACCGTCGCTTCCAGCGCAGCGAGCGTCAGCTTATCCGGACGCATCGCTCGCATCAGCGGGCTGCGCCGAAGCATGTCAATCCACTTTGATTTGCCGACCACAATTCCGGCTTGGGGCCCTCCGAACAGTTTATCTCCGCTGAACAAGCAAAGATCCGCGCCAGAAGCCACGCTCGCCAACACGCCTGGCTCCTGCAACATCGCTCGGCCGGCTCCTGATCCCTCAGCCCAAGCGAACCGCTCCACCAGCCCTTCAGTTCCAAGCCAGCCACTGCCCATGTCATCAATTGCACATACAGTCGGCGGCCTAGCGGCAGCAACCATTTCCTGGATCGTAGGCTCGCAAACGAATCCCGACTGACTAAAGTTGCTGCGGTGAACACGAATCATCGCGCCTGTGGACTCGTTGATCGCGTCTACGTAGTCACGCAAATAAGTACGATTCGTTGTGCCGACTTCCCGCAAATGCACTCCAGCCGCCACGAAGACTTCCGGCAGTCGAAAGCCGCCGCCAATCTCAACGAGCTGCCCTCGGGAAATGATTACTTCCTTTCCCGCTGCAACCGCTTGCAGCACCAACACCGTGGCCGCAGCACAATTGTTCACGACGACCGCCGCCTCAGCTC
Source organism: Pirellulaceae bacterium (assembly GCA_045105035.1). Lineage (GTDB taxonomy): Bacteria > Planctomycetota > Planctomycetia > Pirellulales > Pirellulaceae > Aureliella. The sequence goes on along the minus strand of JBGCCZ010000047.1, from coordinate 24,588 downwards.
CCGTCAATTGAGCCAGTGCCTCGTGAACTCGCGAGCCGCGCTTACTCCGCTTTCCAGTCGCAAGATCGAGTTCCAAGTTGGTATAACCGGTCGCCGCGTTCATTGCTTGCATGGCGGCCTCGCTCAAGGCAGCTCGCCCAAGATTCGTATGCAGCAATACTCCAGTGGCATTCAGCACGGGACGTAGTGCACTGATCTCGTCAGCTTGGCTCCTCGAGTGCACATCATCCACCACAGATGTCAAGAGATTGCAGGCATCCATCGCCTCCCCGTGGCGAATGCGCTCACGGACGGCATCGATCGCGTCTCTGGTCCATTGCAAACAGCGAACGCGAGATTCGGCCACCAAGTCTGCAAGTCGGCTATCCTGCAGCACCTCATCCACGGCCGGTAGTTGACGCAAGAGTTCGTTGAGTTTCATCGGAGTTCCATTCGACGCCAGCGGCAAGGGCATTCATCGCGGAGCAAGTTAATTTGCCAGTACCTAGCCTAGTTGAGAACCCGGACGCCGCATATTCGTTTCCCTAGCCGTTATACCCTGGCCGTCGCAGTACTCGAGCAAGGGGATAACATGCTTCCGCGTCACGCCCCACAAGTCTTTAATATCAGGAACGGAAAGCTCTGTTTGCTCAGCAAACGCAGTTCGCAATTTACCGATGAGCGATTCAAACGTGCTCGAGTTGATAAAGAACTCGCTGCCAAGGTCAATCAGGACACCCTGTTGCGCTGCGTACCGCAGCAAAGATTTTGTTGCGGATTCATTCATCGAAAGCTTGGCACCCACTTCCTTGACTGATGGCGGCGTAGCATTGTCTTCGTACATCCGCAGCAGTTCTACCATTCGAGCACGCTGCTTCTTCGAGAGCTGAGTCTGATCGGACGCGAGCGCGTACATCCCGTTCATTCGGACCGCTGCGGCGGGTTCATCTCCGCGGGCTTCGATCAGGCGAGAAAGCCCAAGCTCAACAACCCCCGGTGATGCCAACGCCTGCAGACGCCCGATCAGAGCGTCTTGAACGATCCACGCATTCTCGCTTTCCTCGGCCAACTCCCTCAGAATGCGTGATGCATTCCGTTGCACCGAATCTAGCGTTCGCTTCGATACCAATTGACCGGACACTTCGACGACGTCTTCAAACTCGAGTACCTCTCGCATGAGCTCTTCCAGTGTGCCGTGCTCGCCACTCAGATGCTCGCGACACCAGCCCTCCGTCAACTGAACTTCCCCCAGAAAATGCACCCAGTGCTGGAGTTGTTCAGCCGCTGATATGTCATAGACCGCGTTGGCGAGTTCCACCAAGTCCTTGGTCTTGCGACGCGACAATTGCGGCTCAATGAAGCTGGCCACGACTCGTCCTCCTCCAATCGCGCCGACGGGAAAGGGTAGTCGAAGAAGACAAGCTTGGCCGAGAGTCGCGACAATCGGTGCGGACGTCTCGACCAAAACCATAGAAGACTCCTTAGCCACAATCTGCTTCGGCCCGAGCAATCGCACATCCAGGCTAGTCGTCGCGGTATGCAATTGGGCTGTGCACGGACAACGCAAACTCGGGATGCGGGCGGCCGTTTCAAGCTGCACTGCAAACCGGCTCACCATCAAGTGCGAATCCGTAGCGACCAACTCGTGTCCACGCTTAACATCAACACTCTCGCTCGCCACCAAATTGATGGCTGTACGACGACCGCGCAACGAAGCCTCCACTTGATCGCCATGAATTTCAATCTCGCGCACTCGCAACGACACCGCTTGACCGGCAATTTGCAAGGTTTCCCCAACCGAAACCTTGCCGGTCCAAGGAGTACCTGCCACAACGAGCCCCCGACCTGGAACATTCAGCACGCGGTCAATCGGCATACGGAAAGGACTCTCGACAGATTCACTACTCCACGGAACGGCCTCAGCAATGCTCGCAAGCTCACGGATCAATTGCTCAATACCATAGCCCGTATGCGCAGAAACTTGGATCACAGGGAAATCGCTATAGCCGAAGTCGGTGAGAAATACTTCCAGCTCTTCCGACAACTCGGAAATCTGCTCCGGAGTGCAGAGGTCGATGCGTGAAATCACCACCGCCAATTTGGGAACACCCAAGCCACGTAGGATCGCAACATGCTCCAACGTCTGCTCTTGGATTCCCTGGTCGCCAGCAACAACCAACAAACCCATGTCGACCGCGGATACGCCCGCCAGCAAATTCCCAACATACTTCTGATGCCCTGGAGCGTCGATGAATGCGAACGTCCGCTCATTGTGGCTTAGCGCTGCAAATCCCAAATCGATCGTGATACCACGGCGTTTCTCTTCCGGGTGCGTATCGGTATCGACTCCGGTGAGCTTGGCAACCAGCGATGTCTTGCCATGGTCGATGTGACCTACAACGCCAACGGTCGTGTAATTGTTCGCCACCCGCTGCTCACTTCCTGGAACTACATTCATAACCGAATCGGAAAACGGGAGGTGGGAAGACTTGCTGAAGCCAATGCTAACGAACAACAATTTGAGAATTGGAATGCCGCGAATCGTTGGCAACTACCGAAAAGCCGGCGCGAGCATCTGTTGGTCCATTCGCCCCCACTCACGCACTAAGTCTTCAAGCACTTCAGGCAACTGCTTACTCAAGTCGCGAGACTCTCCGATGTCCGATTCGATATTGTAGAGTTCCCAACTTCGATTGTCTGCCTTACGCTGCGGTGCCACAATTTTGAATCCACCCTTTCGCAGCGCGGCTCGTCCTCCCTGTCGCCAATACAATATCCTTCCCATTGTGTTTTCCTGGCCCTCAAAGATTGGTCGCATATCCACGCCATCCAGATCACTGGGGACTTCCGCTCCAGCTGCCTCGCAAAGCGTGGGTAGTAAATCCAGCGAACTCACCACTTCGTCACAGACGGTGTGAGGCTCGGCGACTCCAGGCCATTTGACTAGCATCGGCACTCGCAAGCCGCCTTCGTACATCGAGCCCTTGCCCTCCCGCAGCAACCCGTTGCTCGAAGTCAATTCCTTAGTCGGCCCACCATTGTCGCTCAAAAAAACGACGATTGTATTATCGTCGAGCGCACACTCCTCAAGCTTGGCTAGGACCCGCCCCACCGCTCGATCCAAGTCGACGAGCATGGCTGCAAAAATCCTGCGTTGTACATCCTCGATGTGGGACAACTCGGCAACTGTCGAACTCTTTGCCTGAAGCGGACTGTGCACCGCGTTGAAAGTCAGTGCGAGAAAAAACGGAGTACTCTGGTACTTCTCAATGAACCCGCGACCCTCTCGTGCTAAGGCGTCCGTCAGATATTCGGTTTCCAGGACAGGCTGGCCGTTGCGCACGATGGGATTGTTGGCGTCATAGTCGGGTTCGTCGTGCCCCATATGCGAGCTGTAGATCAAATTTTCCGTCACCGAGTGCCGCGTCCCGGCACCGCCCGCCGCTGGTAGCACACGCTTGCGGAGCATGGTGGTTGTACTGGCCCATGGAAACGGCTCAAAGTAGTGGCCCTCATGCGCGAAGCCAAAGAAATAGTCGAACCCATGTCGCTGTGGATGGTAGTCCGCAGCGCCACCCAAATGCCACTTCCCGATGAGCCCCGTTGTATATCCCGCCGCATGCAACAGCTCAGGCAACAGTCGCTCACTTATTGGCATCCCAGTACCTGGATCTTCGTTGCGCGCACCGATTGGATTGAATTCGTAACCGAAGCGAGTTGGAAATCGTCCCGCAAGCAGGCCGGCTCTTGAGGGACTGCAATTCGGTGCAGTCACGTAGGCTTGCGTGAATCGAACACCGGATTCTGCCAGCGCATCGATATGCGGCGTTGGAATCTCCGTGTTTCCCTGGCAACCCAACTCGCCATATCCCAGATCGTCAGCGACAATCAAAACGATGTTTGGCTGCCCAAACTCCGAGTCCATTTGACGCTCCTGGCCGCTCGCCGATCCTGGCATACCGAGCAGCAAAGCAAAGAACACGCAACTCCACGCAGGGGCGTCGCCCCTGCCAGCCAATCTTGGTTGGTCAATCATCGCAGAATATCGCCCTAGCAATGCGGTCTCTGGCGGCAAGAATGCAGCTCGAAAACCATGCCGCGAATCTACGGGCCTATCGAGCAGCCAGATCAGTATAGGCTGTCACATCTCTCTTTGCAGAATGCAACATGCGTTTCGGAAAAGCAAGAGTGCTTAACAGACCGCCCGGGGCGCAAAACACAGAGTACAGACGCATCCTCCGGACATTGAAGAGTGCAGCTAATCCCACGCTGCTCCGCATGCGAACTCGAAAGAGAATCGCAGCTTGAACGCAACCAAGTATGCTCTCGCTGCAAATGTTGAAACCGCGAAGAGCACCTTGGGATTGGACGCAGTAGCGCAAGCCTACGGGGTGAGCCAACTTGCCAACTTTTGCTTGTCGAAAATTGCACCTGGGTTATTCGCCTGAATAGCTCCATCCTTCAGCAGGACAAGAGTCGGGTAAACCTTTACTTGGAATTGCTTTGCGATTTCGCGGTGTTTCTCCGCATCGATCTTGATAATCCGCGCACCCGTTCTGGCAGCGACTTCTTCCATCTCGTGCAGGATCTTACTCTGCTTCTTGCAAGGCCCACACCAAGTGGTGTAGAAGTCCAAGAGCACTGGACCAGACGTACTCGTCAACAAAGGCATGAACTCTCCAGAATCCTGCAAGACCACCAATGGAGGTCCGCTATCCGTAGGGAACGCTGCTTTCGAATACGAAGCGACACTCGCAGGCGTCGCGGCCCGAGATTGAGGAGTTGCAACCGCCGCCGTTTTAGCGGTGACCGTTCGCGTATCTGCACCCGTGTATCGATTCATGCTTGGCTCTTGCCTCGCACCGCCGGACTGTGTTGGCTTCATCGTCCCGGATGCCGCAGCAGCCATCAAACTCCTGCCTGAACCTTGAACGTCCTCTCCCTTGGTACCGGAACCGGCCGGATAGCCAGCCTCCGCCATTCTGGAGGTACTCTCTAGCCCCTCATCCGCAATCGAATTTCCATCCTTGCTCGCGAAGAAGTTGGGAAAAGCACTCCGACCGCCGCTCGCACAACCAGTCGCAAACACGGTGCTTGCCACAAGCCCGAGCATTAGTCCACGAACCGGGCTACGGTGCGCGGAAAGAAAATGATGAACGTGTCCCTGCCAATCCATGGCCATTGAGCTTTTCCCATTGATGAGGCGTCGTAGCGAAGCAATCTCGAAATCTCGCAGTCCACAAACAAAGGACTGACCAAAAAACGACACGCTCGCGAACACCAAGGCTAAACACACAGACTCGAGATCGTCCCTGGTCAACATGCAGCAAAGTTGCTGCGGACCTCTGAGGCTTCGTGCTTTTAATTCGAATCCAAGCAAATCAGGCGACTCGACGCAATGCTATTCGGCACCGAAGTCACCCTCTCTGTAGGCTTAGACGTCACGCGGCGGCGTGCCTTACAAAATGAACGAACTTTTTGCGACGGCCCACGTCTGAACCCTCGCTTTTGTTCACTCCCCCACATTCGCTATCGCTAGCATTGCGACACGCAGACATAGGATCCGCTTGGGAGCAAGAGAGCTCCATCGTTCTAGAGTTCCGCAAAGTTCCGAAGAATCTGAAGCCCGTCTTTCTGGCTCTTCTCAGGGTGAAATTGCGTTGCAAATAAATTGTCACGCCAAACCGAAGCACAAAAGTTCACCCCATAGTCGCAGTTCAACCAAGTCAGCCCCGCATCGGAAGGGGCGACATAGTAGCTATGTACGAAATAGAAGTAAGCCGTCTCAGGCACGCCCTTCAATAAAGGACAGTCCGGTTGCTCAATGGTGACTTGATTCCATCCCATATGCGGGACTTTCAATTCGGGAGAAGGCGGAAAGCGTTCCACTCTTCCTGGCAAGACGCCTAAACCCTTATGCTCGCCTCCCTCAGTGCCAATCTCGAAGAGCATCTGCAGGCCTAAACAGATCCCAAGAAAGGGACGTTCGGAGTCGACGAACTTAAGAATTGAATCCGTCAGCTCCCGCTTCCGCAACTCAGCAATCGCGTCCGCAAACCCACCAACGCCAGGCAAAATCAGTTTATCTGCCGACTCGATTTCGTTAGGGTCACTAGAAACAATCGCTCCAGCGCCGACGTGCTCAAGCCCTTTCTGGACGCTGCGCAGGTTGCCCATCTGATAGTCGACGATGACGATCCGCAAGAAACTTCTCCAATAGGCTTAAACGATGAGCTCAGTTCGGACAGGGGTTCGACCCTCGGGACAATCCAAAGGTTCACCTAACACTTCACGCAGACCGGCAGCTAGAACAAGCGATTCATTCCGTTCAGAGCGGCAACCCGATAAGCTTCCGCCATCGTCGGATAGTTGAACGTCGTGTTCACGAAGTACTCTAACGTATTGTTGGGTGCAGGCTGCTTCATAACAGCTTGGCCAATGTGCACAATTTCCGACGCATTTGCTCCGAAGCAGTGCACGCCTAAAATCTCCAATGTCTCTCGATGGAACAGCAACTTCAGAACTCCAACCGTTTGCCCCGTAATCTGAGCTCGGGCCAAGCTCTTGAACTGCGAGTGCCCGACTTCGTACGGAACATTGTCGGCAGTTAGCTCACGCTCCGTGCGTCCTACACTACTGATCTCAGGCGAGGTGTAGATGCCCGTCGGAACATCTATCAATCGCATGCAAGAGTCGTTGCAACCGCTAATCTGTTGTGCTGCTGCACGCCCCTGCATGTAAGCGGCACTAGCAAGCGAAGGGAATCCAATGATGTCACCCACCGCGTAGATATTCTCCACTTCGGTTTGAAATGTTTCGCTAACCTTGATCTGTCCCCGACTGTTCGCTTCCAAGCCCACATTCTCCAGGGCCAAGTGCTCGAAGTTGCCGCTGCGACCGTTGGACCACAAAAATGCGTCCGTCTTGATCTGCTTACCACTTTTCAAATAGAGCACAACACCATCGTCACACCCTTCGACCTTCTCGCAAGCTTCATCGTGACGCAGCAAAACCCCTTTGTCACGCAGATGATACGAGAGAGCATCGCAAATCTCATCGTCGAGAAACTCGAGGAGATCGCTGCGAGTGTTGACTAAGTTGACTTTGATTCCCAAGTTCCTCAACATCGAGGCGTATTCGCAACCGATGACGCCCGCACCATAGATCGTGATCGACTGCGGGCGGTGCTGGAGCCCCAGGATAGTGTCGCTGTCATAGATGCGTGGGTGATCGAAGTCCACGTAGTCAGGCCGGTACGGCCGGGAACCCGCTGCGATCACAAAAGCATCTGCCTTGTACTCTTCGCCTTCGCCAGTGCGGACCGTATTGCGATCTACAAAGGAAGCAGTGCCCTGAATCAACGGCACGTTGTTCCGCTCATAGAACTTCTCCCGCATCGCCTCCTGCTTTGCGATGATCGACTCACTACTTCGGCGAAGTTGCTGAAGTGTCGGCCTCGCCCGCACTCCCAACTCTCGGACGACCGGGTTGTTAAGAGCCTCCATCATTGAATAGATGGAAAAACGCAGCGCCTTACTCGGGATGGTACCCCAGTGGGTACAGCCTCCTCCGATGCGATGGTACTTCTCGAACACCGCAACGCGTTTTCCCTCTTTGGCTGCCTGCATCGCTGCGCCTTCGCCGCCCGGCCCAGTCCCGATCACGATGATGTCAAAATTACGTGCCGTCACTTTCATCCTCTCGCTAACTGTTTCTCGTCATCAAAAGCGATTTACGTTTACGGGTGAGCTTACTTGAGTCGCCTACCCCAGAGCGTAGTCTGGTAAGTCGAGCAGCAAACACGCGAGTCGCTCCCAGTGGCTCCCTGTCGCCCCCAACAGTACGGGTCTAACCGGTGATCAAGACTCGTTGGTCAAATTGAGAGTCTTCATGTGTTTTGCAACGTCCGTCAGTTGCGAGATGATCTCTTCGCTACTGAGTTTCCTGAATTCGACCGCCGTATCGTAGCGCGGCCGAGAGGAGAAGCCACGCCGACCTTCAAGGACACGGTCGACTTCGTCTTCCAGGCTGCTTAGCCACTGAGGAATATCCAACCCGACTCCCGTGGGCTGCTCCATCATCAATTTACACTCGTCGATCAGTACTGCAAAAGCGTTGGATTCTCCCTGCTCGCGAAATTGCCGAACTGCCGGCCCAACTAAGGCCCTCATACGGTCTACGGTCATTGGACGCGTAAACCTCTCGTGCAAGCGATCCGCCACAGTCGGCATCCGCATAGCGTACTTCTTCTGCAGATCCAGAAGATGCTCGATATACATCTCACTTTCGCGACCAATTCGTTCCGCCAGTGCCCTCCGCCATTGCAACGCGGTTTGGTGACATCCGCCTCGCACGAGAACTTCATGACACCAGTAAATGGGCTTCAAATTCCAAGAAACGCGATCGTAGCGGACTCGCAATCGCAAAAAGTCCAACAGCATGTACAGCATTTCACCACGATCAGACTGTGTCGTTGTACTGTTGTAATCCCGATACTCACTATAGTGATCGATGACAGCCTCTAAAACGACACCCAAAATCTTCTCTACATGCTTTCGCTCGACTTCACCAGAATCGATGGCTTCAATTAAGTCACCGAGCTGCTCTTCCTGCCCTTCCTCAACAACCTGGTCCAACCAGTGCCCGATACCTTGATGCAGGATCGCCCGTACATTGCCAAGAGTCAAAAACGACTGAGTAAAAATCGGCCCGCCAAAACGCTTAATGAACGCAACCAACTTCGACCAACTCCGCGAGTTATCGATCGTCTCCAAGATGCTCAGTCGCAGAGTCCGGCTGTGCGACAGCCAACTCCCCAACATCACTTCAGTCAATTGCTCGAGCACAGCAATCAACTCATCACTCCGCGGCTCAGACTCCCCCAAAGCCAACCCATCGTGACGATCGAGATCGGCGATCGAAAACCGCATCTCCTCGCGTGCCTGCTCGGCCAAGTCTTCTGGCAAATCCGTCTGCGATTCTTCTTGTGATTCCGTCTGCGATGGTTCGGTTGCTTTTTGGTCAGCCGCGCGATCGCTGGCCTCAGCCTCCCCCTGCAACTCGTCAGCTCGCCAGTGCAACGCGTTCTGGACTGCACCTCGAACCATCGACAGAAAACAGAGTTGGAACAAATCATCGAACTCGGTTACGGCCCCCGGTCCAATCGGATTATGGTGCTCCATAAACCGAGCGGTCTCGACCAACTGACACGCTTGATAGTAGAACCCCTGCCGCGGCAACCAAGTAAGCAGGTGTGACAACACCCGACGCCGCAGTCGCACGCTGTAGATCATGCCTGGATCACCACCCCGAGCCAACGGGATGTACAATAACTTCTTGGGTCGCAACGCGGTCAGCAACCGAGCAAACTGAGTTGGTATCGAATCGGCTTTTCCATGCAAAAGGCTACCGACGATCTCAATCGCCAAGCGGTCGTCCTCCGGCAAACCTGCGAACTGTTCTTGAGCAATGCCCGCTTGCTTTCCATCAGTTGTCTCGGAAAGCACCACCAGATTCGCCAATAACAATCGCCGAGCATCCGCCGTTTCAACTGCCGTCGCGATGATGCGTTCGAGCAGCGACTCTTTGACTAAACGTTGGCGATCGTAACGTGCCATCGCATCATGATCGGAACTCGACTTGGCAATTCGGTGCGAAGCGACTTGCTGCAAGAGCTCCAAGAGCCCCTGACGATTCTTTGCCGCCTGAGCCGCCCAAGTTTCCATCGCGGCCAAACGCATTTCCGTGCTGCCATTCCGCTCCTTGAGCTCACTTCGCACTTGGGAGCTTACCGCAGCCTCCTTCCACATCTGAGCGATAGCCGTCAGGAACGTCAGGTGCTGGTTCAGCCGATTCGACTCATCAGCCAGCTCGGTAGCCGTTTCGCCAGACTCTTCCTCCGGAACTTCGCTCTCGACACCATCGTCCGTCGTATCGTTGTAGACCATGTCCTCGTAAGCCGCCGAGAACAACCCATCCTCGTCGTCTACATTCTCGTCCCCAGCCGAGAGATCAAAATCATCTCCGGTCGTGTCCAAGAGTTCGCGATTGGAACGCTTCCCCGCGCTGCCCAATCGGAAGACAGGCGGCTCCCAGAAATCGCCAGCATTTGCTTCCAAATAGTCGAAGAACTTCTGCGCTACGCCCCAGTCAACTGCCGGCTCATCCGCCGTGTTCAGGTAGTGCTCGAGTTGTTGAAGCCAGCGTCGGGCAAGATCCGAAAATGAGTCTTCGCCCTTCTGCAAGCCGACGCGATCAGCTTGGCCCAACCAATGTACCAATAACGCCATCGAAGCCACAAAATCATTCCGCTCCAACAGCGATTCGACAACGAGAGCGTAGGCCTTCGCCGAGTCAAACAGCTCGGCATGCGGAGCCCAAAACCGAATGTCGCCCGCAGCCGCACCGCCGTCGTGCCAGAGACTCAGCGCCTTGGCAACTAACACGGCCGAATCAACGGTTTCCTGTGGATCCGTGGCACGCACGTCAGCAACTTCGTGAGCCGCGAATTGACGCCACCATTCCGCAGACTCTCGCAAGCGACTCTCTACCGCCTGGCACAAATCATCTCGCCCAGCCGCAGCCGCTTCCCGCCACACCCGCGACTGAAGCGCAAACACGTACTCCATCAATTGCACGAGATCTTCAACGCGATGGTCGTGCACCGCCGAATCAGGACCATCGAAGCGCGAAAAGTTCCCGGCAAAGCCCAGGATGTTCCAAGGATCGACAATTCCGCCGCATTCGATACCACGATGAACCAGATCCATCACTTCAGTGCAGATGTCCGCCGCCTCATCCAATTCGCTCGACGCGAGATGGTTGTCTGCAGCCGTCATCAGACAATCGATGCGAGAGACGATCCTCGCTGAGGGAACCGGCACCACATCCGACTGCTCATTCGCGGCCGCTGCATTCCCCATCCTTGCGAATAGTCTCGCCAACTGTACATGCTCTAACTGACTGGCGCGATGCTTCGCTAAGTGCGTGTTCAAATGCTGGCGAGCTCCGCCGAGTGGCTGTCGCCGAATTTTTTGCTCCTCCAGCAATCGATGAACGTGCGTCGACTCTAAACGCCCCAGCAATTGCTCATAGAACTCATCACGGTACTGTGCAATCGGCCCCAAAAGACTCGCCAGAGTAACCGTCGACGGGTACGACCCCGGACCTGGACCGGTGATGCCTGACGCCATCAAGATAGTGCCCGCCAAAACTGCCGCGGCCTCAGTAATTAACTCCTCCGGCGTCAGCTCTCGAGCCTCAGTGACCCGCGCCAGCAAAGCGTCCAACGTCACTTGCTGAACCACAAATCGCCGGTAGTAACCCGAGTTATCAATGCAGTGCGGATCCCACTGCCCAAAGTGATAGTTGGGCCGCTGATTGACGGGATGATCAAAGTCGTACGCCCGAGGATCGACCGCCAGCTCATCAAGCCGCTCCAAGTCGAATCCGGCTCGTTGACAGATCGACGAATCGGTCTCTCCCAGAATCTCAAGACACTTTGCAACGACTCGTTGATACGGACCCGCCGTCGCGCCGATGCCAGCAATATAAATCGGAATCGGACGGACCCACTCGTTGGGATAGGGCTCGAGCCTTCTCCCCTCAAGCACCGCGACCGGTCGATACCCAACGAAGTCGTTGAGCTGTTGAATCGCGCCTTGCACTACCCGCTGGGATTCATCCCACGGGCCACCCTGCTGCAACACAGCCTCCATCACGCGGCCCAAGAAGTAGCCGTTGAACACGCCCTCCGGCTCTTGATGAAAGAGGAGGTCTCGGTGGAAGTCCAGATAAGTCGGCAAGAACTCCAACCAGATTAGCTCCAGCAACGAAGCTGCTTGATCGCAATCCTCAAACGCCGGGTTACTTTCATTCAATCGGGCCAACGCGTCCTGCAACCACTGCTGGATCTGCAACCAAGCTGGCATGCCCTCGTAGGGACCGCCGGGTAACGCACCCTCGTAAATGCGATTCAGCGCCGAAAGTGTTTTCGACTCGGGGTGCCCAGAACTGAAATTCAGGTAGCCAAGAATCTGCACCAAGTCCTGCTCGGCTACCTCCGTCGTCTCCTTGCTACGCTCGTCCACACGTACTCACCGAGTTGAATTTGCTGGCTACGACCGAAGTGAAAAATCGGGCGGTCAAAATACAGAAGCAGCTCCGCAGAAAGCACGAATACTGCAGACTCGCTATGCCCATCCCGCTTGGGTGCACTGCTCGCGCTCGCTAGAGTTCCTTCCAATCGAGGACGAGATGTAGGCTCGCCTTCCTAGCTCTGTGCACTATCCTAGGAACTGCCCTTCAGACCGTCTAGGACACCCGATCTCCGTGCCATAACTCGGCTCTCCGCCTGAACCCTCAGCTCTCCGCCTGAACCATAACGTGCTTCATGAAACCCGACCCCACCTCCATGGCGGAAGAATCCGCGCAGCCAGCGTTGGCCACCGAACGCCTTGTCATTGAAACCAGCGAACTTTGGCTCCCAAAGATTGGCGAACGCAACAAAACGCTAGTCATCTCCCCCGGCCGGGCCCAATCGGCAACGGAACTATTGCGAATTAGGGCCACCGAGAGCGTTCAAGCGTGGCACCTGGACCTCCACGACGCCACCATGACCGCCGCAGCTTGCGACGAATCGATCGATGTCCTCAGCGGTGCAGATCTACCGGAAATGGAATTCGATCTCGTCGTCATGCCCATCCTAAAACGCGGCGAAGCCGAACTGACGCGGGACTTACTCCAACAATCACACCAGCGATTGACGACCGGAGGCTGGTTCCTGGCTAGCGTCGACAACCCGAAAGACACTTGGCTGCACGATCAATTGAAGGCCCTGTTTGGGAAAGTCACCGCTCACCGTGCAAAAACTGGCTGCGTCTACTGGTGCCGCAAGTCGACACCACTCAAGAAAGAAAAGGACTTCCGCTGCGAATTCAGCTTTCGTGACGGAGGCCGCAACTTCCAAGTCATCACCCGCCCCGGAGTCTTTTCCCACCGCCGCCTCGATCCGGCCGCCAAGCAGTTGATGCTCTCCTGCGACATCGGCGAAACTGACAACGTCCTTGAAATGGGCTGCGGAAGCGGTGCCGTCAGCCTCGCCGCCGCAGCGTGCACCTCCGGCACTGTCTTCGGGGTAGATTCCAACGCGCGGGCCGTTCAGTGCGTTCAAGAATCAGCCGCCAAGAATGAGTTGACCAATATCGAGACGATATGGAATGCAGACGGGGAAATTTCTCTCCCAGTCGAAGTCGATTTGGCTTTCGCCAACCCACCCTACTTCTCGGACGAACAAATCGCCCAGCACTTCGTCGACACTTCGCTACGACTGCTCAGAACGGGCGGTGCACTGCTCAGCGTCACGAAGAAACCGAATTGGTTTGAAGCCTACTACGACGCTCTCGGACTCGATGACATCCTGCTCTTCGAAGCCGGCCACTACGTCGTCGCCTGCGGCCGCAAACCATCTACCGCTTAAAGCAGCTTAAAGCAGCTTGAAGCAGACTTGTCCCGTTCCCCGGCCCTCGCCGGGAACGCCCTGAAGACCGCGAAAACCTGGGCGCGGCAACCAGAAGAGCGCGGCAACCAGAGCCACTACCCTTAGTCAGCTCCCCATTGCCTAGCTTCGCGAGGAACTTTCGCGCAGGTCGTGCACAGTCGCACAGGTGGGGCTCCAGCACGCTAGCGGCCAGAACACCCAAGCTACTCGCCAGTGAGCTCTTTGACGGCGTCGCCTTCGCTTGCACCACCACCGGCTTCACCTGTATGCTCTTCACCATGCGCGGCGGATGTGTCGCCCGGCGGATGTGAAGCTGCGTGACCATGCGGAGTGTTCATGGCGGTGATGATGACGCCCAAAGCGGTCAGCCCGACTCCACCCCACAAGAAAGGGCTCGGCTGAACGCCCGCTCGATAGACGGAGACCAAAGCCGTAACCGTCACAGCCCCACCGAAGACAATCGGCATCACCAGAAGAGCATTCCCCTTCGAGTACATCATGGCGCTCGTCAGACACAAAGCTCCCAAGGCTCCCAGCGTCCCGGCCAAGAACCCCCACTTCATGGATGGAAAGTTCGCGCCGAAGTAATCAAAGCTATCGCCCCTGGCCTTCATCATGAACAGACCGCCAATGATGCTGATCACCAAGTAAGCCACTCCAATGAACACATAAGGCTTGAACGGCGACCAGGCCGGAGCACCATTTACTTTCGGTGCCTGAGCGTTGCCGATCGTGGGGCCATAACACCCCCAGAATAGAGCGGTTCCCAGGGCAAACAGGATCGGAAGAAGAACTTTAGTCATGGAATCACCCAGGAGTGAACTCTGTGAAAGAAGTAAAGGAAGCGGCATTTGCCGCCCCGCAGACTCAACTATTAATGGTCTCAGCCTGTACGAAGAGGCCAAGATACGTGCAAACCACCTAACCCGCAGTGTCAGTGATTCCGCCCCTAAAATCTAGACGGAATCAGCAAATGGTAGAAACTGCAGGGCATTCGATTCATTATGTTGCTCCCGCATCCCGATCACCAGGGAAATCGCAGCTCACCCTTGAAACATGCGAGCTCTCGGAAGCATGATTGCAAGCAGGCAATCTGAGCTTGCGGAAGACTGGCGATGCAGTACTATTACGGCCTGCAAAGATAGAGATAGAGCGAAAAACTGAGCGAACGATTCCGATCGCCATGGAGCCAACTGTTTGGCTTCCAAGTCGTGAGTGTGGTTGACCTCAGCAAAAGCGACTAATTGTTTTCCATCCGGCCTCAGTGACAGAAGGAGGCGGAAGAGGCTGTTTGAGAAGTTTTCAGAGCATTAATCAGAATGACGACCACGAAAGAATTGAAGCAGCAGGCCATCGGGGAATACAAAACCTCGGACGATGACACTGGCTCCTCGGCGGTGCAAATCGCCATCCTTACCAAGCGGATCAACCACCTCACAGAGCATATGCGTAGTAATAAGAAAGACTACGCCAGCCGCCGAGGTTTACTTCGCATGGTGAGCAGGCGTCGAGGTCTTCTCGACTACGTCCGTTCCAACGATCCTCAAAGCTACTTGGATTTGATCGGCCGTCTTGGAATTCGTAAGTAAGCCTCCTCAGCGAATCCAAAGTCCGAAACACAACGCTCGGTTTTACCCACGTACCGTCACTGGTATGGTGCAACGGGTCAGTCTGAGCCAAGTGAATCGCGACTCCTGATCGAAACTTTGCCCACGCTTCGGCCTGGGCCTCAGTTCCACTCTGGAAACTCCTGGGAAGCATTCTTTAGTTGCCCAGCTCACGCCACCACGGCGGTATGCAGCCCTTCGCGTGTGAATAGTTTGATTCCACGCCGTTCGGGTGTCAGCAATCCCGCTCCATTTGGTGACCGCCTCTGCATTGCAACATAGCCTGAATCGCAGAGATTCAGCGACGGTGATTTATTGTTGGATGATTTACTTCGATTGAATCGCAATCACCTCAACGTAGTGTTCTTGATAGGAAAAATGAAGTGAAAGTAAGAGTTGAAAAGCAAATTGGCGCGCAAGTCATGTCCATAGAAACAGGGCAACTCGCCAAACAAGCCGCAGGAAGCGTGCTCGTACAATACGGAGACACTGTTGTCTTCACCGCCTGCGCCACTGGCCCATCCAGGCCCGGAACAGATTTCTTCCCTCTAACCTGCGATTACCGCGAGCGAATGGCGGCGGCAGGTAAATTCCCAGGCGGTTTTTTGAAGCGGGAAGGCCGTCCCACCACGAAGGAGATTCTTACCAGTCGCCTTATGGACCGTCCGATCCGCCCTTTGTTCCCCAAGGGCTTCAATGACGAAGTTCAAATCCAGAGCATCGTTGCCAGTAGCGATCTCCAGAACGACGGTGACGTCCTAGCAATGAATGGGGCCGCAGCGGCACTCGGCGTCAGCAGCCTCCCGTTCCAAGGCCCACTTGCGTCTGTTCGACTGGCAAAGGTTGACGGCGAGCTGATTGCATTCCCAACCGCAGATCAGTTGCACGAAAGTGAACTCGACCTCATCGTTTCCGGCAGCGACAAATCGATCTTGATGATCGAAGGCTTCGCGCAGGAAATGCCCGAAAACGAAATGGCAGAAGCCATCATGCACGCGCATGAAATCATCAAGCAAGTGGTCGAGTTGATCAATGAGCTGATCGAAAAGGTCAAGCCCGAGAAGGTCGTCTTCGAGCCCGAGCCGGACAACGGGCTGCTGGCAAAGTTGCGTGACACTTACGGCGATCGCTATCGCGAAGCCAAACAAACTCCGGGCAAGCAAGCTCGCGGAGAAGCTGTCACTGCACTGAAGGAAGAAGCCAAAGCGGCCACCATCCCCGACCCTACCGCCGATGGCGCCTACTGCAGCGACGATTTCAAGACCGCCTGGCACGACCTTGAATACGAAGTGATTCGTGAGCTGATCATCGCCGGAACTCGGCCCGACGGTCGTGACCACACCAGCCTGCGTGCGATCGAATGCGAGACCGACTTGCTACCTCGCGCTCACGGCTCCGCCATGTTCCAACGCGGTGAAACCCAGTCCTTGGTCACCATCACTCTCGGTACCAGCCGAGACGAACAGCGTGTCGACGGACTCGTCCAAGAGTACAGCAAGAAATTCATGCTGGACTACAACTTCCCGTCCTACTCCGTCGGCGAATGCCGCCCGATCCGAGGCCCTGGTCGTCGCGAAATCGGTCACGGAGCGCTCGCAGAACGTTCCGTTGCACCCGTGATCCCAGATGCGGAAGACTTCCCGTACACGATCCGAGTCATCAGCGATATCACCGAGTCGAATGGCTCGTCTTCGATGGCCAGCGTTTGCGGGGCAACACTTGGCCTCATGGCCGCTGGCGTACCGCTCATCAATCCTGTCGCTGGAATCAGCGTCGGGATTGTCAAAGCAAGCGACGATAAGTGGGTTTTGCTTACCGACATCCTCGGTGACGAAGATCACTTCGGCGATATGGACTTTAAGATCGCAGGCACGCCAGAGGGTATCACCGGTATCCAATTGGACCTGAAGATCGACGGCATCAGCGAAGAAATGATGCGAGCGACGCTCAAGCAAGCTCGCGAAGCGCGGATGGAGATCCTTCGTAAGATGATCACCACCATCCCACGTCCTCGCTCTGAGACCAGCCGCTATGCTCCTCGTCTGCTCAGGACCAAGATCGATGTCGACAAGATCGGCATGCTCATCGGTCCAGGCGGGAAGAACATTCGCGCCATCCAAGAAGAAACCGGTGCTACCATCGACGTCGAGGATGACGGTACCGTTGTTGTTGGTGGTGCGACCGGCGATGCTGCCAAGGAAGCCATGACGCGTGTCGAAGCATGCACCGCAACGGCTCAAATCGGCAAAATCTACGACGGTGTTGTCAGCAGTGTTCGCGACTTCGGTGCCTTCGTTGAGATCCTTCCTGGGAGAGACGGACTGGTTCACATCAGCGAGCTGTCCAACGGATACGTTTCCAGCGTCGATGACATCTGCAAAGTCGGCGATCCGATGAAGGTCCTCGTGATCGACATCGATGAACAAGATCGCGTGAAACTAAGTCGCCGTCGTGCTCTCGAAGAACTCGGCATCGAAGACGAGTTTGCGACGGAAGAGGGAGAAGCTGGCGCCGAAGGCGACGATATTCGCGTCGAACGGGCTGAACGAAGCGGTGGCGATCGAGGCGGAGACCGTGGTGGTGACCGCGGCGGACGTTACAGCGATTCTCGCGGCGGCGGTGGTGGTGGCGGACGTGGACGCGGCGGTCGCAGCGGCGGCGGTGGTGGCGGACGCGGACGTTCTGGCGGCGGCAGCGGTGGTGGTGGCGGACGCGGCGGCGATCGACGCTAGTTCACCAATTCGTCAACTCAGCATTTAAACTCCAACACCCTCCCAGAACCCATCGTTCCGGGAGGGTGTTTTCATAGGCCGCGCCATCATTTGCCCTATTCTGCCACTACAAAAACGGCCTCACTCTTCCACTCAGCCCACACCTCAGTCACCCTTCCGCTTTCGGGAGAGTCGGAGCCCTAGCGATGGGAGGGTTCAGCTGCGCAATGGGAAGGCTCTGCCGTTCGCCGAACGCATCCACAGCTCAATACAAGAGTCCACGCAACAACCACGCGCTGTAAATCACGACGAAGCCGACGATTGCGGTCCCCAGTAAGAGCACAAACCGCGCTCGCGAGAGATTTCGCTTGGCAATGATCTGAGTCAAAATGCAAATGAAGGCAACGGAAGCTAGCTTGAAGTAAAGCATCCCACGAAAGCCAAAATTCTTGAAGAAAAAGTCAGCTAGCGGATTCGACTCGATTGCTCCAAAGTTCAGCAGCAAATAAGTCATAAAGAAATCGAGCATGTTGACGAGAATGAAGAAGCTCGTCTCACTCTGGAGTGGCAGTTGCTGCTTAAAAATGGCATCCACAATGCCTTTCGCGCGCAACCGCGACCGCTCCTCCAAACTCTCGCCCGAGGACGACTCCCGACCAGCCTGAGATTCCCTCGGTTTGTAGAACTTCGATTCGTCCAGCGACCCTTCATCGCCATCCGGCGACGTTGATTTCCCGCCTTTTGAACTCCGAGAACTTCCCATCAATCATTCCGCCTTATCACCCGAGCCATCCATCTCACCTAAAGCGGGCACCCAAGCACCCAGGCAATGTGCGCGTGCCTCGTTGATTACCATGTATCGCTTTAGCTCAGGCCACTATCGGGCCTCAGCCGCATTCTAAGACCTTTCCCCCCCGCTAAAAGTAGGCCTGAACCTCCGAGGCAAGCATCAGTCACCCCACCTGCGAACGAAAGCAGGAAAGCAACGAGCCTGCCGGACCGGCAATCCCTTCGACACGCGATTTTCTCTTCCATATTGCAAATCCGCTATGCTGTAGAAGTCGTTTCACCGGTCCACCCAGTCCACCACTAGCGAACCCTCAAACCTTGCCTCCCACTGTGCCCCACCGCCGACTCCCATCAAAATGGCTACGCTCACTAGCCATCCCAGTGCTCGCGGCCGCATTTACCTGCACCGCTTCCCTCTCAGCTCAGGTGGACGAGCACGGCTTTTCGGCCACGACCTCAAGCGATGCAATCACGCTCTTTGATTCGGGTAAGCCCATTCTTAGATACCAAATCTCCCGCCAAGATCGTGACGGCAAGTGGCCTAGAACCAACTATGTCCATCCGCTGTGGAGCCTCGAAGGCAATCCGCTCACGGAAGACTTCCCCGAAGATCACGGGCATCACAGAGGGGTATTTTGGAGCTGGCATCAGACTTTAGTCAGCAACAAACCAGCCGGAGACGCATGGCTCTGCAATAACTTCCAATGGATTGTTCGAGGAGCGAACGCCAGAATCTCGAACGAGCGCGCCCAAGTGCGAGCCCTGGTGGAGTGGCGAAGCCCCGACATTATTGGTGAACACGGAAAGCCGATCTCAATAGCCAGAGAGGACATCACAATCACCGCCCACCCGCTGCATGCTTTGACCCGTTCGATCGACTTTGACATCAAAGTCAACGCCCTCGTACCCGACCTGCAAATTGGCGGCTCAGATGACTCCAAGGGCTACGGTGGTTTCTCGGTGCGCATGAAACTCACCGAAGACCTGTCCTTCTCCGGCCCAAATGGCGACGTGCAACCCACGCTGAATGCGGTACAGACCGACCGCTGGATGAACATCGCCAGGGCAGGGGAGGGCATCGCCGTGCTCGCTCATCCGCAAAACCCCAAGCCACGCGACGCTTGGATCCTTCGGTCCGCCCGAAGCATGCAGAACGCCGCTTACCCAGGAAGAACACCAGTAGCTGTCTCCAGAGATAAACCGCTTCGCCTTCGCTACCGCTTGGTGATCCACGACGGTGAACTCGACGCCCAGAGACTCAATTCGATATTCGCTGAATACACAAAAAGCAATTCAGCCCCGCCCATAGATTGAGATTTCTACAGCGGCCCCCAACTCCGAACCTCACCCCAGCTCAACGGCCTTCAACAACTCCCCTCCAAAGAACCCCCTCACGATGCCCAGCAACATTTTGACCAACTGGACGCTACCAGCCGTCCTCGTCGCCCTCGGGGCTACGCTCACCACGCAGTGTGCGGTAGCAGAAGAGCTGAAATTTGAAATCCGTTGCCTCACGATTGATGCGAACGAAGGCATCGCAGCCGCCGACATTGACCAAGACGGTAAAGTCGACTTAGTTGCCGGGCGCAACTGGTTTCGCAACGGTGATTGGGTAGCAAGGCCACTCCGCAATATCAACGATTGGAATGGCTACGTCGAAAGCAACGGAGACTATGTCTTCGATGTAAATGAAGACGGTTATCCGGACGTTGTTGCAGGATCTTTCTTACCGACTGAAATCCACTGGTACGAAAATCCAGGCAAAGAGGGACTGCGACTTGGAAAACTCTGGCAACAACACTTGCTGCTCGACAGCCAGCAGTCGCACAATGAAGGCGGCGTCCTCGAAGACCTGAACGGTGACGGAACACCTGAACTCATCATCAATCGCTGGAAGAAAGACACTCCCTTCCTAGTGCAACACTTCGTCGCGAAACAGACCGAAAATCAATCCGATACACCGAAGTCCGCCGCATACACACTGAAAACCGCAAAGCTCGGAGACTCGGGCAACGGTCACGGCCTTGCCATCGGCGACATCAGCGGCGACGGCAATAAAGACATTTTGGTCGGCCAGGGATGGTACGAGCAACCCAACGAGAACCCTTGGACGCAGCCCTGGAAATTCCACGCTGCATGGGATCTGCACTCGAGCCTCCCGATGATTGTGACCGACCTCAATCTCGACGGACGGAATGACCTAATCTTCGGAAATGGCCACGACTACGGACTCTTCTGGTGGAAGAACGAAGGCACAAATGACGATGGCGAAATCCAGTGGGAGAAGAATGAAATCGACAAGTCGTACAGCCAACCTCACAGTCTGGCTTGGGCAGATCTCACCGGCGACTCCGTCCCAGAGCTCATCACCGGCAAACGCTACTATGCCCACAATGGCAACGATCCCGGTGGCCAAGAAATGCCCTGCCTGTACTACTACGTTTGGAATGAGAACGACGAAACTTTCACGCGGCACACCATCGACGAAGGCCACGTCGGCACCGGTCTACAAATTGTCATTGAGGACTTTGACGCAGACGGCGACGCCGATCTCGCCGTAGCTGGTAAAAGCGGAACCTACCTCATCACGAACAAGCGACCGCAATAGATCACATCAGCGAGCCCGCCAATCAAGTCACCTTCCCGCTCGCCCAAATGCCGCCGCCGCCGTAGCAGCAGCAGAGAGGGAGTCCTTCTTGCAAACGCTTAGAAACGCCGAGCAGGAATGAACGGCCCCAAGTGCACGCTCACACCTCGTTGCGGACGGTAGTAGTATCTCGGCGTGTTGTAGTACTGCGGCACGACTGGATATCGGCCCGCGCCATAAAACCCATTAGAGTAGTAAACGCCGGGCGAGTAGAGAAACGCTCGCGAACGCGGAACTTGAATCGTAAAGTTCGTTGTGGGTATCGCTGATCCACCAACGCCGCTTCGACTCTGCGGCCGATTGTACTGAAACCGCGAAGGCTCCACGTAGTAAGGTACAGACGACCGCGCACCGTTGGCTCCTACCTGAGCCAAACTGGTTCGGCCAAGTTGGCTGACAACAACTGCTGACAAACACGTGATCCAAACGGTGATGGTACGACATCTAGAGCGTTTCATCGAAGCTTCCCCCACTTTTCATTCTTGGTGCACGAACGAACGGCCAGTTCGCAACCAGCACAGTGCAACCAGCACCGAACCCACTTCACCCAATACTCAAGTTGTATACGACAATTGCTTGCAAGGCAAAAATCGTGCATCAGGGCGAATCAAAGTTTGGGTTTGGGCAAGAGTAGTAGCAAGACTGCCATCCTCCCTTTCCGAGTTCCGCGAAGAATTCTGGGAGGGGCGGAGCCCCTGCGACGGGGAGAGCCTGAATCCCCAGATTCAAACTCGGATTGGCCCTGCCTAACCGGTCATCCGACGTCACACCACTTCCCAGCGCCAGCCTTCATGGATAGCTCCACGGTCACCTAGCCCGTATCACGCAAGTTTTCGATTCGATCACACGCTCGAACGTCAGCTTCCCCCTCTTAGCGACTCCGCGCGAAAACAGAGCTCCAGGCGACCCTTCGAGTCAAAGTACTGGGTAAACTCCAAACGACATTCTGTTCTCCACAAGAAACGTTGGACACGAAAAACCTCGCCTTCACATCGCTCGTAGCCGCCACAACCAACACCTCCAATGCATGCAAAGCGCTGCACCTGATTCGCGAAAACTACGTCTAAACCACCCCCACCCTTCTTGTTTAAGCCTACAACTTCCCCCATAAAACAAAACGCAGGAAACGACTTTTCATTCGCGAGACTGCGATGCAAACTTTCGCCTACCCCACACATACCCGGTCGAGACCGAACCCCCGGTACCCCGACGGGCGGCCCTACAGCCGTCCGCGCGGCCGCTACGCAGATCAAGAACCGGTGGTCGACAAGTTGGATCGACGACTGGCCGTAGTTGACCTGGCGAAAGAACGCCCGACTGCACCAGAGTTCCTTCGCCGCATCGAACGTGAACTTAAGATTCGCTTCTATCAAGAAGCCACCAAGCGAAACTACGCTTCGCACCTGCGTTCACTATTACAATGGTTCGGAAACGCTCCGCATTTGCTCACGCGTGAAGATGTCCGGGACTACCTCGAGTATTTGGTCGACGCCGGATTGGAATCCAGCACCGTTGGCAATCACCTTTCAGCGATTCGCACCGCCTTCGATAAACTGTGCTTTGAAGAGACCACACTCGGCCTCGCATCCCCGAGGAAACCAAAGCAAAGCCCTACGGTCCTCAGTGCTTCTGAAGTACAGCGGCTCCTGGAAAGCGCCGTGTCGCTGCGAGACAAACTCTGCTTAGGACTGCTCTACGCTACCGGACTCCGCGTTAGCGAAGTCGTCAAACTCACGTTTACCGACCTCGACTTTGACCGCAACCTCATTCAAGTTCGCAAAGGAAAGGGAGCGCGCGATCGCGCAGTGCCACTTCCCAACAACCTGCGTGAACTTCTACGTCAACTCGCCGAACAAACAACTGACAACGACTACCTCTTCCCAGCCGAAGCCCTGCAACTCGCGACCACCAACGGCACCAACCGGCGTAATGCCAGCCGCCATCTTTCGTCGCGAACCGTTCAACGCATGATGCAACGCACAATCGACATCGCCAAGATCCGTAAGCACGCTACGCCCCACACACTAAGACACACCTTCGCGACGCATAGCTTTGAAGACGGATTCGACATTCGGAAGATCCAAAAAGTCCTTGGACACGTCAGCCTCGAAACCACGACCATCTACGTTCGAGTCGCCAAGCCAGCAGAAACCCTCACAAGTCCACTCGACCGACTGCGAACCCCCGAGACATCAAGCGTTGGCTCAAGACACGCCGACTCAACTCTCCGTTCAAACCACCCGACCAACAAGCGAATGCGGCATGCCGAGACTCGCTCGAAAGGGAACCGAAGGGCTCAATCAAGCGGTCGCACCAAGAACGTCGGTCGAATGCGAATACATTTTAAGCCAATAAACTCCAACAACGGAAAAGTAATCTCCAGCAAAGTCACTCTTGCAGTCGCCAAAGGCCGAGACAGCGTCTTCTTCACGGGTATCGAAGTCCACGTTCAACGACCTGGCTGGATCTCACTAACACTTCCACCACTGGAACGCTGGGCAGAACCACTTGCGAAGTTAAGTCCCGATCAACGACAGCGGTTCTTGGATGCGGAGTTCTACGAGATACTGCAAAACGCCATCAGCAAACGCTTCGCCGAGCGATTTCCCTAAGCCGAAACAAAATGTGACGAAACAAAACGCGTCACTCGCCTCAGCTTTCATCGGGAAATAAGGGAGCGTCGGCCGTTGAGGGACACGCCCAACCGCAAATTCCTGCCTGCCCCCCAGGGCAAGTCTAAGTCAGAAGCCGCGTCGTTCGCGGTCCTGCCAAAGTCATCCCGATGGAGCCCCAGCGACTGAAGGCCCTGACTTCAAACCCCGGGGAACTGTAACCAAAGCTGTCTAACTATCACACCGGCTTCGTCATCACAGCCTGAAACTCTGACTTGCCCAGCCTCCCCCCAAAACTCCCAGCAATCCTCGCCCGCTGTGCTATCATTACACTTTCACGGATCACCGAATCCACACCCTACAATTACGACACCTTGTCGTAGTTAAACAATGTCGTCGGTCGCTAGTTTTTCTTGATTTCAGCGTCCATGTCTTGTCCGCCTCGCAGAACTCTCACGACTTCTATCGAATCAACTCGTTCAACGTAGAATACGACATGGTTCGGGAAATCTCTCACCAGCTTCGTCCTGAGGCCTGCGAGTTCCGGTGCACTCGTCGCGAATGGACCGCCGCTTTCTGGGAATAGCGATAAGCCATTGATCGTCTGCTCGGCTCGCTCAAGAAATCGCAATGCAGCGTCGACACTGCCGTCCGCGATATACATTGCGTGTGACTCGACATCCTCGACGGCCTTGGGCCGTCGGGTGATCGGTTTGCGGCTGGCCATTTACTCGACGCTCTTTGA
>JBGCCZ010000046.1:0-100488 GCA_045105035.1 Pirellulaceae bacterium | reverse complement strand
CGGAAGCACTTAAGACACCTGAACGGAGTGCATCCAAGGCAGACTTTGCAAATAAGCGATCGAAGAAAAGACGATCAACCCTGGTCTATACCTTTGCGGCTTCCGCAGGTTGCTTGGCGGTTGCAGGGTTGTTTTGGATGTTGGGCCTGTTCTCAAATGGACAAGAAACAGGGGACGGGTCGGTTCGGGAAGTTGCATTGGCTGGGGCCGACGTGAGGCCGGCGATATTCGCGGAGTCCGGCGGCTTGGCTGCGACTGACACTGGCAGCGATGCGCAGGGCGAT
Organism: Pirellulaceae bacterium; assembly: GCA_045105035.1. GTDB lineage: Bacteria > Planctomycetota > Planctomycetia > Pirellulales > Pirellulaceae > Aureliella. Next base: position 100,204 of record JBGCCZ010000046.1, on the reverse strand, counting down.
CTTGTGGTCTTACAGGAATGGGAGGCAGAATCCGATGATGCGGACTTCGCTGCCATGGATTCGCTGGGCGAGGTGGCCGACGCTTCGCTCTCGCAGCTGTCCGGTCCGTTGAACTCGGACTCGTCGGCCGATTCCGCAGTCGTGGATTCTGAGAGTGAGCTTTCCGTCGAAGGCCAAGTTGCCAGCAGCAACGGAGTGGACGTCCAGGCTGGCGGCGAGCCTTCGGGCGACGACGGCACAAACGAAACGGCTGCCCTGAACGATCCCAACGAATTGACGGAAGCCGAGGATACCGCGGCGAAGAAGGCGATTGCGGAGGCGGCCGAGTTGGATGTGATGGAAGTCATGAACGAGATGGCTCAGGAGTCGGCTGGTGAATTGCTAGAGTTGGAAGTGGGTGAAGAGGTTCAAGTTGAAGGAGACAAGCAGTCCCAGTTGCCTGCCCTTCAATTGGCGACTTTCCCCATGTTGCAAATTCAGAATGTGCCTCAAGTTCGCAAACTGCGAGCTCGCGAACCAGCTTGGGAATTGAGTTTACGAGTCAGCGATGGCTTCTCGGTTCGACCTGCCAAGCCGCTGACTCTGGTCGCAAAGGAAATAGTGACTTGGACCGTTGAGGAGTCGGATCCGGATGATGCGAAGAAGTCCGAACCGATCCAGATTGTCGTTCGAGCACGTTTGCTAGGCCAGCGTGGTGAGAGGCTGCAGTGGAGTGTTGCTGCGGAGGCAGCGGATCTCCCGGGAGTTCGCTTGCCGGTGAGCCAGCAGTATTTAGACGTCGTCCAGCAAAACTTGCTTGGGATGCAGCAGCAACTACGCGTGGCGATTCAGAACTTAAAGAGGTTCAGTACGCTGCAAGGCTTGCCGCGTGGAGCGAAGTCGGCGATGTCGCAGCAACGTCGTGGCTTCGAGAACCAGCTTGAATTGGCAGGTCGCGTGATGGAGATGGCCGCGGATGCAAACCGGCTTGAAGGCTGGTTAGATGGCCAATTCGAAGTCGACGCAGTGTTCAGTGATGCGCGGCAAGCCCCCTCGACAATGCTGCTACAATTCGGAAACTCCGCCCCAGATGCCGCAGCTCCAGACCCAACTGACGCTGATGTCGACTGAGCGTAGGCCGTCGATGCGTCCGCAGCGAGAATGCCGGCGTTCGCTACGGACCGCTACGGACCGCTACGGAAAGAGTGCGAAATGGGTGGGCGATCACACTGCGGAACGGGCGGAGTGACTCTTGCGTGGGCCGATCGTTGATTTGAGCGGCAACCCGATTTAAGCGGCAACCCGATCTGAGCGGCAACCTTAAACGATCCATTGGAATCCAGTGACAACAGTCGGCATAAGCGTTTCTGATCTGTCGCTATCGTATCCAGGTAGCGAATCGGCTCGTGTTCTGGAGTCCTTGTCTCTCGACGTGAAGCCCGGCGAGATCGTGGCGCTGTTAGGAAGCTCGGGTTGCGGTAAGAGTACTTTGCTGCGGGCGATCGCAGGTCTGCTTGAGGCGAGTGATGGTGGAGTGGATTTTGTTGGAGAGCATGCGAATCGACGTAAGGGCGATATTTCGTTCGTCTTCCAGGATGCAACGTTATTGCCGTGGCGAACGGTGAGCCAGAACATATTGTTGCCTTTCGAAGTTGGCGCATTGCGGAAGGGCGGTGGTGATCAACGGCACGCTAGCGGGACTTGGGAAGCAAGGCTGCAGGAAGTGCTGGCTGCGGTCGGATTGAACGAGTTGGATCGTAAGAAATACCCGCGGGAGTTGTCGGGCGGAATGCGGATGCGAACCAGTATTGCGCGGGCTTTGATAACGGATCCGAGTGTTCTACTTCTGGACGAACCATTCGCAGCGTTGGACGAAATTTTGCGCACGAAGTTGAATGAGCTGGTTCTGGAGCTTTGGGAGCAGCGAAAGCGGACGATTTTGTTCGTGACCCACAACATCGCTGAAGCGATCACGCTCAGTCAACGAGTCGTCATCCTCGGAGGCGGCAAAGTCCACTGCGATCTTCCGAACCCATTGCCGTGGCCGAGAACTTCGGAGTTGAGGACGTCTGCTGGTTTCGCCGAGTTCTATGGCCGAGTCAGTCAGGAGTTGTCGCGTGTCGCCTAGTCATGGTCAAATCGGCCGCTCTACGATCATGCAAGTCGTCGGCAGTGGGCTTCCGCCCTTGTTGGCGTTTGCAGGCGTACTCTTGCTATGGCAGGCCGGTGTTTGGCTAACAGGAGTTCACCCAATCACGCTGCCAAGTCCGTTGCGCGTCATGGATGCGATGTGGGAAGAACGCGAAGCACTGATAAAGGGTGTTGTGGCAACGGGAGCGGCTTCAGTGATGGGATTGTCGCTCAGCGTAGTTGTCGGTTTGGGCATCTCGATTCTGTTTAGTCTGTCGCGTTGGGTTCGGTCGGCGTTCTACCCCTATGTTGTTTTTTTACAGACAGTCCCCATTGTCGCCATCGCTCCCTTACTGATCACTTGGTTCGGTTATGGATTTAAGACAATCGTCTTGGTTGCTTCTATCATTAGCTTGTTTCCTATTGTTTCCAACGTCACAGCAGGGCTTATGTCGATTGATAACAACCTGCGCGACCTATTTCGGCTCGCCGGAGCGACTCGATTTCAGGAGCTTTGGAAATTGCGGCTGCCTCACGCGATGAGTCATCTTGTGCTGGGAATGCGTGTGAGTGCGGGGCTGGCAGTGATCGGAGCAATTGTGGGCGAGTTCTTTGTCGGCACGAATGCGGCCGGATTCGAGGCGTTGACTGACGTAGTCGAGTATTTCACGGGGCGACGTGTGGGCGCGTTTTCCGGGTTGGGGACGGTGATGACCGGTTGGCAGAATCGAGCTCGAACGGATGCGATTATCGCCGCTGTCTTTGTGAGTACTCTCCTGGGGCTAATCCTGTTGAGCATGGTAAACTTGCTGGGGCGAACCGCTTTCCGGCGATGGACGGCGAGTGGCAGTTTTGAAAATGAGAAGTTCGTTGCCGGGTTGATTGGAAAATCAAGAAAATGAATGCAACGGATCCCTACGAACCGCGGTGGTTAAAAGTGCGGCGCTGGCTGGCGAGGATTGGGGTCGTCGGCTTTGCTTTCTTTCTCTTGAAGGGCCTGGTATGGGTGGCCATCTTCTTTGGCGTCGGTCAGATGCTCGGGTGCTAGCAAGCTTGCCAGAAGTGTTTTATTGTCCGCTTGAGTACGGACAAATGCCTAAATCAACAAGCAAACTTATAGGGATTTCATGAACAGAGATTTTAGAGGTGCTTCCCAGTTCCCGGCGAAATTTGGGATGCTCTGCGTCTGCTTGATTCTCGGCGGTTGCAGTTCGAATACGAGTGACCAAAGGACGAACGACAGTGGCTTAGACAGAGTCACGTTGATGCTGAACTGGTTTCCTGAAGCCGAGCATGGTGGTTTTTACGCCGCGGACGTGCATGGGATTTTCGAGAAATACGGTTTGGACGTTGAGATACGTCCGGGGGGGCCTACTGCGCCGGTCGCGCAAGAGTTGGTCTCCGGTCGAGTCGAGTTTGCGATCGGCAATGCGGATGATGTGCTCGTGTTTCGGGAGCAAGAGGTTCCGGTACAAGCTTTGATGGCGCCAATCCAGAATACTCCACGCTGTATCTTGGTCCACGCCTCCTCTGCGGCGACTACCTTGAACGAGCTGGGCGGTTTGAAAATGCAAGCTGGTTCGGGGCGACCCTATTTGGAGTTCATGAAGTCGAAGGGCCTGCTCGAGGATGTGCAACTCGTTCCTTACTCGGGCGTGCCGAATTTCGCAGCCGATCCGCAGAGTGCAATGCAAGCCTATTCGTTCAGCGAACCTTTGCTGGCCAAGGATGAGGGGGTCGAGATTCGCATGATGATGGTCTCTGAGACCGGGTTCAATCCTTACGCCTCCTGTCTTGTTTCGACCGATGCCTACATTGATGAGAATGAAGATCTCGTGCGACGTATGGTCCTTGCGAGTTGCGAGGGGTGGAAGAAGTACTTCGAGGATTCGACGGACACGAACGCGGCGATACTCGAGGCAAATCAGCACGGGATGACGGAAGCTGCCCTGGAATACGGGGTGCAGGAGCTGCGCAGTCTATGCATCACCAGCGAAACTCCAGCGGATGCAATGGGAGAAATGACCGAGTCGCGTTGGAAGACGCTCTACGATCAGTTTGTGAAAGTTGGCTTGCTGAGTCCGGAGAAAGTTCGCCTCGGCGAGGTCTTTACGACTGAGTACTTTGAACCCGAAGTTGCCGGGGAGTGATGGAACGTGTGGCGTGCTCTTCTTGCCCTTTGGTTGACACTTGCCGTAGCGATTGCCACAGTCTGTGTGTTGGCTCAATTTTGGATTGCCCAGCGCGACGATTCGGCAGCGCAACGGGTAGAAGAACTCTTGCTCGCGCAATTAGTTCCCGTGGATCGCACCATTGCCGGCGTTGTTGATGACTACTCGTTTCAACTCCGAAGAGAATTTCGGCAACGAGACTTGGCGGACCCCGCCGACTGTGTTTCCGTTAAGCGATTGCCGATTGTTCAAGCGTTGGTCGTGGTGGGCGAGGATTCGAATCTGAAGTTCCCTATGTCGCTGGGGACAGAATCCACGGACGTGCAATCGCTTGTCGACGAAGCTCGGCAGTTATTGTCTGAGCACTTTGTGCGAACGCCGCGTTCTCGATTGCAATCCTCGGTGCTCAATCGAAGCAACACTTCGGAGCAGCAAGCTTTTGATTCGGCGTTTGCGTTTTCAGCTGATGATTCAGCCGGAAATGAGGATGCCAACACGGCACAATCGTTGGAGCAGTCTCGGCCTGCATGGCAGAATTCGACTTTGTACCAAGGGGAGGGGAATCAATTGGTTTCGCCATTGGATCAGGATTTCTCCCCCGCTGCAGAGCCCAACAATATGCCGCAAAACGATGCACGGAAGGACGGTTTTGGTTGGTTAACTTGGTACCACCGCCGCGGAATGGTGCTTGGCTTTTGGTGGGAGCAAGCCGATCAGACTCGGGCGTTGGCCGCCCTGCCCCGTGCCCGTTGGATGGCCGATATTGTGGCCAGTCTGCCTGATTCAGATGGGAGGGGCGAATCTCCACGCGGAACGCAGGCGGGTGAGGGATTCTTGAGTGGCATGTTGCAACAGTTGGTCGACGTCGAGGGCAAAGTGATCTACCAGTGGGGCGATGCTTCGGAAGATGCGTGGGGAGACATCGACTCGCGCGAGCTCGATGCGGAGTTGCCGCTGCAGGCTCCGCTGGAAGGCTGGCGGCTGAGAGCGTTTGCATCTCCTGAGTTAGCCGCTCGGCTGGCTGGACAGGATTGGGTTTTGCCAATTTGGTTTGCCGTTGGAGGCATCGCAACGGCGCTTGTAGTTGGCGGGCTCGTAGTCAGTCTTAGTTTGGATCGCCAAGTACGATTGGCCAGGAGTCGCGTGTCCTTTGTGAATCAAGTTTCGCACGAGTTGCGAACACCGCTCACGAATATCCGTATGTACGCCGACTTGCTCGCGGCGGACTTAGGAGCTGCAGAAAACGGTGATGAAGATTGGCAGGTTGCTGCGGGTGAATTGGATAAGCAGCGAGATCGTTTGACGGTGATCCGAGCCGAAAGCGACCGGCTTAGTCGACTCATCGGGAATGTGCTTCGATTTGCGCGAATAGACCGCGATCAACAGGAATTGAAGCGAGAGTGTTTAACGCTCGACGAGATGGTTAAGCAGGCTGTCGAAACATTTGCTCCACGATTCAAGGAAGCGGGGTTTGAAGTGCTCTTAAACTTGCAAACGCCGGAGTTGCGTAGTTTAGCGCCCGATGCGGTCGAGCAGATTTTGATCAATTTATTGAGCAACGCTGAAAAATATGCGATCGAAGGAAAGCAAGTCAGCGTAACGACGAAAGGCGATGAAGCGAACGTTGAGATTTTTGTCTGTGATCGCGGCCGCGGCATACCTTCGCGGATGAAGAAGCGAATCTTTGAGCCGTTTACACGTCTAGGTAATCGGTTGGAAGATCCTGCTGGAACCGGAATCGGTTTAACGATTGTTCGAGATCTATCGCGTCGTCACGGCGGTAACTGCGAGCTGCTAAGCTCCAACGAGGGGGCCGCGTTTCGATGCACTTTGCATGCTCCGGTGTTGCCGGCTCAAGGATCTGACAAAGCCCAAGAACGGAGTTAAGCGATGCAGATGAAAGTTTTGGTGGCGGAGGATGATCCTGTCACTCGCCGCGGTTTGATCGAAGTCTTGCAGGACGAAGGCGTGCAGACGGTTCCGGCCGCAGATGGCATGCAAGCTTGGGAATTGTTTCAACGCGAGCGGCCCGACTTTGTCTGTATGGATGTTATGATGCCCGGGCAAAGTGGGTTTGAGGTTTGTCGAAAAATTCGGCAAGACAACTCGGAAGTGCCGATCATCTTTATTACGGCTAAGGGCGAGGAAATTGATAAAGTTGTCGGCTTGGAGATTGGAGCTGATGACTACATTGTCAAACCGTTCGGCGTGAAAGAAGTCGTGGCTAGGATTCGGGCCGTGGCACGCCGCTGTTTGAAGGACTACAACGCGGAAGGCAGCGACGGAGTCCCCACGACCGCCTTCGAAATGTGCGGGCTGCAGGTTTATCCGAAGGAACTACGCTGCAAACGTGGCGAGACCGTAGTCGACCTCAGCTTGCGCGAAGTGAAGATTTTGGCTTTGCTCTATCGCAACGCAGGCCAAGTGGTGACTCGCGATACGCTGATGAGTTTCGCGTGGCAACAAAATTACTTTCCGAGCAGCCGCACTTTGGATCAGCATATCTCGCAACTTCGAAAACGCATTGAAGCCGATCCGAAGACTCCAAAGATCATCTCCACTGTGCATGGTGTTGGTTATCGCCACGATCCTGAGTAGGGACGGTGTTTGGCAGACCTGCCGAATGGGATTGCGAAACTGCGTGTCAGTTGCATTGGCGTAGTTTACTGGGGAATTTCTTGATTTTTGGGGAATACCCAAGCCCCCTCGCGCGTCTACTCCCAGAACGGCTAGAAGCCATTCATTACCAACGTTGGAAGTATGGGAAATCGAGATGAGCAACGCTGACCGAATGCAACGATCGGATCTACCGCTAACCCAGGCGACGCGTTGTGCATCGCATGCTTGTGGTCGCTTCGGATTGATCGCTAGAAGTCCTTTGTACCATGCGCTAACACTCGTTATTGTTCTCATTTTCGCCCCGGGTTGCGGTAGAGTTGAGGTCGGAGCGGACGCAACTTCTTCCAAAGCTAAAGGGGGCGTCAGGCGGCCGGATGGACGGATGAATGGTCGGGCGCAGTTGCTGGCAGAAACCGGTGGCGAGGCATTTGACACGGAAGCGTATCATTCGTTGCCGGAGAATGACTTTCTGTCCGCGCTGGAGCAGCCTCAGTCGACGTTTTCGATCGACGTGGATACAGCTTCGTATGCAAATGTGCGTCGACTGTTGAAGTCAGGGAAGAAGCCGCCGAGGGGTGCCGTGCGGATCGAGGAGCTTGTCAACTACTTTAGCTATGACTATTCGGCTCCGAGCGGAGGACATCCGTTTTCTGTCGATTTGGAATATGGCGTCTGTCCATGGCAGCCGGAGAACCATTTGTTACGCGTTGGCATGCGTGCGAAGTCGATTGACTTTTCCCAGCGTGCGCCTTGCAACTTGGTTTTCTTGTTAGATGTTTCTGGCTCGATGATGTCGGGAGATAAGCTGCCACTTGTGCAGAAGGCAATGAAGTTGTTGGCAGAGGAGTTGCTTCCGACGGATCGGATTGCGATTGTGGTCTATGCAGGAGCCTCCGGTCTGGTGCTTGATTCGACGGAAGTTCGAAAGGCGGGCGCGATTGTGGACGCCATCGATAGCTTAAAAGCTGGCGGCTCGACCAATGGTGGAGCCGGAATCGAGTTGGCTTACTCGGTTGCCGAGGCGAACCTGCTGCCAGCAGGGATCAATCGCGTAGTCCTGTGCACGGACGGCGACTTTAATGTTGGGGCGACAAGTGAGAGTGCCTTGGTTGATTTAGTTCAACAGAAAGCGAAGAGCGACGTCTTTCTGTCGGTTCTCGGATTTGGTAGCGGTAATCTGAAGGACTCGACCATGGAGAAGTTGGCGGATAAAGGTAATGGGAATTATGCGTATATTGATAGTCTTCTCGAGGCAAGGAAGGTGTTGATCGAAGAGGTGGGAGGCACACTCGTGACTGTTGCCAAGGATGTCAAAATCCAGCTCGACTTCAATCCAGCGTTTGTCGATTCTTATCGATTGATCGGTTACGAAAATCGGCTGCTAAACAACCAGGACTTTCGTGATGATGCGAAGGATGCTGGCGAAATTGGGGCTGGCCATCGAGTGACAGCGTTCTACGAAATACGCCCAGCTTCGTCGGAGTCTTCTGAATCTCAGGCAGAAGATACCAGTATACGTGCTTCCGAGTTTGTCGCGAAAACGGTCGTGGACAATCCCGAGAGGGAGCAAACGTGCATGACGGTGAACTTGCGGTACAAGCAGCCTGCAGAGTCGGAGAGTACGGAGTTCCAAGTGCGGGTGCCGGCGACTGAGCCAACGGCTCTTCCATCGAGTGAGTTCCAGTTTGCTGCGGCGGTTGCTGGATATGGTTTGCTGCTGAGGGGCAGTCAGTACGGCGGGCAAGCGAACTGGGATTGGGTGATCCAAACCGCGGAACGCAATCGTGGCTCGGATCCGCGTGGCCTGCGTTCCGAGTTCGTCGAGTTGGCCAAATTGGCTCGGCGTTTGGATCCGTAGTCTTTGGCCTGAGACTTTACCGTATCCTGTATCTTCCCGCTTCTTGCTGCGATCGAATTCCTTCGCTCCGCCTAGAGATTCCGCTTCGCTCTGTAGGGTACGGACGAAGGGGTGATCTGGATGTAGAGTGAATTGGATTTGACTTGAAATCCGATCCTTCGATCCCGTCGTGGCCAGAACTCGACGCAGGCTTGCGAACTCGTTCCCAGGCGCTGGCGTATCAGGCTAACCCGGCGTTGTCGCAGCATGGCCTGCCCTCTCAAGCCGATCTTGTTGCCTGATGATTTGCCTTCTGTGACCGGGCAGGCAGGGACTCGGCGAGCCACTACAATACGAACGGTTATGGGCGGTAGGCAGCAAAGCGGCCACCTCTTGTATTGAGAGAAATGTCGGCAGACAACGCTGCTTACCCCTTGTAGAAAGACGATCGTGATTCTCACCGAGTCCTTGGCAAAACGATTTGTATGGTCGGGGCAATCTGTCCAAGCGTTGCAGGACGTTTCTTTTCGCGTTGGCGAAGGGGAAGTATTCGGTCTGCTAGGACCCAACGGGGCGGGCAAGACGACGACACTGAGAATCGTAATGGGTCTGCTGCACGCCGATCATGGATTCGCTGAGGTTGGTGGGCTACGAGTGGACACTCAATCAGCGAGTGTTCGATCCAAGGTCGGCATGGTGTCGACGAATGATGGCGTCTATCCCTGGCTAACAGCGAAAGAAATGTTGCTCTATTTCGCGGACCTCTATGGAGTTCGCATGTCGCTGGCCAAGGAGCGGTTAACGGGGTTGGTCGAGCGGCTTGAATTGGGCCGATTCATCGATCAACGTTGTTGCACTTTGAGCACCGGCCAGAAACAGCGTGTGATCCTGGCTCGAGGTTTAATGCATGATCCGCCTGTGATGCTCTTGGATGAGCCAACGCGGGGGTTAGATGTCGTTGGAAGCCAGACAGTCTTCGATTTCATTGCGCATCTTAAGGAACTTGGGAAAGCGGTCTTGCTGTCGACTCACCGCTTAGATGAAGCCGAAAGAGTTTGCGGGCGTTTCGGATTGTTACATCGCGGGTGCCTGATGTATGCGGGTACGTTGGACGAGATTAGGTCGGAAACGGGTGAGAGGCACTTGACGGATATGTTCCTCACCATGATGCGAAGCTCGGAAGCAGATGCTTATCCAGATGATGGAAAGGAAGCCGAATGCTCCCCAGCCTAACACCGGCACGGCTATTGAGGTTGTGCCTGAAGGAGTTGCGTGAATCGCTTCGGGATCGCCGTACGATCGTGACTTTGATCTTGATGCCTCTGCTCGTTTACCCGCTGCTGAGCCTCGTATTGAATCGAGTGCTTCTGACGAACATCACGACCAAGGCGGAGAGCACCGTAACGCTTGGGATTTCGAAGGAGCTTGACGATACCCAGCTTCCGATTCTGCTCCGAGTCGGGTACCTGCTTATTCAGGATCGAGAGGCGGCGCCGACTTTTATTGAGGGCGAGGTCGAGGATGGAAAGGTCCGAACGCTGGATCAGTCGACTTCCCTGCTTCAGCCTTCTTTACTGCCATTGAACGATGGCGGCAAAGCGGCCTTGCGAAACGGGTCGGCCGATATCGTCATTGTGCGTCGTTCTGGTTCGCTGCAGTCAGATGAAAGTCAGGCAGGACGACTGCTGCCTCAAAAGCAAGGCATTGCGGCTCTGGGGCGGTACCAAACAGTCGAGGGAATGGAAGATCTCAGTTTTGACGTTGAGGGTATGAGAGACCTCGTTGGCCACTTGGATGTTCAGTACCGGAAAGGGGATGCGGCTAGTGAACGTGCGCTTCAGATGCTGGAGCGAATTCTGGCGGCGGTGAACAACGAAGTTTCGCGGCAAGTTATCGGTCCCCGCTTTGAGGCACCCTACCGGCTCTATGCCACGCCGGTGGTGATGAAGGGTAACTATGCCGATCTGCTGGCGACAATGGTTCCACTGGTGCTCGTTCTGATGACGATGGCCGGTGCCGTCTATCCAGCTATTGATTTGACAGCCGGTGAACGGGAACGTGGCACGATGGAAGCCTTGATCGTTTCGCCGACACCAAACTTCGCGTTGCTGATGGCAAAGTACTCCGCTGTTGTGACGGTCGCTCTCCTGACCGCACTCGCAAATCTTGCAGCGATGACGACAACTCTTTGGGTGAGCGGGATTGGGAAGCTAATCTTTGGCGAAGGTGTATTGTCTGCGGGAGTGATCGGTACCGTTCTGCTCTTACTTGTGCTGTTCACTATGTTCTTTGCGGCGCTACTGCTGGCGGTCACTAGCTTTGCGAAAAGCTTCAAGGAGGCCCAAGCGTATTTGATTCCTTTGATGCTACTCGCATTAACACCCGGCGTGATGAGTCTACTACCGGGGATCAAGTTTACGAGCTTGCTTGCTACTGTCCCTCTGGTCAACATCGTGCTTCTAGCGCGAGAAGTCCTCAATGGCAATGCTGAATGGAACACGGCGATGGTCGCGATTATTTGCAATGGCATCTACGCGATGGCTGCCCTGTCGGTCGCAAGTCGGCTTTTCGGGATCGACGCGTCGACTCCCGGGAGCCAAGGCAGTTGGCGAGATCTGTTTTCGCGACCAGCTGAAGGGGCGGTCTTGCCTAGCGTTGATCAGATGGCGATCACGATGGCAGTCATGTTTCCCGTCTACTTCATACTGTCCAGCTCGTTGCCTTCGATGGGAAGCGGCCTTGAGAGTCGCCTGTGGATTTCAGCTGGTGTTTCATTCCTGCTTTTGCTCGGAATGCCACTACTGGTCTGCATGCTAAGACGGATTCGGATCCGAGATACTTTTCTTCTGAGCAGGTGGCCTGCAGGGAACTGGTTGATTCTGTTTCCGAGTGTGCTGCTCATTGGCTTCACCGCATGGATGTTCGCACATGAGATCTTTATCATGGCCGCGGATTTGGGGTTAGCCACGATTGGTGAAAAACAATTTGACGAAGTCGCAGCCTTCCGTAGCAGACTACAAGAGCTACCCCTGCCCCTCGTCCTGTTCGCGTTTGCGATCACGCCAGCAGTTTGCGAGGAGTTTTTGTTCCGCGGTTTCGTGCTCGGCTCCCTCAACCGGTATTCGGCAGCTTGGGCAATCGTAGTGTCATCGATCATGTTTGGGTTAATGCATGTACTGACAAGCAATGTCTTAGCCGTCGAACGTTTCTTGCCCACCACCTTCATGGGCCTACTACTGGGCTTTCTGGCCGTGAGAACCCAATCGATTTGGCCAGGCATGCTCTTGCACTCGCTACACAACGGCTTGCTGCTGAGTATGAGCCATTTTTCAGACGAATTGAAACGTATGAACATCTTGGTCGAGGAGGATCGGCATCTGCCTGAGTTTTGGCTGATCTCCGCGGGGCTCGCCTTAGTGGTGGCGTTTCTGTCCATTTGGCTGACAACGCGGGCTTGGCGGGCACGTAGCGATTCGAATACTTCAACCGATGACGACCTGCCTCAGGTGGGAACTCCAGATTCGGTGACGCCAAGTGTGCCATCTTGAACTGGAGTTGCAGACTTACAGATTGAGTGCGCATGCCTGCTGGTTCGAGTCAGAATCTCCTACCTGAATCGGAGAATCGTGACAGCAGTTTCTTCATCGCAGTCTGAAACTCTGACTCGCCCCGACTCCGGTGAGAATCGCTAGTGAACCAGCGACCTGTCACGGTTATACTGTTCAAATGAGTCGCTTGTGTGCGATCTTGATTTTGGAACTGTCGGCGAAAGCTCACACATGAACACGAAACGCTCCACCTTTCGGCGAATTCGCTCCCAGGCATCGAAGAGCCTGAGACGCTCAAAGGCGTGTCTTGGCTTGTTGGTGGGAACGCTTATTTTGGGAGCGTTAGATTGCGCGTTCGCACAAGATTCCTATCAAGAGTATTCGGCATCAGCTTACGCTGAGTCCGTAACGGCTGAATCGCAATTGTCGCCATCGAAATCCGGCGAACAGTACGACGAGTATCACAGTTCGGATCTTCCTGACGCTTATTCAGATCCCGATGAAGTCTACGCGCGTATTCAAACGTACTCGCGATATGGTACGGCTTACTCCGAACAAAAACTGAGTTCACAGATCTACTATCCGGAGTACGACGAAGAGGGTGCGTACCGTCAGCCAACGGATATTTGTTTTGTCGACCAACAGCTTGCAGTGATTTCGACCAGCAAGACGGGGCAGCTTTTCGGACTTTCGCCGAGCGACGGTAGCGTCGTCGAGTTGTATCGCGATCCGCAAGCGAACTTTGGCCGCATCGAAAATTTGTCCGACAACTTCATAGCTGTCGTCGAGCAACATCGCGGGCAAGTTCTGATCTTCGAGATTAAAGATCCGTCGCGGTCGAGCTCGTATGAAGGTAGCAATGAGGTACGGAAGAACTCCCAACCGACGCACTCCGAAGGGACGCAGGCGGTTTCGGGAAAGGAAACTTCCAGTAGGCGATTGAGCCTGCGAAAAGTCCTTTCAGCGCCTGGTGCCCCAACGGCACTCGCCTGGTCCCCAGAGTCTGGAGAACTGTGGGTGAGTGGATGTTGGTCACAACGTCTGTACAAGTGGCAACTCTCCCTTGAGCCGAGCAACGTCTCGGTGAACTCCAGCTTGGCAGTCGATTTGCCGATGTGCGGAGGGGAGTTGATCGTTTTGCCCAAACACGATGTCGTGATGGTCGCCGACGCGTTCGGAAGAGATTTTGTCATGGTCGACCGTGGCTCGTCTGCGGTGATCCAGCACGACAAGTTGTACGGTCACAATATCGCTGCGCTACGCGTAACCGAAGACGAAGAGTTTGTGTTCTTCCCGCACCAACTTCTCAACGAATTCGCACGTTCGGTCACGACGGATATCACGTGGGGCGGATTGATGAGTAATAACTTGCGTTGGCTTCGCGTAGACCGTTTGCTCCACGAAGACGGAGAAAAGATTTTCAAGAAGGGTAAATTCTATCCGCTGGGTACACCGGGCAACGGTGCAGGTGATCCTTCCAGTTTGGCTGTCTCGGTAACTGGACGCTTGGCGGTCACCTTGGCTGGGACGAATCGCGTCGCGATTGGGAACGAGGAAGATTACTACTTTCGGCAATTCGATGTCGGGTACCGACCAGTCGACTGCGAGTTTTCGCCGAATGGAAAGTCGCTTTGGGTTGTCAATCAGTTCAGCGACTCGCTTACTCAAGTCGACCTAGAGGGTTTTGAAGTTCGACATTTCTCATTAGGTGCGTTACGCCCGCCAAGTTCGGCGGAACGCGGAGAGAGACTCTTTTTCTCATCACGACTTGGGCACGATGGCTGGATGAGTTGCCATAGCTGCCACAGTCAGGGACACACGAATGGGCAATTGAACGATAACTTTACGGATCACACTTTTGGGACGCCCAAACGGATTCTGTCGCTATTAGGCCAGGGGGACACGGCTCCCTATGCATGGGATGGAGGGATGGAATCCCTTCGTGACCAGGTTGGGCACTCGATCGTTTCGACAATGGCTGGTGCTGAACCGCCGGCGAGTGCAGTAGACGATATTTCGGCTTTTGTAGCCGGACTGAAGCCTCCGCCAAGTGTTGTTGACGCGAGGCAAACCGTCTACTTTGCAGGCGGATCTGAGTCTGTTGATGAGACTGGTGCGGTTGCCCATAACTTGGGTGCAACGCTTGCTTCAAATCAACATCCGGGCGCGTTGCTATTCCGAAGCTTAGGTTGTGTGGATTGCCATGCGGGAAGCGTCTTCACTTCGCCGGCAACATTTGATGTGGGAATGGCTGACGAAGAGAACCAAAGACTCTTTAATCCTCCAAGCCTGCGTAGCGTCAGTCAGCGAGCGACCGCTTTGTTTCACGATGCGAGCGCAGCTTCTCTGCGGGACGTTGTTGAGACCCAACGGCACCAGATCGATCACGCTCTTAGTGAAGCTGAAATTGAAACGCTGCTCAGCTTCCTTAACAGCCTCTAGCTGGATTGTGTGAATTCTCTGGCGGCACGCAAAGAGGTCGATCGGTTTAGAGGCTCAGTCGCTGGCTTGCGTCCCCGAATCGCGGGAGCTCCAATCCCATGCGGTCCATGAGCGAGAGGTACAGACTGCAAGCTCTGCGGCTTTCGATGTCCGCCTGCCCAACGTCGATTAGGCCACCGTGCTTGAGATCGGCACTTGCTCCGCCTGTCAGGAGTAAAGGCATCTCCGTTGCTTGATGCTTATCGCCGTTGAATAGATTGGAGCCGAACAGCAACATCGTGTTGTCCCACAAGGACGATTCACCTTCATCGATTTTCTTCATGCGACTAATCAGATAGGCGAGCTGCTGCGAATGAAACTGGTTGGTTTTTAGGTACATCGCTTCCAGTTCCGGTTCTCGCCCGTTGTGAGTTAGATCCAAGTGGAGACTTCCCTCCACTCCTTCCAGGAATCCGAAATTCATTTGTGACAGGTCATTATTGAGCATGCAGGTGGCAATCCGCGTCTTGTCCATTTGGAATGCAAGGACGATAAGATCTAGCATGAGCTCCATATGTTTGGCGACATCTTGTGGCAGTTCATCTTTGGGACGGCCAAACGTGGGTTCGGCAATGGAAGGTTGCCAGCCTTCGAGTGCATCATCCTTCTTGGCTCGATCGATTCGATTTTCGATATCACGGATGGAGGCGAAGTACTCGTCCAGTTTCGCTTTGTCGCTTGCCGAGACTTGTTGGCGGATCCTGGCAGCATCTGAGCGGAGTGAATCCAAGATGCTGCGATCAAGCTTTCGGTCCGTTCCTCCGCCGAGGATCAAATCGTAGACGCGAGCTGGATATATTTCCTTGGTTGCCGGTTGAGTGTCCGAGGCCCAAGAAATGCAAGAGCCGTAGATCATCGAAAGACCGTCTTCGAGCCGCAACTCAGTCGGTTCGATACCCAATGCAAGGCTTGGGATTTCAGTGGTGTTGCCAAGTTGTCGTGCAAGTACTTGATCGAAGGTTCTTCCCGCTCGAATCTCGGATTGATCACGGCTGACCCATGCACCTGAAAGCATATTGGCCATGCGGCCCATATGTGGACTGGGGTGGCTGGCTGCTTGCTCGTTGAAAAGCCCCTTAATGAAAGTGATGTCGTTGGCGTGCGATTGAAGTGGGGCAAGTGCTTGTCCGTACTGAATTCCTCCAGCGTGTTTCTTGGCCCACCAATGTTCGGGCTCTACGCCGTTGGAGAAGAAGAGGACACCTAGCCGAATTGGTGGGCGTTCAATGACGTTGTCGGCGGTAATCTGCTTGCCAGTCTCTTCAGCTCTCACGGGTAGCGAGCCGAGCCAGGGTAAAGTCAGCGACACCCCCGTTCCTTGCAAGCAAGCACGCATGAATGAACGGCGCGGAAGACTCTGATCCAGTTTGGGTTGATTTGTGTGTCTCATAATTGTCACTTGCCAGTTATTGCACCATTGTCGCTGTCAGTTCGCCGCGTCTGAAACTGAGCACTCTGCACCAGGGTGAGCACGGCACTGGAGATGCTGGGATCTTCTTCCAATGCATCCGTGATTTCATCAATCAAGGCTGCATCAGCCAAAGTTTCTGCTCTTCCAAGACAGTAAGCGACTAACTTTGCTGCGAATGTCTTTCGAAAGTCCGCATCGCGTTTCTTAATGTAGTCCCGAAGGCCAGACACGCCGCTGATTGAGCTTCCATCGGAAAACGTCCCCGTAGCGTCAATTTCCTTGCCGTCCGAGTAGGTCTCCCTCCAGCGTCCTAAGGAATCAAAGTGTTCGAGGGAGAACCCAAGTGGATCGATGCGTTCATGACAATTCATGCACTCTGCTTGAGAGCGATGGGCCTCTAGTCTTTGGCGAACAGTAAGACCATCACTTAGCACTTCCTCCGCAGGAATTGAGCCCACATCCGCTGGAGGCGGTGGCACAGGAGTACCAATCAGTCGACGCAAAATCCAGTCACCACGCTTTACTGGGCTCGTTCGGAGAGGAGCCGAAGTGGATACGAGCACAGCACCGAGGCCCAGCAAGCCACCGCGCTTTTCGTGGGAGACGTTGGTCTTACGAAAAGACAAGGGAGTAGCCGAAGGAGTAGCCAAGGTGGAATCGGAGTTTGGGGCTTCCAACCGGTCGCTATCGTCGAGGCTGATCGCATAGTGTCTTGCGGCTGGAGCGTTGAGAAAAGTGTAGTCAGCCTGAACGATGTCAGTGTAGGGGCGGTCTTCGCGGATCAAGTACTCAAAAAATGAAATCGCCTCTTCATAGAGCGACTCTTTGCATTGATCGTCAAACTCAGGAAACCGTTCGATATCGACGCCTCGGTATTGGTCGAACTGATAAAAACCTAGCCATTGCCCAAAGAACTCGGTTGCCATTCTTCGCGACTTTGGGGAGCGAAGCAGACGGTTGACTTGGGCACGAAGTTCAGCATCTTGTGCTAGGGTTTTCTGTTTAGCGGACTGCCGTAGCTCTGAGTCTGGTAGAGATGACCACAACGAAAAACTCAATCGGTTGGCCAGCTCAAACTCGTTGAGTCTCTTCGTCTGTTGAGCGTGACTTTCTGCATGCGGAGCGCTCGGACTTGAAGCTTCAAAGACGATTGCTTCCATTCGGAAGAGAAAATCAAGGCTCACAAGAACTCGAACCAGAGTCGCTCTGATTGCCGCACGATGATCCAGATCGTTGTGCCGGCGTTGCGAGTGATAGAACGCAATAAGGTTATCGCGTTCGGATGAACC
The DNA here is from genome assembly GCA_045105035.1 of Pirellulaceae bacterium. Classification (GTDB taxonomy): domain Bacteria; phylum Planctomycetota; class Planctomycetia; order Pirellulales; family Pirellulaceae; genus Aureliella. The sequence continues at coordinate 82,739 of JBGCCZ010000046.1, read as the reverse complement.
TAAAGGCCGTCGCCAAGCCTTGGAAGCAAACTCTAGAACGTTTCTTAGGTGCAGTGCTTCCGCGTTTTGCAGTGAACGCTGCATCCGATCGTATTCAGACTTGAGTTCCAAAAGTAGAGGCCGGATTTCATTCGGAAACTCATCGAGCCAGCTCGGGGGGGCGTCGATTCCAATGCCCGATAAATCCACTCCATGTTTCTTGGCGGTAAAGTTGAGATTGACGCTGTGGTAATCAAATGAGGTTAGTAGGTCCGTCCAAGAGTTATTCAGGTTAGCGCGTTCAGCATTCGGCAAAACGTAACGCTGAAGGAAATCATCATCTCGGAAGTACTTTGCCGCAGTGTGAAAGTAGTTGCGTTCCGGCACGTTGTACGTGTTGTCATAGAGACGTGGAATTGGGTCTCGATCTGAGGGAGTTGGTTCCCGATGCGAAATTTGCGGCAAGACTCTCGCAAACTCGGAAACCCCGGACTCCCAGCGATCCATTTCTCGGCTGTTGCGATCGCGCAGAAGTGCGGAATACTCTCGCGAGCCAACACCGAGTTGAGGGTCATAGTCTGTGGTAATGTCTCGAATGCTGCAGCGGACGACAGAATCACGCCCGAGTTTGTCGTCTAGTTTGGCGGTCAGTTGTAACTCGCCGTAACGCACATCGGCTGGCAATGTGATTTGAATTGTCTTCTTTTGACCGACAGCGATCACGAAAGCGTCGTCTGTTATCCTTGCTCCGCCAGGATTGACGCCAAACTCCAACGCCGACTCTTCTGCGTCCGTCATGACTGACTTGAGAGAGACGGGATCTAAGTCGGTGCCATCGAAAAGATCGAATCGGAAGGAAGCGTTCGAAAACACGACGACGGGTTGAGTCCCCAGATTACGGCTCGCGTGTTCGACGCGTATTTCCAATTGGATACGTCCGTCTTTACTATAGGAATTTGGATCGGAGAGGTCGCTTACTGCGACGCTATCGCTCTTGAGTATTGGACGTACTGCTCTAGCCTCGAAATCCACCGTTGCGGGAACATCGATTTTGCGACCTGATAGGAGGGCAGCTTCCTCTTGGCCTGAAGACGCAGACAAACGGTGCTGCCAAACAAGCATTTCTTGAAACAGTGCGTCGCACTTGAGTCGGATCGCTTGATTCCTGTTTCCCTCGATCGCGTCAGGAGGCGGGAAGGCGTTCCAGCTGTTGATAATCTGGTTGAGTGGAAAACTGGCGTTTTTCTGATTCATCGTGCTCAGAATGTGTTGGGCAAATTCCTCGCTAATGCCAGACTCGCTGGCTAGGTCGCGTAGAGAAGCGAGAGGCCGCCCAATTTGAGTGCGATACCGATAACGCCAAGCGACTTCAAATGCAGTTGCAAACCGTTCCAACCCGTAGGGTTCGGCGCCTTCGCCAGCCGCTGCGCGGAATCCATACTGGCGATAGATGAATTGGATGCGGTTTATTGCCGATAGTTCAAGCCCAGTGAGTCCTGGGTCTTTGTAAAAGTAGATCGGGCCCGCTCCGATCATAGCGTGATCGGCGACGGATTTGGCAGCTTCTAAATATCGCTCTAACGTGGCGTCCTGCATGAACTGGGCCGTAGCAGAATTGGTGAAGCCAGAACCACCAACACTGTCGCTAATAAGCTTCTTGCCCAAGTTCAGTTTGAGACCCGTCAAATCTTCGATGCAGTAGTCGTACTCGGCGTTCGTGATTCGTCGCACGGGTGCTGGGCCTGGGTCCGATGCGGCGTTTCTAACTGCTTGATCCAGCGCCACAGCCACGGATGTCCGAGCTTTGGCGAATTCTTTTTGTGTGGGTTGTTCGGAGTCGGAGGGCGGCATCGAGTGTTCATCCAGAACACGCTCCACACGTCTCCAATCCCGATAGAATTTTGAGATAGGCTCGCTGGCCAACGCCTTCAAGTCGAGTCTCGCTTCGGCATCGGAGCCAGTATGGCAATCGAGGCAATACGCGGACGATAACTTTCGAAAACGGGCGAGTCTTTCTGTACTCGTTTGTTGCGTCTGGTTGGTGCTGCCATCCTCCGCATGCAATTCAAGAGCGGTTGGGGCGGAAGTACAAACTGCCAGTACTGCAAAGCATCGAATGGCACGGTTCAAGCAGTGCCAAGTGTGCCCGATCGAGCTGGAAGGGTGGGTAGACGGCAAGGCGGGGGTCCGGAAGGCTTGGGGCTGATGTAGTGCAGGATCGCCGGGAACTCTTGGGGATAGGGTATAGGCGAAAATCGGAGGGAGGGTACTGCGTCCATACTACCATTTTTGCGGCAAGGAATCCCACCTTAATTACTGCATAGGAAATAAGGTTGCAGCAATGATGGTGGTGACCAGCCCAGTGAAACCGAGGCATGCCGTCAAGATCGTCCAAGTCTTCAGCGTTTCATTGGTGGTCAGCACGCTCATTTTGGAGAATACCCAAAACCCGCTATTGTTCATCCAGTCGCCGACCAGCGATCCGCTGCCAATTGCCGTCGCCAAATACACCATATGAAATCCCAGCTGCTCCGCCGTAAAACCCATGGCTGCGAACATGGACGAAGTCGTGACCATCGAAACGGTGCCAGATCCCTGCGCGAACTTAATGAGCGAAGCGACTCCGAAGGCTGCCAATAAAACGGTTGTTCCAGCAACTCCACTTTCCGTTCCGAGAGTTGATTGAATGGTTGTTTGAATACCTGCAGCAGCTAGCATTTTTCCAAAAGCGCCGCCGGCCGCGGTAATCAGAATGACCATGCCGCCACCCATGAGAGCTTGCTCGATGGATTCGGACATTTGAGACAGGTTTGACCCTCGGTACTTCACCACGAGCATGATGGAGACCATCGCGGACAACATCAAAGCAAGATTCGGATTCCCAAGTATGCCTGTAACGCCCAAAACAGCTTGCCAAGACGATGAGTCCGGGTCTGCGATTGCGGAAAGGACTGTGTTGGCTGCAATCAAGATGACAGGCAATGCAACCGGCAAGAGTGCCATTCGAAGCGGAGGCAGTTCATCATCAGTGAACGTTGCAGCTTCGTCTTCGCCAACATAGGGTCGCATCTCAATGTTCTGCCAGCGATTCAACAGCCAGCAGACACCTAGTCCCACAATCGACATTGCAACTCCAACGAAGCCACCAACTACGATCATGACTCCCATATCGACGCCCAAGTTGTCCGCGATGGCCAGAGGGCCGGGGGTCGGTGGTACCATCGAATGGGTAACTGCTCCGCCAGCAACAATCGCCGTGGTATACAAAACGTAGTTCTTGCGTTTGCTTCTCCACAAGGAACGCGCGAGCGGGACGAGTAGATAGAAAACGGTGTCAAAGAAAACGGGAACACTCAATAAATAACCGCTTCCCAGTAGTGCAATTGGCGCTCGTTCTTCCCCAAGTGCTTTTGTGAAGGATCGGACAATCCGATCGGCCGCCCCGCTGTCCATCAGGCACTTGCCAATAACCGCCGCCATGGCAATGACAATTCCGATCCCCCCAGCAGATGCTCCAAATGCTTCGGCGACGCGTTTGATTTTCTCTGTTGCTTCTCCGGGGGACATCAGGCTGACTAAGATTGCAGCGGTTATCAGCGCGAAGAATGCATTGATTCGGAGGATCATGATCATGCTGATGACCACGGCAACTCCAACCAGCAAAATCGCGAGCGGATACCAGTCCATATTGTTCTTCCCTTGTCAGCAATTGTCGCGTTGATGGCTTGTTGCGCTATTTGGCCGGCACGATCACTCGATGACTATCCGGCATTGTCTGTAGAGCTTACAGGGATATGCGAGACCTGGCGTAGATGCGTCAAGCTGGGGTGGGTTTTGTTCTCTGCGGACTTTACGCATTCCAATCGCGTTGCACGATGTCTCGACTTCTCCCACTTAATTGTGCCCTATGTTTCAGAGGCGCTTTTGCGATCGGAACCCTAGTGGGCTCTATACGGGTTTCCCGTGGGAGTCGTCCTTGGGGCAGAGGGCGAGAGCAAATTCTCGCAATTCTCTATCACCGGTAGGCGAGGGGTTCATTGGCGCCGCTCGGAGGGAGTGACGTTCCGTGTCGAGAAAAACAGTGTGTACTTTTGAGTTGCCAGTAGCACTCATCATGTCTTGCGAATCGTTTTAGGAATCAGTTGATGCTAGCCAACCTGGACAGCGACCTTGAAGCTCGATTGACTTCTGCGCTAACGCAGCTGTGTAGCGAATTCGAGGCTACCATGGGCGTGGTGTGGATTCGTGATGGTTTTGAGCAACTTCTATGGGGACCAAGTGTAGGGATTCTTGCAAACGAATTCCCTTCTTCGTCTATTTTTGCATCTGACATCCTTCTGAACGTAGACGAGACTTTCGAGGTCGGTGTGTGCCAAGCGTTTCCCGCGTGCGACGAGGGGCAGTTTAGGACGCTATCCCATCCCGCAGCAATAGCCGCTCCAAAAAGTTCTGTTCCTGACGATGATCGAATTCGAGAATTGGTCTGCGGTCACTGTCAGCTCTTGATTCCCTTGTTCCTTCGAGAAGCGGACGTCGTATTCTCTCTCTTCGTTGCGTCGGAGCCAGGGAAAACTCCTTCAGCGACGATCCCGCAGCTGGACACCGTTGCAGATCGACTGACAGGGGAGCTTGAGCCCCAAAAAACTATCGGCCTCTACATGACTTAAGCCGTTTGCCCGTACTGTCCTACAGGCCAAGGCTTTTAATTTCCCGGTTTCTGAGGCTTTAGAGTTTCCATGATCTTCGGGTCATATTTGTCGCCAGCGGAAACCTGAATCAACGTCATGCGTACCTTAGTGGGAAAGAACCGCTCGTGATCAGCGCGCTTGTGAGCGTGCCCTTGTCCACCACTGTCGTCTTTGATGACTAAGTCCATTTGCCGAATTCCTTTCGGCCAGACGATCGAATCATTCTCCCAGAATGCCTTCATCGAGATGTCTTTTTCGTAGACACCCTCGGTCTTATAGATTCCAGTTCCGATGCATCCATATCCGTTCTTCTGCCCTTTTACGGGAATGTAGCAAATGCTCCAGGTCGTCGGTGCATCTCCGGGCGGCTTTTCCAATACCTCCAGTCTTACATGCACTGTTCCGTTTCTGTAGTCCACTGGAGTGACCCAGTTTTTGGGCCGATTCGGATTGAGCATCTTATCACGTACGTAAAAGTGTGACTTGCTCGGCTTTGAAGTGTCTGCGTCCTTCTTCGTGTAACCGAAGGATACATCGAAAAGCACAAACTGCTCGGCATGCACAGTCGGAGGTGCCAGGATGCAAGCGAAAACGAGAGCGAGTAGGATTCGCGGTACATGGAAATTGATTGAATTCATTAGTCTCATGTGGGGTTGGGCTTAGAGCGAGCTGAGCTGCACCGCCGTCGCATGCGTACAGCCGAAGCGCACCTGTCTGTAATATATCCTGGATCTTCTGGAGAGTGGGTTTGCGTTTTCCACCACCGGCGGGGAATTGTAACCCACCGAGCACTAGCTGCCGTGTGCTCTGAAGCGTAGTCGGTTCGTCTTCAGTGTTACAACCCACGCAACTTCTACCTGCGGAAAGTAACTTCTGTCGGTCCGCGCTAGAATGGCGTGAGCAAGCCAGCGACGTGTTTGATGTCCTAAGCTTGAACTCAGATGCGGTAGTCCGCTGTTGGCAGGCCGGTAACGCTGGCTAGCGTCCGCGCGTCAGCCACTCTTAATCTGTGTGACGCTACTGCAATACCGGGCTGAGTTACTTGAGTTGGAGAAAAGGAATTGGAAAGCGTTTTAGAAACACCCCTGGAAGAACGCGGTTCCAGCGATTTGGAAGATGTCTCCCAAACTCAGGATAGAGTCGAGCACTGTGAGTTGCTGATCACGCGTTCGTTGGATCCTAAGAATCCGTCGAAGGGGCAGTTAATTTCTCTGTGTGGAAGCCAGGTCAAATTCAAGTGCAGCGTACCAATCACGCGCGGTGAAGCGTTGATGCTTCATTTTCGATCGGACGACCAGAAGACGATCATGACCCTCGAGGTCTCTGCAAAATGGGAGCGTGCCTGCGGCGACGAGTGGATTGTTGGCTGCGAAGCGACCCGTGGAATCTCGGAAAGCATGCAGCACTCACTCGCGCTGTCCGGCTACATCGATCGACGCAATTCAGAGCGGTTCAACGCGAACATTCCGATCCAGACTCGGCGAACGGGATATGCTGCAAGACAGCCGGCAACGATTCTGGATTTTTCCGAAACTGGATTTCGATTCGTAGCTAAATCGGAGCCGCCCGCTGATGGGGAGTCGTTCAAGGCTTTCTTTTGCGACGAGCGAGGCGATGAAGTGGAAATTGTAGCTGAAGTCCGCTGGCTCAAACGCGAGGACCAACATTCGCAGCTCGGCTGTCAGATTTCTGCTCAGTCGGAGATGGCTTATCGTAGAGCGATGAGTCGATGGCGCTCAGCTACTTTGAAGTAGAACTCTGTTACTTTTGTAGCCACTCTTGGTTCATCAACTTAAGCAACTTTTGAGCATTTTGAGGTTCTGTCATTGCCACGTTGTGTTCTTCGTTCGCGTCAACTTCGTGGTTGTACAGTTCTAAGAAACCATCGTTGTGAGCGATGAGTCTGTGACGCTCTGTACGGATCGTTCTCGCGGATCGAGTGTAAGAGATCGCGATGCCATCCGACCTGATGGGGACGTTGGGCTTGTTCGGCGACACGATCACTTGACCATTGAGTCCGTCGGGCGTTTCGATCCCGCTCAAGAGACATAGTGTTGGGAAAACATCACGAGATTCCACGACGCTATCCACGATTCTGGGAGTACTATCCCGCGGAAGACAGACGATCAAAGGTGATCGTAAAGATTCTTCGAAGAGCGAGTGCTTTCCCCAGATCGCGTGCTCACCAAGATGCCAACCGTGGTCTCCCCATAGGACGATTACGGTTTTGTCCAAAGCTCCGGATTCTTCGAGGCGAGAAATTAACTTCCCCACTTGAGCGTCGGCATACGAGACGCACGCGGCATAGTGCTTTCGAACTAACTCGGCAAAGTCGCGGTCCTGATTCGGGTTGCGTCCCCAGCGGTTGTACTTCATGAACTCACCAGAGCGATGCCAAGTCGTCTTGCCGTCTGGTTTCTCGAACGCTTTGATGGTCGGGAGTTCGGCGTCTTTGTATGGCTCGAAGTACTTGGCCGGCGCGCCGAACGGTAGGTGGGGGCGGAGGATTCCGACTGCCAAAAAGAAGGGAGAATCGGATGCGGTGAGTTGGTCGAGTTGCTGGACCGCAGTTTCGATGCTAGCACCATCAGGGTAGATTGAGTCCTCGCCTTCAACGGATTGATATACGTCCATTTGTGATGCGTTCTTGCGAATCTCGCCATGTGCTAGTCCATGCATCCATCCTCGCGGGTGTTTCCAAGCCCCGGCCTCGAGCAACTGTGTGTCCCAGGCTTGGGGCATCTCCACTTCCGAGGGCTCGTTCCAGTCCGGACCACCCAAGCCGCCGGGGTGGTGCGATACCTTGCCGACTGAGACCGTGCGGTAGCCGTTTTGCCTGAACCAAGCGGGCATGCTTGGCGGACTGAACTGTTTTCCATCTCGGATTTCTTTGGCTCGAGTGAACAAGGCGTTGTTGGACGCTCCGCCATATCGTCCAGTTAGCAATGCGTAACGTGACGCGCCGCAGGTAGGAGCTTGCACGTAATGCTTCGTGAAAAGTGCTCCACGACTTGCAAGGGAATCAATGTGGGGCGACTGGATGTAGTCAGCACCATAGCAATTGAGTTCTGGGCGCAAATCATCCACACAGATCAATAGTACATTGAGTGGTTCTGCTGCCGGTAGAGTGCATGGCAAGAGCAAGCAGGATTGGACAAAGAGCAGTACCGAAAGCAGAGTACTCTGATGGCGAATGGAGGTCCATTTGCCATTTTGTCTGTGCGTCGTGGTCATTAATGGGATTCCATGTTGGGGAGAGGATGTCGCTGAGGGCGTGTCGGTGGCGGAACTTGGGGCGATAGATCTCTGGAAACTAGGTAATTATCGAAAGTCGAGGAAATACCTGTCACAAACGGCTTGATTCGTCGTAGCACACATGAAACCATGATTGGCGGCGGTACTAAACGACCGCTAGTTCAGTTCGGTGACGAAAAAGAGAAAGCAAAAATGTTCAGAGCATCACGCTATTTAGCCCTGGCTGCCATTTTGATGGTTCCTCGCTTCAATGTCCTAGCGAACGAGTTTGCCTCGGTTTTTGAGACGACAACCTTAGATGATAACTATGGAAAGTCGACGGCACTCAGCAGCTTTGGAGAGAAGCAGGTCGTGGTCTTGGCTTTCATCGGAACGGAATGCCCGCTTGCCAAATTGTACGGCCCCAAGTTGAGCCGACTCCAAAAGGAGTTTAAGGACCAAGGAGTTCAAATTGTCGGTGTAAGCTCTAACAAGCAAGATAGTTTGACGGAATTGACTGCTTATGTTCACCGTTACGAGATCAGCTTTCCAATCTTGAAGGATGTTGGCAACAAGCTGGCCGATCAAGTCGACGCGACGCGAACTCCCGAGGTTTACGTGTTCGACAAGTCTCGGAAGCTCCGCTATCAGGGACGCATTGATGATCAATACGGTGTGGGCTATTCACGCGAAAAGACTGAGGAGTCTGATCTAAGAGACGCGATCCTGCAAATTCTTGCCGGCAAGGAAGTCGCGACTCCAAAAACGAAAGCGATCGGATGCATCATTGGTCGAATCAAGAAGTCGGAGCCAACCGGAAACATCACCTTCTCCCGTGATGTTGCTCCGATATTTAATGCACGCTGCGTCGAGTGTCACCGTAGCGGTGAGATTGGACCTTTTACGTTGACCAGTTACGAAGACGTGCAAGGTTGGGAAGACACGATTCTCGAAGTTATTGATGATCAGCGGATGCCGCCGTGGAACGCGAATCCCAAGTACGGACACTTTGCCAACGATGCACGGCTGAGCGAAAAAGAGATTCAGACGCTCCGCAAGTGGGTCGCCAACGGCATGCCCGAAGGCGATCCAGCGGACTTGCCAGCGCCTCCCGTTTTTGAGGACGGTTGGAAGATTCCTGAGCCTGACGAAGTCTTCACCATGGACGACAAACCTTTCGATGTACCCGAGGGCGGAGTTGTCGATTATCAACGGTTCGTCGTCGACCCGGGGTGGGACGAAGATAAGTACATCTACGCGGCTGAGGCGAGGCCTCAAAATCGCGAAGTCGTCCATCACATCTTGGTTTACATCATCCCGAAAGGCGCTCGGCGACTGAACTTGAAAGAGGTTTTAGTCGGTTATGCTCCAGGTAGCTTGCCGATCCACTACAAAGACGGCTTGGCGATCAAAATTCCCGCTGGTTCGAAGTTCGTATTCGAAATGCACTACACGCCAAATGGAACGGCTCAAACCGACTTGAGCTACGCAGGCGTTTGCTTTGCAGATGAAGCCGATGTTAATCGAGTGGTTCGAGGAGAGATTGCCATCGAGCCTGAGCTAAAGATCCCGCCCAATGAATCCAGCCATGTAGAAAAGGCTGGGCATCGGATGAGAAGCGATGGATTGCTGATCTCCATGACACCTCACATGCATCTACGTGGCAAGGCGTTCCAATACGAGGCCTTCTATCCGGATGGTTCTTCTGAGATTCTGCTCGATGTTCCACGATACGATTTCAACTGGCAATTGAAGTACATCCTGCAAGAGCCCAAGCTTATGCCCCGTGGTACACGGATTGTCTGTACCGCAACCTACGACAATTCGGAGGACAATATGGTCAATCCCAACCCTAAAAAATGGGTTCGGTGGGGGGATCAAAGTTACGACGAGATGATGATCGGCTTCATGGATTTCGTGCCGCCAGGAGAGTAGCGAGCAGTTCGCGTTTGGTGGATCGCGGTTCGCGTTTGGTGGATCGCGGTTCGCTGCTGGCTTGCCAATCCGAAGTCGACGAAACTCTAGTCTGGTTGATGTCGTTGCTCGGTTTCGCGGTGAATATACCGTTGGAAGTGTGCAATGCGTTCTTCTCGAGTGGAGATGAGTCCTCCCGCGGGTAACGCAGGCGAAGATAAACCTTGCTGAATCGATGGTAGGATCGCAAAGTCCTCGAGCAATACTTTGCGCACTTCTTTCTTCGCCCACGAACACGCGAGCGAAAAAGCCAGCTTAGCCAAAGGGTTTTTTCGATTTCCAGGGTCGCCAAAAATCCTAAGCTCAAATCGGCTGGAATTGGGGCTGGCCGGGCGCACACACATCAGGACGGATACGAACTTGCTGCTGGACAGCAACATGTTGGGATAGACATGGAATTGTTGGTACAGCTCTTCATACGCGATGCCCAAGAGCCGGTGGACGGTTCGCTCGATGAATCGGAGTGGTGCCGCTGCTTGGGAGGGAAACGTAGTTCGAAACGTTGTCAGTTCGTCTTGTAGTACATGTTCGCAAGACTCGGCCGTTGGCATGACGGAAAAGCTGTCAGCGTGAACGCAGCCAACATGATAACTCTCGATGGCATTCTCAATGATTACCTTCCAGTTGGCCGCAATTTCCCAAATCTCTTTGTGCGTTTGAATTCGCTCAGCGGCAAAATACTGTTCTAGCGGCTTTCGCACTTCAGATGGCAGCTTCTCATTTGATTGCGCGTCTGGATCGCTGCTTGGCAACTGCACCATCAAGACTTTGCCACACTCGATCAGTGGCAAACGCTTCAGGCCAAGTTGTGAGTTTGCGAGCGGCCGGAAGCTCTGCGCGTCAGGGATTCGTTGAGTGGATCCATCCGATCCGTACTGCCAGCCGTGGTATTGGCACGTGAGTCGCTGCATCGCTCCGCAATTGGCGGAAGTGAGTTTTGAAAATCGGTGAGTGCATACGTTCAGGAAGGCGCGATAGCCGTCTGGGCTGTGCCAAACGATGAGTGGATATTCGCCTAAATCGAAGGCCTGGAAGTCACCGACAGTCGCGACATCATGAGTCGTGCAAGCAAACTGCCATGATCCGGCGAAAATAGCCGTATGCTCCTCGCTTAGAAAGGCAGGATCGCTGTAGCATCGCGCGGGAAGAATCTGAGGTTGGTGAGTCTCGCTGAGGAACATGAGTTCTTCCGGTGGGCATTTACCAGAGCATTTTGGAATTTGTGGTGACCAGCGTGGCTACAACGTACTTAGAGTGTCCCCAGTTGAACTCACGAATTCGGGCTTTGGGGGAAATGCGAATTTGCTCTAGTCGGAGCCGTCTCGGTGTTCTCTTGCAAGCGGCTTCGCCTCGGTTGGAGCTCCGTCGCTAGTCGTGCAGCCAGACTTGGAGGTACTCCGCTCCGCTCTGCTCGAGCATGATCCATTCGCAATCCTGAAATACTGGAGGTACCTCGTTCGCCGGATTCCCAGAAAAGTACAGTTCAAGGTTTGAGGGCGGTAGTAACTCAGAGACTTCTCTCAGCATCGCATCACTGCTGGTGTTCGGTGAAGCAAAGAGCAGCATTGCGTCACGACCAACGAGACTTTCGATCAGGAACGGTAAGTCGGGGGCTTGGGTTCCCAAGATAGCTGCTACATCCTTCGAAGGACGACGCACGGCGTCCTTGGATTCAGATATCTTGTCCATCAACTGTTGCTCGAATCTCCGTAAGCGATCCGTTCGGATGAGGATCGTAGCTCGATGGATTTTTGCAAGCGTATGAACAATTTCGGAAAGCGACGCAGGAGCTGGGATGTTGTTGCCCGTTGCATTCGCAGTTTGCTTAAGGAGCTGACTATTTCCGGACTTTTGAAAACCGAGGCTCAGCCATGGCTCCCCTTCCCGGCTGCCTGCTACCACGCTACTACTTGAGCCCGCAGAGGAGATGCACTGTTGGGCCAGTGAATCGGCACTTGAACGATCCGTTGAATCGGGGCCTTGATGCGTGACAGCCAGCACTTTTTGTGCACCGGAAGACTCGCTTGTCAAAGCCGACGATACCGAAGTGCTTTCCTTCGAGTCGTCGAGGTTGGTCGAGTCATGAATCACAGAGACTTCGAATATCGTTTCGCCAGCTTTCACAAGGTCACCGTTGCAAAGCTCAATAGTGGCGACTTTGGCGTCGTTCACGTACGTGCCGTTGGCACTACCTACATCCCGAATCCGAAAACAGCCGGCACCGCCTTCGAGGATGAGATGGTGCCGAGACATGTGCTTGTCGGTAGGAACGGAGAAATCGGCGGTCGAAATGCGCCCAATTTCCATGCGTTCCTCATTGCGAATCCAGAATCGCTTTCCCTGTGCTGGGCCAGCCGTTACGTCTAACACGCAGATCATGGGGTACCGTTGGGCTCGGCAACTTAGTGGGATGTAAAAGAAACCGGCTTTGAAGTCTGTCAGCCGTCATTCAAGTCTAGAGTGAGTTGGGGGGATTTTCCAGGTATTTTGCACTGTCGGTGGTGCTACTTTCCAGATGTTCGTGCGGTAAATCCAAAACACCCAAGTAACCCCGACTTTGGGGATATCGCGAAATCTTGGATTCCTCCGCCAAACGGCTCGGTGCCTGAGGCGAATTGCCAGAAACAAGTTCAATTCGGAAAGACACTCAGACTGAGTGCACGGCACTGCGATCCGCCTTCGCAGCTAACCCGCTCGTGTCCTTTTCGATCCACTTTGTAGCGAGTAGAATTCTCACCGATCGGGCTATAGCGCAGCCTGGCTAGCGCGCTACCTTGGGGTGGTAGAGGTCGTGGGTTCAAATCCCGCTAGCCCGACTTGAGAAAACCCAGCGACTCCTTTGGTTTCGTTGGGTTTTTTCGTGTTTTGACTGTCAGCATCAAAGTCGTCGGAATGGACAGGAATGGACTCGGATTGACCAGATTGCCCATCCAGGTCAGAAGTTGGTGCAACATTTAGTGCAACCGTTCGGAGAGCCTCTATCGACTCGACAGCCGAAGCGACATCTAAAAGCCTTGCGTCGGTGTAGGTATTCATTGTCTGGTTGAGGCTGCAGTGACGCATGGCAGCTTGTGCCGTTCGTGGTGCAACGCCGCTAGCCGACAGGTGAGTTCCGAACGAATGCCGTAATGCGTGAACGTGAACGACTCGACCATCGGCGTCACGCTTGGGAATGTCAGCAGCCTCGATATCTCTATCCATGATGCAAAGTACCACGGCATGCTGTGTCCTCGAGTACGTCTTCCGGCATGCTGTTTCAACGGTGAGAGGCCGTAGTAAACTGTATTGTTCGATAACCGCTTCCAATCTGTAGGATACAGGTTCGAGTTCTGCGGGAGCTGCTGAGGAAAAGCAGACTGTTCAAAAGCGACTGATATGCTTCCGAAACGAAAGATCTCCGGCCGGACTCCTTTTTTTCAGAGACTCGAATCGAGGTGCCTGCTCGCGTTCGGTGATGTTGATATCAGTTTTGCGAGTAACGGACGATTCGAGCAGAGCTACGAAGTCGAGAATCAGACGGAGGTGGTTCGAGCTATCTACGATCTCGATGAAGACAATCAGCTGATCGTGGAATCCATAGCTGGCGGTAGAGGCGAGGGAATTGGCTTCCGCAAGGTGGACGAAAACGGGGCTCCCATCACGAGCTTCGGAGATGCGATCATCAGATCCCGGTTCTGTTTCGATTGAACCCAGAGGATCGGACAAGTATCGAAGGAGTGCCAACAGCCTACGTCGAAGGGTAGCAAGGCAAGATTCCGCTGGAGGCGATCGCGTCTATCGAGTCGCGTTGGGAATCAGCAAAGATAGAGCGGCGTAATCTCAATCGAGTGATCGAAGTCCGCGTTAGTATGGAACCGGGGGCCGCGGGCAACGATGTTACAACTCGTGTATTTGAGTCGGATGAAGTGCAAGAAGTCTAAGCCACCCTCCCGTCTGGATTCCAAGTGGAAATTGGCGGCGCTGAAATTGGCGGCGCCGTCGAAGACTCGGCGCCGTCGAAGACTCGGCGAAGTCATCAACACACATGCGCGGTTCATGAACTTCAAAATCGTGGAGCCACGTGAATAGAGCAGGAATTTTGGCTGGCATCTGTCTCGCAGCTTGATCTGCTTCAATCGTACGGGCGCCTGTACACCCGGATCATTTAGCGAATGAGTTTGCCAGAGGGCCATGGAAATCCTCCGTCGCGACCGGCAGGCTTTTCCTAATCAGCCAAGAAAAGCGAAGTCTACTCTGCTCAAGTAGGTCCCTCTGTGAGCACTCGAAAACGCCCAGGCATGATTTACCGGCGCCCCGTTCCGGGACGAGATTTAGATCGTTGGGCATTCACGGACGGTTCAGTGCTCGATTACGACTTTGGCGTTCGATGATGAGCTTGGCGTAGTGCATTTGTTTGAGCACTTGGACCACTGGGATGCGCCCGGCTACGCGATTGCCGTCGATTCGTCCAGCGATGTCGCGTCCTTCGGGGGTGTGAATTCGTAGGACTGGATAGCTGCCGTACTTTTCTTTGAAGCGTTTGGTTGTCTTGATGTCTTTGAGTGTATCGACGAACACTGGGACAAATTCTTGGGAAGCTTGGATGACCATGGCGTGTGCAAGCGGACCGCTCGCGAATTGTTGGCAGCCCACTCAGCCAGGGTTCTCACCGAAGTGCAGCCACATCGGTTTGTTCTTTTCTTTGGCGATCTTTTGGGCAGCATCATAGTTCACATACCATTGGATTCCGCCAATCTTAACTTGCTTCGGTTTCGGCTCCACGGCTTTTTCTTCCCCGCTTTTCGATTCGGTTTCTTCCGAGTTCGATTTGCGTTCGTCTACACTTTCGCCCTGATTCCGCTGACGATCCTGGCACGACGCCGTCGTCGGCGTCAAGCAACTGGCTAAAAGCAGGACGCCGACTTGCACCTTGGTGTGTCGAGTTAGGCGAGTGGGTGAGACTGGGTTCGTTGTTTTTCGCAATAGACTTGCCCGTAGGGAGTAGGATCCGAAATGTCGTGCTCGACGTGCGAAGTTGCTAGCAGGAGCGTTTCATGTTGAGCATACAGTTCTGCTTTTCGACTCACAACTGAATCGACAGTATTTCGTTATTCTTGGGGGCGATTGTGTCCGGCAGTCGAGAGATGTGTATGGCGTTTCGCAGTCTACGGATTTGCAATTTGAATGAAACCGGTCGGCGCTATTGTCCATCCCCTTCCTGCTGTGGTTGGGGCTTGAGAAAGTTTGATTGAGGAGGGTTGGCCCCGCAGGAAGCTACATTGCGCTAGCGGGCACAGGATCGGGATTCTGGCAGAATTCAATGTTCAGCCCGGGATGGCTGAATTTTTGCTTTCGCGGCGAAACACAACTTGGCTCGTTGTGTTTGTTGAGATGACAGGGAGAGTAGCGACTCGGAGTTGGCCGCTCCTGACAGATGTGTTTGGTTGGCCTTCCTTGCCGCACTCCCTTATTCAACAAAACCCCAGTTTGGTTGAGTCGACGTTGATTCCCCGGGGCGCTGTTCTTTTCTCAACCTGGTTTAAGGTGTGCGGATGCGTTGTTTGGCAATCTTAATAGTTGTTTGCGTTACCCTGCCGGGCATGGGCTCGACTTCTCATGGCCAAACTGATTCCATTGAAAACGGGCACGTGTTTGCTGGTGGTACTTATATTCGCGGACCGTACAACCTCAGTATGGACCGCGACACGATTACAGTGAATGGCATTAAATTGCTAACGCAGAGTCAAAGTATCGAGAGCAATGGTTATGGTAGTCTCGCGATTCAACAAACGCCTCTGCGCCGCGATGGCAAATTTGCGGGTCCGCCAGGCCGACGCTTTGAGGGGCAGCGTGGCAGAGCGAACGGTTCTGGGGGGCAGGGACGTGGAAACGGGCCCCCTGAAAACCTAAAAAGCCCAGAGCGTCAGGTTCGCGAATTCGAGAACTTGCTCCGATACGGTGGTATTCTTGTTGCTTCCCGTGAGAAGAACCAAGTCGTCGAAGTGTCGCTTGAGCAGAGCAAGCTAGACTTTGCACGAGTGCTACTTGAAGGTGGCAAGTTTGAAGAACGTTCCTTGCAGCAGTTGCAACCGATTTGGGATGCGGAATTCAGTGAGTTCAGCCTCACTGCCGACTTGAGAGAGTCTCTTACGCAAATCGGAGAGGAATACGATGCAGTCGCGGAACGAAATCTACGGCAGAATCAGGCTCTGCAAAGGCTCAATCGAGCGGGCTATCCGCTCACGGTGATTGGAATGCTGCTTGGCGCTCTAGCTCTTGGTCATAACTTGCAATGGTCGGCGAATGCAGTGACGGGTAAGAAGGCGAATCAGTTCGTGGTGAAGGGAGTCGGGCTGATCCTGGCGATGTCGGCGCTTGACTTGACATGGACGATTCTTTCTTCGCAGGCCGGGCAGATGCGCGAGGTCAATCCATTCGCCTCTGACTTAGTCCATTCGCCGGTGCAGTTGATCATATTTAAAGTGATCGCCACAGCGACGTCTTGCGGAATTCTATTTGCGCTGAAATCGAATCCCAAAGTCCAGCAGGCCGCCTGGTGGATGTGCTTAGTTTGCGTCCTGCTCACTTTTCGCTGGGTGATGCTAAATTCGTTAATGACTTGAATCTGCTGCAGACAACGTTGGTATTCCGCGTTTGATCTTCCTGCTTTGTCCTTGTGATTCGACACCGCAAGCGATCTTTTGAACGTCTCGGTATCAACACAGACTCTCGAGGCCAAGCTGGAGAGCGAATCCCGAACCATTGATTTCTTATCGCTCTCTCTTGAACATTGCTTTCGACCGGAGAATCCTCAAACTCTGAAATACCGATCGTCTCATGGGCGTGTTTGCAAACCTCGTGATGCCGTTTGCCACTGCGTACGGGCGTGTTTTCGCTGCTCGAATCAAGAGTAGCGGTTGTGAGGATTACATTTCCTAATTGAATTCGGTAATCTCTGCTGGGGAGCGTATTTTTTGTTCACAGTCAGCAACACTTGCACTGCGGGGTCCCTCCCGGTGCTAGTTATTTCTGATTACGTGGAATTTCCGATGCTATTCGCTGCGCCCGAAGGCCTAGAAGTTGGCTTTGTTCTTGCTTGTGCGGCAATCGTCTTTTTGATGCAGGCTGGATTTGGACTGCTTGAAAGTGGTCTCGTTCGCACAAAGAACAGTATCAATGTGGCCGTGAAAAACCTACTCGACTGTGCGATCACGATGCTGATCTACGCGGCCGTAGGTTTTAGTTTGATGTTTGGAGTTTCGCAGAGTGGCTACTTTGGTCGGGTCGAGATTTTGGACTTCTGGTCGGACGATGGACTGGCGGCCTTCTTTCTGTTCCAAGTCGTTTTTTGTAGTACGGCAGCCACAATTGTCAGTGGCGCTATTGCCGAGCGTTTTCGTCTGAGCTCGTATCTCTTGGTGACTTTGATAGTCTCTGGTTTCGTTTATCCAGTCGTTGGACACTGGGCTTGGGGAGGTGCTTTAGAAGGAACGGGTTCTGGCTGGCTGCGCTCCCTTGGCTTCGTTGACTGGGCCGGATGTGTTGTCGTTCATGTGGTGGGCGGTTTTGCGGCTCTCGCGGCAGCTCAAGTAGTTGGTCCACGGAGGCACGTCTATCGCCACCACTTAACTGGCGGCCATAGCTTGACCCTCGCTCTCCTAGGGTGCTTCTTGCTTTGGTTTGGCTGGTGGGGTTTTAATGGTGGATCAGGTCTCGCGATTGATTCGCAGCTTCCGTTAGTGTTGTTGAACACCAACCTTGGAGCCGTATCTGGTGTGCTCGCTGCGATGCTGTTCTCGGCAGTTCGAAAACGCCGCATCGAAGTGACTTACTTAATCACAGGTCTACTTTCAGGACTTGTTTCCGTCACTGGTGCCTGCCACGCCCTGCATCCCGGCAGTGCATGCATCGTAGGATCCATCGGCGCTATTTTGGCGATCGGTTCAGAATCCATTCTCCGACGCATCCGAATTGATGATGTTGTGAGCGCGTTCCCTGTTCACGGGGTTGCCGGGATTTGGGGAGCCCTCGTTTTTGCGTTGTTTGCCCCTGAGTCGGCAATGCCTACGGGGGATCGTTGGAATCAACTCCTTGTGCAAGGCATTGGTGCTACCGCGGCGGCATTGTTTGCCTACGGAGCCGTTTTCTGCATGTTGAGTGTAGTAAAGCGTTTTATACGAATCAGAGTGCGGGCCGCCGAAGAACGCATTGGATTGAACGTGGTCGAACACGGCGCGACCTCTGAGGTCTATGACTTACTCGGTGCCATGCATCAGCATCGCAAGAGCGGTGACTTTACGGTACGGCTGCAAGTCGAAGAGCACTCGGAAATTGGACAGATCGGTAATGAATACAACCAAGTCCTATCGCGGGTTCATTCGGAAATGCAACAGCGCGAGGAAACCAACGACTGGCTCAAGAGCGAGCGTTTGCGATTGCAGTCCGTGTTGGAACATGCGGGCGTTGGAATCTACCAGTTGGATACCAGCGGGGTTCTAACCTCAGCCAATTCAACGCTGCTCTCAACTCTCGGGAAACCTTCGCTCTCCAATCTTCTAGGTATCGAATCGGATGCACTTCTGCCTTGGCACTCTGGTTCCCCTGACGTCGACAGCAAGATTCGTGAACCGTTCAATCGTGGGTGTGCAGTACGCGAGCTCGAAACAGAAATTCCGTCGAGTGGTGGTGACTCTCTTTGGTTACTTGAGAGTCTTGTACCAATCAGGGATGAGAACGGGCAACTCGATTGTTGGCTAGGCACTGTTCACGATGTGACTGATCGCAAGAACGCGATGTTGGCTGAGGTTGAGATTGCTGAGGCGAAAAGTGAAGCCAAAGGAGCCTTCTTGGCCAACATGAGTCACGAAATCAGAACTCCGTTGAACGGAGTGATCGGCATGTTGGACTTGCTCAATCATCAAGAACTCACCGGTACTCCTGCGCACTACGTCTCGATCGCTCGCAACAGTGCGGAGTCACTTCTGGCCTTGGTGAACGACATACTGGATTTCTCGAAGATCGAAGCTGGCAGACTGGACTTAGAGTGCGTCGAGTTCGATTTGCGTGAGCTGGTGGAGTCAACGGCAGAGCAATTTGCAATTCGAGCCCACCAGAAACACCTGGACATGAACTGCCAGCTGGCCAAGGATCTGCCCTACGCGGTTGAGGGCGATCCAGAAAGACTGCGTCAAGTTCTAATCAATTTGATGGGGAATGCCATCAAGTTTACCGAGACTGGCGAGATCAACTTGAGAGTCTCGTGCCGGGGCAAGAGTATACGATTCACTGTGCAAGACACCGGCATTGGCATGTCGGAAGAAGTTCAAGATCGGTTGTTCGAATCCTTTATGCAAGCCGACCCGTCTACCACCCGACAGTACGGCGGCACTGGGTTGGGCTTGGCTATCAGTAGCCAGCTAGTGCACTTGATGGGCGGTGAGATTCAGGCGATTAGTGAAGAGGGCGAAGGCTCGGAGTTCTTCTTCGAATTGGATCTGCCCGTGGTGGCGGAACGTCGCGAATCCAACCGGACTCAGCAACTACTCGACCGTCTTCCGAACACACGCGTTCTGGTGATTGACGACAATATTACGAATTGCGAGATCCTCAATTCACAACTCAACCATTGGGGGATGGATGTAGCGATTTGCAGCGACTCACCATCGGCGGTAGAACGTTTGCTCGTTGCCAATCGCCTTGGTCAGCCCTTCGATCTGATTCTGCTCGATTTCTGCATGCCTGTTATGAATGGGCGTGACGTTGCAATTGCAATTCGTGAGCAAATAGAACTGGCCGAGGTTCCAATTATCTTGCTCTCAAGCAACTACGATCTGTTGAGCGGCAGGCAGCTGACGGAGGCCGGTATTCAAGTTTCTATGACTAAGCCCGCGCGCCAGAGTCGGCTTCTTGATTCGATTATGAACTTGCTACATGAGAGAACGCAGACGTTGGAAACCGAGTGTCAGCCGGTTCTTCAGCATGCTTCAGACCCTGTTGTGGATCTTGGGCAAGTGGATTCGGTCGGACAAATATCAGCTCCTTCGACACAATGCGTTGAAATCAAAACGCCGCAGGTTTCTGCCAGTGATTTCGAATCGTCGGAAGTTGTTCCAGAGTCGGAGTTGTTGGACGCGAATGCAGAGTTTCCTGCGGAAGCTTCTCAGTGCTCCAGTTTGCTTCCCGATGCGGGGACTTCAACGCAGTTCATTGCCGATGTACTGATTGCGGAAGACAATCAAGTCAATCAGATGGTTGTGCAACAGATGCTGACTGGACTCGGCTACGAATGTGAGCTGGTTGATAACGGTCAGAAAGCGCTCGAACGAGTGCAAGCCGGAAAATACGGTTTGGTCTTGATGGACGGACATATGCCAGTCATGGATGGACTTGCCGCTACAAAAGCGATTCGAGCTTGGGAGGCCGAGCAATCCGCATTGGCTACGCCGATCGTCGCTCTCACAGCGAACGTCGTGCAGGGTGTTAAGCAGCAGTGTTTGGAAGCCGGGATGGACGACTATTTAAGTAAACCCATTACTCTCGCAAAACTGCGTAACATGATTGAGCTGTTTGTTTTGCAGCCGAAATCTTCAACGTCTAACGGGGCGAAACCTACCCAGGACGAGACACTTGAAACACGACTTCAAGTTCCCTCAGAAGTAACGGCAGCTGATAGCTTCTTGGAGACCAACCATCGAGCGGACGCTAGTACTGAAGCGGACGCTAGTACTGAAGCGGACGCTAGTACTGAAGCGGACACTAGTACTGAAACTATCGTTCAGGCTGAAGCGAGGCAAAGTATTGCGTCCACCCGCATTCCGCCAAGGGTGCCCGATACAGCCGTTGCTCAAGAGTCAGCTACCGAGTTTCGACATAGGAACGAGGCTGTGTCCCAGCCCACAAGTCAACCGTCCAAAGCCGTACTCGAAATTCCTGTAGAGCCTGTACCCAGCGTTGCATTGGATGCTGCGAATCTCGAGAGGCAAGATCTTATTAACCAAGAGATTCTGTCGGAGCAGTTTGCCGGCGACCAAGCTTTTGCCAATGAGATTCTTGGGGTGATGAGAGATACGCTGCCTGAGCGACTGCATGACTTGAAGCAAGCTCATCGAGTGTACGATTTGGCCCAAGTACGCTCTATTTCCCATCAGATGAAGGGTGCAGCCGGCGACTGTGCGATGGAGGCGATCTACGAGTGTGCTGCACTCGTTGAGGCAAAAGCACTGAACCAGGACACAGGTGACTTAGCGGCTTCGCTCCAGATTCTAGAAGACCGTGTGGAAGCAACATTGGAGGTCCTGCAGCGCATACTTAAGTAAGTAGCGCGGGATGGTTCGAATGAGAGACTCTTCCACAAGCACTGAACTTCAAATGCCGCCACAGCTTGCGTCTACGCTGCCACGTGGAGGTGCTAGCAGTGTGTGCGTTGTTCGGCGTGAACGGACTCGGATTCTGGTCGTCGATGATGAAATCGTCACACGCATGCGTTTGCGGCGTCTGCTTGAGGAGCACGGTTACGTCGTAGAGGAAGCCTGCAATGGACGGCATGCACTTACTCGAATTTTCTCCGAGTCCTTCGAGTTGGTTCTCATGGACATCTCGATGCCTGTGATGGACGGGTTTTGGGCATTGCGGATGATGCGTCAACGGTTTTCGCAAGGTGATCTGCCGGTCGTCATGATGACGTCCAGCGATGATCGTGAGCAGGTTATCGAATCGTTTGATCGCGGCGCGAACGACTATATTGCGAAGCCGATCGATGCAGCGGTCTCCATCGCGCGGATCAAGAACCAAGTGTTGATCAAAGAATCGCAGCGTAAACTGCGAGCGAGCGAAGAACGCTACGCTTTGACGGCCAAGGGCACGAACGACGGAATGTGGGATTGGTGCCTAGTCACCGGAGACCTCTATCTCTCTCCACGCTACCGAGAGATGGTCGGCATGCACGAGGAAGAGTGGCTGCCAAACGGTGCGGAGTGGTTGGAGTTAATTCATGACGAAGATCGCAAGCGGGCTGTGCGTGATTTGGAAGCTCACCTGTGTGGTGAAACCAGCCATTTCGAAACAGAGCTTCGGATGCGTGATAGCGAAAATAGTTATCGTTGGATGCTGTGCCGCGGGTTAGCGGTCCGCGATAGCCAGGGGATTGCCGCACGTATTGCTGGTTCGCTAACGGATATCACTGAAGGGAAAGTCGCAGACGCGCTGACTGGGCTTCCGAACCGGACGCTGTTTCGCGAACGAGTGAAACGCTGCGTGTCTCAACTTGTGAGCGGTTCCAAACGGGCTTTTGCAGTCATGTACATGGACGTCGATGACTTTAAACTCATCAATGACAACTACGGACACGATGCAGGAGACGAATTCCTGATAGCGCTCGCGAAGCGATTGGAGAACAGCCTCCGCGACTCGGACGCTATCCTGGCACGACTTGGTGGCGATGAGTTTGGAATCCTCATCGAAGAAATCAAGACCGTCGATGATGCAGTCGCCATTGCCAAACGACTGGAAGAAAAAATGGCGGCTCCTTTCATGGTCGCTGAACGAGAATTACTTACGCGTGGCAGCATTGGGATTGCAATTGGTTCACGTGGAGAAGATGAGAACTGCCCAACTGCGGAAGAGCTGTTGAGCCGAGCGGATACCGCCATGTATCACGCGAAACAAATGACCGAGCATAAATACTCGGTCTTTCAAGATGCCATGCTTGCTGAGAATGCGCTGCGACTTGAGCTTGGCGGAGAACTGCGAACAGCGATTGCAAATGAAGAATTGGATGTGCACTATCAGCCCATTGTCTCCTTGGAAGCGGGCGAGGTTGCAGGTTTTGAGGCATTGGTCCGTTGGACCCACCCAGAACACGGAAACGTGCGGCCAGATGTGTTCATCCCGGTCGCTGAGTCGAACGGCCTAATCGTCGATATTGGCCGGTGGGTCTTGCTGAACGCATGTCGACAGGCTACTGAGTGGCAAGTCGAGCATCAGAAACGCGTGATGATTAGCGTGAACGTATCCATTGTTCAGCTCTCCACACAGGACTTTGCGGAAACGGTGGCGGACGTTCTAGAGCAAACTGGACTTCCACCTGAGTTGCTTAAGCTCGAAGTCACCGAGAGTCTCCTGATGCAAAATCCTGAGAACACGATCGATATTCTGCGTCGGATCCAGAAAATGGGAGTCACGTTAAGTATCGACGATTTCGGCACAGGCTATTCTTCGCTTTCCTACCTTCATCAAATGCCATTAAACGTGCTCAAGGTCGACCGATCGTTCGTTTCACGCATGAACGAATCCCACAAACACCTGGCGATTGTGCGTTCCATTATTGCATTGGCAAACAGCTTGGCGTTGGAGGTCATTGCGGAAGGAGTCGAAACCCCCGAACAACTTCAGCGACTCAAACAACTCGGGTGTAATATGGTCCAGGGCTATTTGATCGATCGCCCACGCCCGGCCGACGAGGCAGGTGAGATCTTGACTAAGTTCGACTTTCGCGAGTACCTGCCCGTTCAGGACTACACACAAGACGGTCCGCAGTACGCCGCCTTGTAGAAACAGAAAGAGCTTCGGGCAGTTCGCTCCCGTCGTCCGCCAGGCTGGGCCAGCGCATAGAGCTCTATGAGAGCTCTATGAGAGCTCTATGAGAGGGGCACGCTTCCCGAGTTTCGCCTGCGCAGTCAGTCTGATTGGGTAGGCACCTCAGGGAATCGGTCCGGTTTCATCCATTCCCCAAACTCCATAGCCTCGGGCTCCTCTTCCCTACCTTCTTTCCCTTCCAAAGAGCAAGCTGCTCTTGGGCCGCCCCGATGTTGAGTGCTCAGGTGCAGACCCTTGTATCTGAATATTTTACGTCGAGAGTTTTCCAGTTTCAGAATTTTTGGGCAAGCTCGCGGGAAAAAATGTTGTTCGCTTTGCGTGCCGCAAAGGCGCAATGAAATGGGGGTCAATTTCACTAAGGGTAGAAATTGAGGCCTCTTTGTTTCAACAAGGGGTGTCGACTCTCGGGTTGGGGGGCGTGCATGACGCACCGTGGCGGCGAGCGGGCTGGGGACGTTCTTTTTACGCCGTCACATAGGTGACTCTTCCGCTTCTACCAGTGCTATGTTTCAGCGTTGCTCTGACGAAAACAGTTGCTGCACCGACCAAGAAGTTTGTGCGGTCTAACGATCGAGTCACGGCAACGGTTAGTTGAACATCTAGTGAAGCCGGACAGCCGTCTTCGCTTCTTACGCTGGTTGGGGATTGAGATGCAAGCTGCGAAATTCTCGCTCGAAGGCTCCGTTGGAGTGGCTCAAGTGGAACAACTCCACGCTTCGGTTCAAGAGGCTGTACAAGGCGATCAGGCGGTCGAGCTTGACTTGTCGGAAGTTCGTGACATCGACGGAAGCATTCTCCAACTCATTCTTGCCACTGAAGCGGCAACAACGGAACGTGGAATCGACTTCGCATTGACGGGCCTGTCCGACTCATTGCAGGAGATGTTGACGTTCAACGGTGCCAAAGCGACTCTCGCAAACGTTCGTGCTGAGTCTCCAAGCGAGACTGTGGATGAAGGCAACGAGCTGGCAGCTGATTCTTTACCTGTCGTAGCAGATGAGGGCAACGCGGCTGGCTGTGCCGATCAGCAGTCGACCGATGAGCAGTCCAGTGCAGACGCGCCGCTTCATGCCTCGGGCATTGAAGACCTCCCTGCGACCGAAGAGACCAGCACTTAGTCTACCGATTCACTACCGCAATATCCCCCACTTATTGTGCCGGTGAGACAGTTCACCGGAGTTGAAACAGGAAACAACCTATGCGTAGCAAACTCAAGGTAATCGCTGATTCTCTGCGATCGGTGTTTTCTTATTTCCTCCCCAAGGGTAGAGGACTTGAGACGGAGGTTGCTGCTTGCCTAGGTGTCATGGAGACTCTGGAAATCCAGATCTCTGACTCTGCCGCCAAGGGCAACAAAGCAACAGATCAGCTAAGCGCCTCGTTCGGTGACATGGCAAGTCAAGCACGCGAGGTTGTTCAAATCGCCGCCGAGTCGACTCAGGTAGACGAGAAGGCAGGGATTGATTCCATTCGCGGTGTACTCGGGGAACTGCTCACTCAAGTCCGGCAGACAAGCCAATCGACGCAACAGACTGCGGATCGTTTGACAGCCGTCGAGTGTGATTTGCAAGACGTCGAGCAATGCATAGCTCAGATTGAAGATGTTGCGAACCGTTCTCGCATGGTCTCGCTCAACGGGCAGATTGAAGCCGCTCGAGCCCAAGAGTTCGGAGACGGGTTCGCAGTCGTCGCTTCGGAGACCGGTGATCTAGCCCAAAATGTCTCCGACACAAGCCATAAGATTCGAGAAGTCGTGGACCGGATGGCCAAGTCCTTGCGAACGACAGTCGACGACACCAAACGCTTGATCGTAGAGGACCAGGAGGCGATCGCTTCCTGTGAGCAACGTGTGGAAGTCATGTTGACGAGTCTCCAAGGCTATCAGTCGCACCTGGAGTCGAATATCGAAGTCACCAAGCAGTCGAGTGATCAGCTCGCCAAGTCGATTTCTCAGGCCGTGATGACGTTGCAGTTCCAAGACGCTGTTAGTCAGCGAATGCACCACGTCTCCGAAACAATTCAAGAGATCCGTGACATCTTCACCGGCTATGTCGGCACTTCCCTGACGGGAGCTGCAGAGAGGCGGCGCGAAGAATGGATCGAAAAACTTTCTGCTTCCTATTGCGTGGACGATGAACGCCTTGTTCTGAGTGGCGAAAGCCCAGCTCAACTTGAGCAAAGCCATTCTTCCAACGTAGAACTCTTTTAGTCCGGAGTACTCAAATGTCTAACACGGCACTAGTCGTTGATGATTCGACGTCCATGCGTCAGATGGTTTCCTTCACCTTGAAGGAGTCTGGTTTTGACGTCATCGAAGCGGGAGATGGCCAACAAGCCCTCAATAACGTAGAGGGCAAGGCCGTTAACGTGATCGTGACGGATCTCAACATGCCTGTCATGGATGGCATGACGCTCATTAAACAACTGCGAGCGAAGGCTGAATACAAGTTCACGCCAATCCTGATGCTTACAACAGAATCTCAAGATTCCAAAAAGCAAGAAGGACGTGCGGCAGGGGCCACGGGTTGGATTGTGAAGCCGTTCAATCCTGAGCAGCTCATGCAGGTCGTCAATAAAGTTGTGCGTTAGAGCGCACTGGGAGAGAAGTCATGAAAGTTGACATGGGGCAATTTCTCGAGTCGTTCTTCGAAGAAGCTTCGGAGCACCTCGAGAGCATGGAAGGCGCGCTGCTACAGCTCGAGAGCTCTCCGGACGATGGTGAGCTGCTGAATACGATTTTCCGCGCAGCGCACTCAATCAAAGGCGCAAGTTCGACTTTCGGCGTAAAAGCAGTCGGCGAATTCACGCACGTGCTCGAGAGCTTGTTGGACCGGATGCGTGATGGCGAGATCGCCGTCACAGCTCAGACTACCGAAGTCCTACTGATATCCGTTGATGTTCTAAGCGGTCTTCTCTCAGCGGCGCGTGATGGTACTCCAGAACCTGAGAACGTCGAGGAAGTCGTTGGGCAGCTGAACGAGATCAACGGCGGGGAGAGCGACACCGCTGCAGAAAAGAACACAACAGCTGAGGCACAAGAACCGACTGGACCGGTCTGCTACGATCTGACCTTCAAGCCTTCCTCGCCCTTCTATCACTACGGGCTCGATCCACTGCTCCTGATTCGTGACTTAAGCGAGTTGGGTGAGGTTGCGGAAGTTGAGCTGGACGCCTCCGCCCTTCCCTCCTTGGCGGAAATGGAACCAGAGTCTAGCTATCTCGCTTGGCGATTAACACTGACTACCGAGCGTTCGGTGGAAGATATCCGCGAAGTCTTCATGTTCGCGGATGATGACACGATCGTTGACATCGAAGCTCGCGTTGCGGCTCAAGAGGCAATAGAGGGATCTGCCACGGCTGGTGGAGACGAAGATCCAGCCCCAGCCGCTGGCGAGAAGAAGATACCAGCGAAAGCGGCTCCGCATCGAGAGTCTGTTCGAGTCAATGGTGAGCGTCTCGATGACATGATCAATCAGATCGGAGAGCTGGTAATCGGTATCTCGATGGTTGAGCAGGAGTGGGCCAGCCTTCACGCGGGAACGGACTCAGCCGCAATTGGGCAGCTCAGTAAGATTGTTCGCGACCTTCAAGAGCAGAGTCTGTCGCTGAGGATGGTTCCTGTCGCAGCGACGTTCCAGAAAATCACACGAATCGTCCGTGACCTGAGCAACAAGCTTGGCAAGCAAATTATCTTCGAAACCTCTGGCGAAGAAACCGAGCTGGATAAAACGGTCGTCGATCAGATCGGTGATCCGCTTATCCACATGATTCGCAACTCCGTTGACCATGGAATTGAATCGCCGGAAGAACGTGTCGCAGCTGGCAAGTCGCCTGAAGGACGAATTACAGCGAGCGCCTACCATCAGGGTGGAAACATCTACATCGAATTGAAGGACGATGGGAAGGGTTTCGATTTAAAGCGGATTCGAAGCAAGGCGGTCGAGCGCGGGATCATTGGCCAAGAAGACAAGCTTACGAACGCGGAAATCTGTGATCTCGTATTCCACGCAGGCCTCTCCACCGCAGAGCAGGTGACGGACGTCTCTGGTCGCGGCGTCGGTATGGACGTCGTGCGCAGGAACATTGAAGAACTGAAGGGCAGCGTGACGTTGATGTCGGAGCCCGGTGTGGGAACCACAGTCACCGTCCGTTTACCTCTGACGCTCGCCATTCTTGATGGACTCTTGGTCAGTCTTGGTTCAGAGGTCTACGTCGTTCCACTGCTATCGGTTGTCGAATCGTTCCGTCCTCGTAAGGACGAAGTAAAGCGACTCGCGAACGATATGGAAGTAGTGCAAGTCCGCGGCGAAGTCGTCCCGATAATCCGCTTGCACTCCATCCTAAGAGCTGAGTCCGCGGTCACGGATCCGAGTGACGGACTTTTAGTGATTGTCGAAAACCACGATACGAAGTTCGCACTGCTTGTAGACGACCTTTTGGGGCAACAGCAAGCGGTTATCAAGAACCTTGAATCCAACTTCCGAAAGGTTCCGGGCATCGCCGGCGCCACGATCCTAGGCGACGGCCGAGTTGCCTTGATTGTCGACATCGTCGGCTTGAAGCAGTTGACTGTGAAAACGGATATTAAGTCGCATCTCGTGACTTAGCCAAACAGAACCAGCAATGGAAATTCATAAACAGGAGCAGATTATGTCCGAAGTCCAAGACGCAACTCACGATCAAGACTTGACGACTGACGGAAGTCAATTTCTCACCTTCACGCTGAAAGGTGAGGAGTTTGGGATTCAGATTTTGCGAGTGCAGGAGATTAAGGGGATTTCTCGAATTACCCCGATTCCTAATGTTCCTGCGTACATTCGTGGCGTCATGAATTTGCGTGGTACGGTCGTTCCTATCGTGGACTTGCGAGCGAAGTTCGAGATGCCCGAGGCGGAGTACAACCAGTTCACCGTCATCATCGTTGTTACGATCGGTAGCAAGGTGATGGGACTGGTTGTGGATGCAGTCAGCGACGTTCTGAATGTCTCAGACGACAACATTGAAGCTGCCCCGGATCTGGGAGCTGAAGCAGATACGCGGTTCATGGACGGGATTGCAAAGTCGGGTGACCGACTGATCACGTTGCTCAACATGGATGAGCTTGTCGACCTGGAAGCTGTTTCCATGCAGACCGGCGCCTAGATCCAATCTAGGTGCTTCGCTCAAAATGCTGAACATGAGTGACCTGAAAAGCGAGTTTTCTCGAGTCAGCTAATTGTCAGTAAGAGTATTCAAAGAGAACCTCGCAAAGACCGTTGGATTGGAAGCTGGCAGCTCAACTGAGTCCAAGTGGACTCACTCGCCAGCGCATTGAAGCGGACTTTAGCCAAGTAACAACAACCTTCAACGGATATGCGGAGAGAAACTATGACCAAGAGAACAACTGCATCAAAGAGTGCGACAGCAAAACGCTCGACAACCAAAAAGACCACCAGCAAGACGACTGCCAAACGTCCGTCGTCCAAGACTCGTTCTGCATCCAAGGCCCCCGCGAAGCGGTCGAGTCGGAGTGCTGGCAAGCTGGCCGAGTTTGAAGCTCAAGTGAATGCGATCAGTCGCTCGCAAGCCGTTATTGAGTTCGATCTTGATGGAAACATCCTCACCGCCAACGACAACTTCTTGAATGGCCTTGGATATTCCTTGGAAGAGATCCAAGGTCAGCATCACCGAATGTTCGTTCCGGAAACAATTGCTAACTCCGATGAATATCGGACTTTCTGGAGCGAGCTGCGAGCTGGCGATTTCAAGGCTGGCGAGTTCGAGCGAGTCCGCAAGGATGGGGCAGCCATTTGGATTCAGGCATCTTACAACCCTCTGTTTGATGCAAAGGGCAACGCCTACAAAGTCGTAAAGTATGCGTCGGATGTAACTTCCACCAAGATGGCAATCGCCGATTTCGGCGGGCAGATCTGTGCAATCAGCAAGTCGCAAGCCGTTATTGAGTTTGAACTTGATGGAACGATCCGAACAGCCAACGAGAATTTTCTCGCTGTGACGGGTTATAGCCTTTCGGAAATCAAGGGTAGCCATCACTCCAAGTTCGTAGATTCTGAGTACGCCAATTCGCATGAGTACAAGCGGTTTTGGGAAGAACTAGGGCTAGGTGAGTTCAAAGGAGGCGAGTTCCAGAGATTTACAAAGGATGGCAGTGAAATCTGGATTCAGGCAACCTACAACCCGATCTACGATCCCAGCGGTTCGGTGTACAAAGTTGTCAAATTTGCAACTGAAATCACTGAAGGAAAAAACAAAGCCGCAGACTACGAAGGCCAGCTCCAGGCGATTGGCAAGGCACAAGCGGTTATCGAATTCGAGTTGGATGGCACGATTCGAACTGCCAACACTAATTTCTTGAACGCCGTCGGCTATACGCTCGATGAAATTCAGGGCAAGCACCACCGGATTTTCTGCGATTCCGAGTACGTCGCTTCGACTGAATACGCCCAATTCTGGAACGACCTCGGGCGGGGCGAATTCAAGACTGATGAGTACCGACGGTATGGAAAGGGAGGACGGGAGATTTGGATTCAAGCTTCCTACAATCCGATTTTCGATCCAAACGGTCAGCCATACAAGGTTGTCAAATTCGCTTCAGACATCACCGCTACCAAAGAGATGCAGAAGCAGATCGCTGAGAAGCAGAAGCAAGACTTGGAAGTGGCAGAGGAAAACCGCAAGAAAGTCGAAGTTATTCTCGACGCGGTGAGCCGCTTTGGAGCTGGAGAAGCGGACGCTGAAATCTCTGTCTACGGAGAAGATGCGATTGGAAATTTGGCAGACGGACTTCGGCAGTTCTTTGCAGCGAAGCGAGAAGCTGATGAGCAGATCGCGGCGCGTGCTGAGCACGAACGTGAAATATCCGCTGAGACGGATCGTAAAGTCTCACTCGTTCTCGAACTCGTGAATTCAGTAGCCGAGGGTACTTTCGACATCGAATTCCCCGATCTCGGCGATGATGCGATTGGAAGAGTTTCTTCCGAACTGGCCCGAGCGGTTGGAAGCGTCCGAACGGCACTTACCGAAGTTCGTGAAGTTGCGGGTACGGTTGCCGTCGCGTCCAACGAAACGTCTAGTGCCGCAGAAGAGATATCCAAGGGAGCACAGCAGCAGGCGGCTCGTTTGGAAGAAACCGCGGCAAGCCTTGAGGAAATCACCACTACGGTGAAGCAAAATGCAGACAACGCACAGGAAGCAAGGGCTTTGGCGAACGGCTCTCGCGACGTAGCGACTGCCGGTGGCGAAGTTGTTGGTGATGCAGTGACAGCGATGCGTGAGATCAACGAATCTTCGAAGCAAATCGCAGACATTATCACTACCATTGATGAAATTGCTTTCCAGACCAACTTGCTGGCATTGAACGCTGCCGTCGAAGCCGCACGAGCCGGTGAACAGGGCCGCGGCTTCGCAGTTGTGGCAGCCGAGGTTCGAAATCTGGCTCAGCGAAGTGCGTCTTCCGCTAAGGAAATCAAGAGCCTCATCAACAATTCGAACAGCAAGGTTGAAAAGGGAACTGAGCTGGTCAATCGATCTGGTGAAACACTGGGGGAGATCGTCGATTCAGTGAAGCGAGTCACGGACATCGTTGCCGAGATTGCGGCCGCTTCTCAAGAGCAGATGACGGGAATCGAGCAAGTCACCAAGGCGGTTACTCAAATGGACCAAGTGACCCAGGCAAACGCTAGTCAGACAGAGGAACTAGCAGGAACCTCTTCTTCGGTCTTAAGTCACGTACAGAGCTTGGAAGCCATGGTCAGTAAATTCCGGCTTGGTGATTCAGCCCAACAGCTTGCGTCTCCGCAGCCGAGGAACCCAGCACCCGCTCGGGTTCCAGCTGTTGCTGCTCCAGTTGCAGCCTCCGCAACCCAGGCTGCATCAAGCAACGAGTTTATGGAATTCTAGGGATTCCACTGGTACTATCTTCTGAGTGTATTCTACCAAGCATTGGATGCGAGCGAAGGTGTTCGCTCGCATGCTACCGCCGGAGCTACGATGGACAATTTTGAGACGAGACAACGCAGTTGGTTCACTGATCTAACCGGATTAGATGGACGGGCCTCTTGTCTGTTTAGCACTATTGATCAACTGATCGAAGACTGTGCCGGATTGTCATCGCCCTACTTTAGCGGCTTGCCCCTCGGGGGCGAGTCGCTAGTAAACCAGCCTTCGCAATATCGCCCGAGCTCGATGCCGCGCGATGGAAGCCGAATCACGAATGACGACTACGAAACTACAACTGTGACGACGAACTAAGTTCAGGGGAACGGACCCAAAAAGGGCTGTTCCGGCCGATTCTCAAATCTACACATAAAAGACAAATTCTTCGGAGACGAAAATGCCTACTTTAGACAAGCTCTTTGACATGATCGGATCAAACCGAAACAAGAACCGTCAGCTGGAAACGGCTGACGGCGCGTTGCAGCAATTGGAAGAATTGTCGCAAGTCGTCGATCGGGCAACTGAGGGAGAGTACTCTGGCGAGATCGATGTCCACGCCGAGGGGACAGTCGGAAACATCGCAACAGGACTCAAGACCCTGTTTGGCGAGTTTCAGAACTCTCGAACTGAGCTGGCTGAGCTGCGAAGCGAGCGAGCTTCAGTCTCCAAGTCACAAGCGGTCATTGAGTTTGAGCCAGATGGCACGATTCTGACAGCCAATGAGAACTTCTTGAGCTCAACCGGCTACAAAATCGACGAGATTCAAGGCCAGCATCACCGCATCTTCGTCACAGCGGAACACGCCGAGTCGACCGAATATGCCCAACTTTGGGACTCCTTGCGTCGCGGCCACGCGTCATCCGGCGAATTTTGTCGCTTATGCAAAGATGGTTCGGAGCTGTGGATCGAGGCCTCGTACAATCCGATCACAGATGAAGGCGGCCAGGTTACAAAAGTTGTAAAGTATGCGACGGATGTAACAGCGCGTAAGCGAGCTGAGGTCGAAACGAGCCAGATTATGGCTATCGTCCAGCAAGCGTCTGCGATTGTGTTCGCGGACGGTGAGAACATCATTCGCTTTATGAACCCAGCAGCGCACACCACGCTGAAGAAACTAGAGCAGTATCTGCCTATCCGAGCCGATGAGATGATCGGGCAGTCGATCGACGTGTTCCACAAGAATCCCGCACACCAACGTGGGATCCTATCAGACCCCAGCAATCTTCCACTGACTACGAAAATTCCCGTCGGACCTGAGACGCTGGATTTGGAAGTCAAATCCGTCTACGACGAGAATAAGAATCGACTCGGCTCAATGGTGACTTGGGAAGTCATCACCGAGAGACTTGCGATGGAGAAGCAGATCAAGGAAAAGGCCGAGCAAGAGCGTTTGGAAGCCGAAGAAACTGGCCGCAAGGTGGACATCATCCAAGAAGTGATGCAAAAGGTAAACGACGGCAACTTTGCAGTCGAGATTCCTGACCTTGGAGACGACGCGATTGGCAATGTAGCGAAGGCGATTGGCGAGGCAACTCAGTCGGTCTGCCAAGCGTTGACGGAAGTTCAAGAAGTCTCTTCGACTGTCGCGACCGCCTCGACTGAGATGTCCAGCGCATCCGAAGAAATCTCCAAGGGAGCTCAGCAACAAGCAGCTCGACTTGAAGAGACGGCTGCCAGTCTTGAAGAAATTATGTCGACCGTCAAGCAGAATAGTGAAAGCGCCCAAGAAGCTCGTGCCTTGGCGAACGGTTCACGTGACGTCGCCTCGGAAGGTGGAAACGTTGTTGGTGACGCAGTCCAAGCGATGCGTGAAATCAATGACTCGTCGAAGAAGATCTCGGACATTATCACCACGATTGACGAAATCGCTTTCCAAACGAATCTGCTTGCATTGAATGCAGCTGTAGAGGCCGCTCGGGCTGGCGAACAAGGCCGAGGTTTCGCCGTGGTAGCATCGGAAGTGCGTAATCTGGCACAACGCAGTGCTTCCTCTGCGAAGGAAATCAAGACGCTCATCAACGATTCGAATAGCAAGGTCGAAAAAGGAACTGAACTGGTCAATAGGTCCGGTGAAACGCTCGGTGAAATTGTGGATTCGGTGAAACGCGTTACGGACATCGTTTCCGAGATCGCGGCAGCCTCGCAAGAGCAACTGTCTGGTATTGAGCAAGTTACCAAGGCGGTAACTCAGATGGACCACGTAACTCAGGCCAACGCTAGTCAGACTGAGGAGCTTGCCGGCACTTCAGGTTCGGTACTGAACCATGCCCAGAACCTCGAAGAGATGGTGTCCGCTTTCGAGCTTGGAAACGGAGATTCGGGTCGACGAACGACAGCACGACCGACTCCAGCTGCATCTTCTCCGCAAAAGGCGAGCAAGAAGCCTGGAAATGAGGAAGTTGACGAGTTCATGGAATTCTAAATCAAATCCAAGTCGATTTGTTCCATCGATTTGTTCCATTGATTGGGTGGGATGCCAGCTATGGAAGCGCATCCCACCCGCCCTTTCAAGAAGAGGGCAGTCGTCTGATGTTCTTTCATCGAATTGAATCGCAAAAGAACGGTGCGAGTGTCCGTCTCAGGCACTCTGAAGACGACTCCGTGCAATAATTCCCTCCTTTTAAGTCGAGCGATGCCAACTTTATTGACTAGCCCAATCGCCGCAAACTCAGCGCAGTTGACGACTCCCCAGTTCAAGCTTTTTCGCGAACTGATCCTGAAGGAGACGGGGATTTCAATCGCCGAGAACAAGCTCGACTTTGTTCAATCCCGCCTCAAGAGCAGGCTGCGAGCGCTTAACATCGCCTCATTTTCTGACTACTTCGAACTGCTAACAAGCAAACGCGTTGGTGGCGAGATGCAGGAGATGATCAATCGCATCACCACGAACAAAACTCACTTTTTCCGTGAGCAGCATCACTTCGACTATTTGAATGAAGTCGTTTTTCCTCAGATCATCGACGAAGCCCAGCAAGGAAAACGCGAGAAGAAGCTTCGCATTTGGTGTGCCGCCGCATCGACGGGGGAAGAACCCTATTCGTTGGCGATAAGCACCCACGACGCATTTTCACGACAACGTGGTTGGGATATTCGAATTCTCGCCTCTGATATCGACACCAAGGTCTTGGCCAAGGCGGAGCAGGCGGAATATCCGCTCGAAGCGCTTGACGAACTCCCGCGAGATATCGTTCAGAAGCACTTCGTCGACTCGGGCAACACCGAGGAACAATTGGTTCGAATGCAACCAAAAGTAGCCGAGCTTGTCGCGTTTCGACAAGTCAACTTATTGGGAGATGTTTGGCCAATCCGCACGCAGTTCGACATAATTTTCTGCCGAAATGTGCTCATCTACTTTGATGATGAAACACAGAAGACTCTGATGACGCGGATGTCTAAGTATCTCAAGCCGGATGGCTCTTTGTTCATTGGCCATTCCGAGAGCCTTTCCAGTATTGCCAATGTCTACACGAGAGTCGGTAAGACAGTCTACCGGCATGCCGGTAGTTCGGTTGAAGCGCCGCTGAAGTATATGTCCAAGCTACCGCAAGGTGGATCGAAGGCAGCGAGTGGAGAAGGCGGATTAAAACCGCGGCTAACATCTGGCCAAGCGACAACAGCAAGCGTGGGCACACCACCGAAAGCCGTTCGTAAGCGAAAACGAATCGTAGTTGGTGACATTTTTGCCAGCAGCAAGCCTGCGGAAGTCAGCACTGTTCTAGGATCTTGCGTTGCCGTTTGTCTTTGGGACCGCAAGCTCCGGATCGGTGGCATGAATCACTTTGCTCTGGCAGATGGAAACCCAATGTCGCGAAATGCGGCGAGTATTGGAATTCATGCGATGGAGCTTTTGATCAATGAGATCATGAAGCTAGGCGGCGGGCGTCGAAGACTCCAGGCAAAAGTCTTCGGGGCTGGAAGGGTTCTTGATGAAGGTGATCCCAACGGTGTCGGAGCGCGGAACGAGAAGTTCATTCGCGAGTTTTTGGAAACGGAAAAGATCCCAATTACTGCCGAGTACCTCGGAAGTGATCGAGGAATCCAAGTCATTTTTGAACCACACACTGGGAAGGTGCGCGTCAAGCTGCTTGAGCAGGCTGATGCAATCAGCGCGGATCAAGAGGTCGCTGTGGTTAATGAAATCAAGGCAGCCGAACCCGTCTCTGACATCACACTTTTCTAATTCATCGACTCTCTCATTTGTTTAAGGGTGGGGAAACATGTCCAAAATCAGAGTACTTGTGATTGATGACTCTGCGCTGATGCGTCAGATGATCACCGAGCTTCTCTCCGCACAGCCAGACATCGAAGTCGTCGATGTGGCCAGCGATCCGTATAAAGCGCGAGAGAAGATTCTCGAACATGAACCAGACGTTCTGACTTTGGACGTCGAGATGCCGCGGATGGATGGATTGACGTTTCTTGGAAAGCTGATGCGTTCGCGACCTATGCCAGTCGTCATGGTTTCGTCGCTCACAGAGAAGGGCTGCGATACAACGTTGAAAGCTCTTGAATTCGGCGCCGTGGACTTTGTCACGAAGCCGCGGATTGATGTTTCCGATGGAATGGCGGAGATCGGAAGTGAGATTGTGGATAAGGTGCGGATCGCCTCAAGGGCAACCGTCCGTCGGATTGCACCACCGGTAGCGGCCTCGGCGGACACGGAAACGACTCAAGAAGCTCTGATCACCAGTACTCACAAGATGGTCGCGATTGGAGCTTCCACAGGAGGCACTCAAGCACTTGCTCAGATTTTGCCCACGTTCCCCGCAAACGCGCCTGGAACAGTCATCGTCGTCCATATGCCGGCTGGTTTTACTGGGCGTTTTGCGAAGCGACTTGACGAAATTTGCCAAATGCGAGTTCACGAGGCAAAAGACAATAACCCCATTCTGCCCGGCCACATTCTGTTGGCTCCTGGCAGTAAGCACATGAGCGTCCGGCGCAATGGAGCTCGATACCTGGTGAAGATCGACGATTCTCCGCCAGTGAATCAGTTCAAGCCTTCAGTGGATGTGCTCTTCAACTCGGTCGCCAAGTACGTGGGCTCCAATGCAGTCGGAGCTGTTTTGACTGGGATGGGAAACGATGGAGCCGCCGGTTTGCTGAACATGAAAAACGCTGGTGCTGAAACCATTGCTCAGGACGAATCCACGAGCGTCGTTTACGGCATGCCGCGTGAAGCGTTCGAATTGGGCGCCGTCGATGCCGTTTTACCTCTTCCTAAGATCGGCCCAGAGATCTTAAAACGCGTGCGGAAAATGGCGGAAGCTGTGACGACTTAGGTTCCTCGAAGAGCTTGCTCCGCTCGATGTCGCGAAGCGTTGCTTCAGGCAAGCTGCCCATCCGGCTGCCCATCCGGCGAGCATGGGGACTCGCCGGAGACGCGGAAGTGAATACACTAGCCAAATTCTACATTTGACTAGCTCTCTAGGAGGATTCGCATGTCTGCAGAGGAACCGAGCGCTGAAGCTCCGAAACGTCAGATCAGTGTTCGAGACATCATTGTTATTGCCCTGGTCGTGGGCCTGATTGGCTTCGCAGTAATCAGAAACATGAATCGCGAAGAACCCACGGCAATCGAACCACCTCCAAGTACCGAAGGCGGTGGCGCGGGAATGATTGCGCAATAGAGATACAAAATCGCGAAGCACGACGACGGCGTGTTTCTTGAGCCTGCGTGTTTCTTGATCTCACTTCTCGCACAGAAAACACGAATCGCGTCAGCCCAAGCTGGCTGAGCGTTAGGGGGCGTCCACTGTGCTCAGGCGTCGGGAGTTCGGTGCGAGCATGCTAGCCTGAAGCTCTTAGTTGGCGTGCATGTGGTCAAGCTCCGATAGCTTAAGCCTGACACTGAGAATGTAGGGTTCTTCGCCCTCGTCCCAGTGTCCATACGTCGTGGTGACAATCGTGCCATCCGGCAGCAGTTCGACGCCTGGGTAGGCTGTGTCGTAGCCGCGCGTGTTGTCCTTGAGTCGAACAAAGTATTGCCCTGAGTTGCCGTCAACTAGATCTTGCCAGGTACCGACCCAGCCAACCCAGTCCGTCTCGAAAGGTCGATCCTTCGCACTCTGCTTGGGAGATCGGCAGCGGTAACTGATGAAGAGCCGACCATCGGGAGCGTAAACAGCAGTATGCCGATCACCGGTTAAGCTCAGTGGTAGAGGTTTGGGGACGCTCCACGTTTTGCCTTCGTCGCGGCTAAAGATGATGTGCGAATTTTTTCTTCTCGCGTTTTCTCGCAAGAGTACGGCAAGCGTTTTACCATCGGGCGAACGGATGCATCCGGGTTCACAAAGATGGACTTCCGAGGACGAGTAGACGGATTCAGGGAACTCCCAAGTAAGGCCACCATCCGTTGATCTGGTTTGGTAAAGCGTGAAAGTGCCACTCGCCTTACCACCCTTTTTGAAATAGCGACCGTCATCATGGAACATCGCTAAGTAATGACCATCCCCCGTGTTCAACGGAACTAGGCATCCCATCACAACGATACCGCCCCAATCGCCGGCAATTTTCAAGTCGCTCCAATTCTGGCCATCATCTTCACTGACAGCCAGCCGAGCCGGATGAAGTCCTGACCACATGATGATGCGTTTCTTGCCGCTTGAATCAACGACTCGGTGAAGCGTTGGCACCTCACGCGACGTGTTCCAATTCTCTGGAGTTGCCAGACGATCGCTCCAGGTCAATCCTCCGTCTTCGCTTCGCTTGTAAACGATCGAACCCTTTCCATGCCCTTTCGGATAGACGCAAAGCATCGTCTTTCCGTCCTCGAGTAGACAAGTCGTTGGATGGCCCAAATACTGACCAGATTCCCGATCCACGATGATTTGTCGATGCGCTTGATCGTCGAGGTCGACTAAAGTTGGATCGGCAGCGAACGTTCGCAACTGCCCAAATCCGCCGATTTGGCTGAATGCGAAAACCAGCAGGAAAAGTAGACGAACCATTTGGTTTTCACGCATCGCGTATAGCCAATCTGTGTTTGGAAAAGAAGGTTGCAAGCAACATCTGCAAACTAGATCAGAGTTCGGTCGATCAAGCCAGCTTCAGGGCAGACGAAGCAAGTTTCAGAAGCGTTTAAACTACGCCCCTATAGGGCCTAGCGGACTTTGCTCGCTCGCGACGAACTCGAATCGCCAGTCCTTTTCGAAACCAATTTGGCTTCTTCAATCAGGCCGCGAACCGCAGGTTGGATCACATCGCCAGGGATAGCGTAAGAGGTAACGCGGCCCGCTCGCGCAATGTTGAGCCCGACGACTTGACCATCCAAATTGATCAGTGGACCGCCGCATTGGTTTGGCTCGAGGACTGTGTCATGTAGGAAGACACGATTGAAACCGGTTGCCCGCGCACTAACGCGTCCATTGACTTCCATTTCCGTATCATCCAAAAGTTCTTCGGACAGATCCATGAGCTTGGCCGAGATTGCAAGCTCCGACTCACCTCTCGTCATGCGAACGTTAACGGAGTCACCGCCTTTGGCGGATCGAATGACTCGCTTGAATTCACCTAGAGTTTGCACAGGGACATCGTTGACTTCAAAAATGTTGTCGCCAATGCGAAAACCGGCGTCATAGGCTCCGGTGCCCAGCAGCACGTGAGTCACCGTCGCGCCTTCAGACGAATTTGTAAGCGTGACTCCAAGGACCGAGCGTTTCTCCGGAACACGCTGAACGCCGGTACTTACGACTCCCAATGATGCCGGAGTCGCTTTGACATCGATGGTTGCCACAAAACTCCCACGTGTAGGAATGGCAGTCGACCATTGTGCAGTGGGTAGCTCGCTGGCTGGGATGCGGAGAAGTGCAATGTCCAGATCTTGGATCGTTGCGATTCGTTCCGCAGCTAATTCTCGATAGTCGAAGAGGCGACACTTTAGTTTCTTGTCGCTCGGAAGTTGGCTTGCTTTGGTAATGATCCAACCAGCCGAATCTACGATCATGCCAAGTGCGACTTGCTCATTCTCTGCAAGCACACGAACCGAAGCTTTCCAGCTTTGATCCGTTGATTCGGACATCGCTGTCAAGACACGCGGGCTTGTTCGACGGTTGTATAGAGAACGATTGAAGCCAGAGCGGCCGAGTGAAGATCCGCGGTAGTCCGGTCGGTAGCTGCTGCGTGATTCTTGAACGAGTTTCCCTGGTGGCTGTTCGGGAATCTCTCCAGCGGCAACAGATTGGGACGGCAGTCGAAGCCACATGGCAGTCGCCGAACCCAGAATGCCCGAAAGGATGAACAAGCCGGCGAAAACAAAGATTTTCAGATTGTTATTCACGATGCACTTCCACGATATTACGCGTAGCTGATTGTGGATCGTGGTAGCGTCCTTACTCACCACTCCTTGGTCAACGAGACTCCATTGTAATCGAAATTTGACCGCTTCTGGTGCTAGAGCTGCGAGTTGGCAACTTCGCCAGCGAATCCAATTCCTCTAGATGTTGCAATCGAAACAGTTGTTGTTTTCGACGGCAACGACTGCCTGCTACTGTTGCGAATAGTCCATATGTCCAATGACGACTGGGATTCGCAATGATTCACCGTCGCGTTGGATGTTGAGAAGAACTGTGTCTCCAGGCATTCGAGCTTCGACGCCCATCTTCAGTTCGGCGAAAGTTGTGATCCGCGTTCCGTCAAAAGCAACGATCAAGTCTCCGGCTTCCAAGCCTGCTTTGTGAGCTGGGCCGCCGCGTGTTACGGCTTCGATTACGGGACGATCATTGTTGCTCGAACCTCGCACACCCAACCAAGGAGCGTAGCCCGGCAGTACTCCCCAGACCTCGCTTTTCACCATCCGGTTCCAGCTTTCGTCAAAGACATCGATCGGCACATGCATGTTCTCTTCGACCTTCGTACCGATTCGAGAGTGGATGCCAATCAACTCACCTTTGATGGTGAATAATGGACCACCGCTATCGCCGCCGATC
Organism: Pirellulaceae bacterium; assembly: GCA_045105035.1. GTDB lineage: Bacteria > Planctomycetota > Planctomycetia > Pirellulales > Pirellulaceae > Aureliella. The sequence continues at coordinate 42,430 of JBGCCZ010000046.1, read as the reverse complement.
AAAGCACAATCGGTGAAAATCGTGTTCGGCGTTCCCGATTTAGCGTCTGCCTTGATTTTCAAGATTCTCCCGACTCGGATCACGGAACCACGCTCTCGATTCCATCCACCGGGGTGACCAACCGCGACCGCCCATTGGCCAACACTCATCGAACCGCTTTCGGCGAGGGTCGCATAGGGCCATTTCTCTGATTGCCCCGGTTCAATCTTCATGAGCCCGGCGTCTTTGTACTTGTTCAGCCCGAGGGTTCTCGCACGCACCCGTCGCCCGTCCGACATAATCAAGGTTGCTTCGCGTCCGGCACCACCGGCGACGTGAGCCGCTGTGAGTACGTAACCATTTTCCGTGATGATGACTCCGCTGCCCTGTGCGGCGCCTTGTTGCACGTTGACCGTGACAGCCTCTATTTGCTTGGCCACTCGTGACTGCTGCGTCTCGAGCAATTTAAGTTCAGCGAGAGAGGCAGGGTCGCTGCCATCGAAAATTCTTTCTAAACCGCTGGCTAACGCAACATATGTATTGCCCCGAATGGTTCTCTTGGGTTTGGAACCGTTGAGATCGATTCGCTTTGCAGAACGAATCTCTCCACCCGGCATCGGGGATGTGCTCGGGAGTTGCTGAGCATTTGTGTTTGGCAGAGTTGCGGGAGGTTGTTGCGCTGTGTCATCGTACTGCTGTGCATGAGATACACCGCAGAGCACGACGGCGAGGGCGATGAAAAGCAAGAGGGACCGTCCGCGCGGTTGAAACTCCATGCGGGTCACGATTCGATTCCATTGATTCAAATAGCTGTTCATTCGCAACGTGTTTCTGTTGTAGTGGCTCGGTTGTCCCGACTGATCCAAGCTCTGCATTTTCAGATGAGCGTTAAGTGGCGAACCTCCGGAGCGAACCACATAGTTGCAACGCGGTCAGTAGACAGTACAGTCCGAGCCATCCAAGTTCGTCGCCCAAGCGGAAAAAAACATGGCGGAATACCGCATTGGTTTTGTCCAACGAATCTGATTATTCGCACGCTGCGTGCAAAATGAAAGACTCGGGCGGCTTGAATTGAGCCAAACCTGCGATTTGCCAATTAGACACATCAAAAAAGTGCCGGAAATAACGATTGCGTAGGGAAGGCGAAGAAGGAATTACCGGTTCGAGCGTTAGCGGCCGTTTTCTTTGGAGAGACACCGCGCACGTCGCATTTCTTGCATCCCCCTGAAACCTGGACGTATTCTGCAATTGCAGGAGGGAGCGGCGGCTAAGAGTCGAACTCCACCGCCAGGAGCCAATAAGATTCAGGTAACCGCTGGCTGGCGGGCAACCTCCCCCGAAGTAGCAAGCTCGTCCCCGGAAATCCATTTGCGATGTTTGAAGACAAAGTCCCCCTGGTCGGAACTCAGGACAAGCTCCTCCACAACGAGGCCACTTTTCTGTTCCACGCTGCAGTTGGTCAGCGTCTTTGAGCAAGACTTCCACAGCCAGCGCCCTCGAATCTCAAGCGTGCCTGGCTGCTGCGTAAGCCGCAGAGGTGTGTAGCTTGGTAGCCCTGCGATTCGTTCTGGGCTGAACGCTCGGAACGTATCGCCTTGCTGCCGGAACCAAGACGGCATGAGCCACGCCAAAATGGGGCCGCCAGCGACTTCTCGGTAGAAACACAAACGTCGATAGCACCATCCTGAAACAAGCAAGCTGAACCCAAGGATCGCCAGGTTCAAGACGGTCGCGATCAATGGGCTGTACAAGTAAACGCCCATCAACGCAGCACAAACGGACTTGTTCGTTGCTTCTACGATGGCGTCGATGGCCGGGATCGGGATCAGCCAAACCATAAACTCAAAGAACAACTTGACTAAGTTGATTACGAGAACATTCAAAGCCGCGAAAATGGCCAACGCGATGTCGAGCGGTAGAGATGTAATACCGGCTGTGAGCATGACTGGCTGCCCTAGCACCATCGGATCGCTCGCGACCTCAGTACCGCTGGCGGTGCCCATAAAACGAACCGCGACCAGAATAATGACTGCTGAGTAACTCTCTAAGTTCTCCGCGAGCAACGCAATGGGTTTACTGACTTTCGTGAAGCGAGGGAGACTGGTCAGGATCGCTAGTGTCGCCATCGTCCAGAAAAGAACGGGATTGTTCAGTGGACTTCCGTCCCCGAAAAGCGAGCTGCGTTCCTGAAGCCACTCCGGGCCGTAGGTCGCTGTTCCGGACAACGCTGCTAAGCCGAAGAACGGAGAGAGTGCAATGGGTGCAAGTGGTCCGAGCCAATCGCTCGTGGCAAACTGCTGTGCAACAGCATTGCCGGCGGCGAGGGTTTCCGCGTCCAGCCCGTTGTTCAGCGACTCTTGCGCAAGTTCAATCATTCGTGAAGTCCATGGAAAGTACAGAGTTTGACGTGCGAGCCGCCGCAATCACCTCGGCTATTTGGCGTCTCATATTTCAAAACAATCGCCGGGAAACCAGGCCGCGGCCGCATCTTGGCCCGGGGAAGCGTTCCGAAGCACTGGCGGCAGAAAACGAAGCCGTCGTTGGCCCCCGCGAGTCAGGGGAAATCGTAGTCGCTGTTTTTGCGATCGAAATCTTTGTCAGTCAAGCCGACATTGAGCTCCAGGTCAACGTAGGTGTATTCCTCTTCCAAGACCGGAGGATTGTCGGGTGAATCGGGCCAAAGGTAAGCGGCATACTTGACTGGAATCCGCAATTTGCGATCGAGGTAAACTCGGGCGATATGGAACTCGGATTTCCCGTTGTCGGTCGGATTCACAACCTCGATCATGTCGCAAACCTTGCCATCGACTTCTTGGTCTTCGACGATATGAATTATTGCTTGCCCAATTTCCTTCTCGCTCTCTCCCTTTTCGATCAATTTTTGAGCCAAATTGGCAATGCCAATATCACAGATGGGGTACTTCTGGCCTAGCATCGCGAGGCGGCCGTGGGGATCCAATTCCAGTGTCCCGATCATCCGTCGAAGCCCGGCTTCGTGAGCGACGATCCGACCTTCGTTCTGATCTTCCACCCAGATGATCTCACGCCCAGCGGTAGACGTTGGAGCTAGGAATTTTAGGTACACCGACAAACCGGCCTTCGGCGTTGGCTGCCGAACCTTGACCCGCATTCTGGCTTCTTCTTTGAGAACTCCGCCAACCCGCTCTCGGCTGATTAGCGTTGCTCGATAGTCAAGAACGTTCGAATCGATTTCCTGCAAGAGATCAAGTGCGACGGACAAGACGGAGTCGAGGTCTGAATCGGCACTCAAGCCAAACGGATTCGACACACTCGACGAGCTCGCCTCCGCCTCCGCGCCTTTCGAATTGTTCAACTCAGCAACACTTTGGAAATCGACTTGCGATTCCCTGGCGAGTTGTTGTTGACGTTGATGGCCAAACCAAGCGACGAGAAATAGGCTCGCGATGACCGCAAAGGCAACAGATTTTCCGAGCCATGTCATCAATCGTGCAATCCGAATTCGGTGGCTTTTTCTAGGTATTCACGCAAAGATGCTTCGTCCAATTCTGCGGCTAGGGTCAATGCGTAGGGAGTCAATGAAAAATCGCGATGAATGTGGTGCAAGATCAAGCCTCGATCGCAAAGCTGGCGAAAGCCCTCCAAGAAACTGACTGTCACCGATGGGTCGCTCGGATCTCGGAACGCCACCGTCTGCTCGTCTGTCAGCTCGACGTATACCGCTAAAAGTCTCGCAGCCGCATCGAAGGCTGAGTTAACGGCTCGGATTTCAATGGTTCCGCGTCGCCGAGCGGCGAACAAAATCGCACAAGCTTCGGAGCTCAAATCGGTAGCTGTGGTAGTCGGGACCGTGGATTGATTGACCCAACGCTCGCTGCAGAGTTGAGCCAGTGCGACGAGCATCGGGGCACCATTTCCAAGCGCTTCCCAGCTTCCATGCAAATAGTTGTCTACTGGATTTATATCGGTCAAGGTTCTAGGTTAATTGGGAGTCTAAAATTCGAGCCGCCTCAAAACGTACTTAACTTGATTGGAGTCTACAGTATTCGGGACTTTTGGTCACGAACGTAGGCCGCCGACTTAGGGCGAATCAGAGTTTGGATTTGGACAAGAGATGTAGTAAATCTACCACCCAGTCTCTCTGAGTTCAGCGAAGAATTCCGGGAGGGCGTGAGCCCCAGCGACGGGGAAGGGATTCACGCATTTTGGTTTTATTGATTCGCTCTGGTCGTCAACTAACGCAAACATCGCAGTTTCGTCGACAAGCGGCGGAGCGGTGGTTTTTTCCCGCTACACGGCATTCACACCCATTTCGGAAAGTAAAAGATGATGAAGATTTCGGTACTTGGTTTGGTATTTGTAATTGCAACGATCACAAGTGGACTTGTGTCCCAGGCTGCAAGCCCAGCAGAGAATAAAGAGAAGGCAGAAAAAGTGTCCGCGTACAGTTTCAAAATGAATTCGCTGAAGGGCGATGAAGTCGATTTGGGTAAGTACAAGGGCAAGGTCATGTTGGCCGTCAACGTGGCCAGCCGCTGCGGTTACACGCCCCAATACGGCGGTTTGCAGAAGTTGCATGAAGAGTACAAAGACAAGGGACTGGTTGTGGCAGGGTTTCCTTGCAATCAATTCGGCAAACAAGAGCCAGGCTCAGCCAAAGACATCGCCGAGTTCTGCTCCAAAGAATTCGGTGTGAGTTTCGACATGTTTGAGAAGGTCGACGTCAATAAGGAAGAGGCTTGTGATTTGTACAAGTACCTGACGGACCAAGAAACGAAGCCTAAGGGCAAGGGCGACGTCCGCTGGAACTTCGAAAAGTTCTTGATTGGCAAAGACGGCAAGGTCATCGCGCGATTTGGATCAGGAACCGGTCCTGATGACAAAGAGCTCATCGCGGCCATCGAATCCGCGATCAAGGCAGAGTAAAGTTCGTCTGCCGAGTACAGGTGCTTATTTGTTGATCGGCTGCTGTTTCTAAATAAACAAACCCCGCGCGAAACGCAATCCGTTCCACGCGGGGTTTTTTGTTGTCTAGTAAAAGGGTATTTCGCAATACTACTTTGCGCGGATTTCTTTCACAACGGTGATGAGCTGGGTCAGCAGCGGTTCGTCGGGCTGGAATTTAAGGGCTTGCTCCAATTCTTTTTGGCCTCGATCCAAATGATTGAGTACTAAGTAGTGGTAGCCCAGCAGAAAGTGATGACTCAAGTTGGGTGCGGCTCGACGAACGGCCTCGAGCGTCCGGAGGTGCCCCTGGTAAACGTCTTTCGATTGATACAGGTCGTAGACGGCTTCCCAGTTCCATGTGTTGCCCAGGAGCAACGCATCGTAAACGTCGGCCGCTGCGGCTTCGAAATCGCCGTTTGCGAAGTGGGCGAATCCTCGGAATTGCAACACGTCAGAGTTTTCCGGTGCCAATTTGACTGCGGTTTCGAGTCGCTTGATTGTGCTGGGGTACTGCTCTTCGCGGAAGTCTTTCTTGGCGGCGCTGATAATCTGGACCAATGCCGCTTCTGCGTTCGCCGCCTCAGACTCTTCGGCGCTCGGAAGTGGTGGTGCTGCGACAACGGTCTCCGCCGCGCGAACTGGAGTCTCGGCCACAATGATGGATGACCTCGATGGTGAGACGACTTGAGCCGATGTGGAGCTTGAGCCCATGACGACTACAGGGTTTGACGGATCGGCCTGCGGGACGAAAGTAGACTGAATGCCCGATGGGTAGGATTGAACGACACCAGGTTGCAGTCCCGTTGCGATACTTCCCTGCCTCACGGATGGAATCGTAGTCCCCATGGTTTGATTGACTGAGTTGATAGTCGTTCCAACGACCGCCTGCCCCACGATACTGCCCGGACTGGTTGTTGGACGCCGACCCACACCGACTCTCGGCGAGGGCGTGATGACCGCCTGCCTCGATTGTCGCGCTAATGGGGTAATCGTTCTGAACGGCGAGGGCGGCATCATCGGGCTTGGCATCATTCGGCCAGGGCCGAAGGGTGGTGTCGGCGCGGTAGCACGCATCACCTGACCGGGAGTAGGCGGGAAGCTCGGCATCATGCGTGGAGGGCCAATACGTCGCGTCGTAGACGAACCACCACCCAAACGTCCTCCCACGCCAAGTCGACTGCCGAGTTGCGCGTGCGCGACGATGGGAGTAGAGCAAAGCGTGAGCAAACCAAGTGCGGTGAAGCGAGAGAGTCGTATCGTCGTTTTTCGAACGGGTGAAAACATAAGGTTGTTTACCATTGGTTCGGAGTTGGGGAAGTTTGTAGTGCGTGTGGGCTGCAGTCTGAACTGGAGCGGTTGAAAGTCGAATTCGAGGTATCTCTTCTAAGTCGGCGATCGAAGACTGACGGCATCAAGCATCAGCTCTTCTCGGCTATTTTCGAAAAGGATTCTTGAATCCATTCAGCAGGCTACCGCTCATGATGCTTGACGGATTGGCCCCCGTCGAGGAGGTGTTTGCCGGAATCGTCGATGCAGTCGAATTGCTGGATGCATTGGGAGTAACCGTGGCGGGAGTTGGGCTGGAAGCACCTGACGCCGCGGTGCCTGCGACCGGACCCGCTGTTGGACCTGGTTGTAGGTTAACAGCCGTTTCTCCAGAGAGTCCAATTGCTCCGGCAGACTGCCCCAGGGAGGCGGCGGCAATGCCAGTTCCCTGGTCGATGCCCGCAGCAAACGCCTGTCCCCCTGTCGAGCCAATCGCGAGTGCGTTGCCACCTTGAGCACCAATAGCGAGTCCCTGACCACCGGATTCGCCGATGCCTAAACCCGTACCTCCATCGACGCCGATCCCAACACCTTCGCCGCCATCGATTCCTAGGCCGACTCCAGTTCCACCGTTTACGCCGATTCCAGTTCCAGTACCGCCATTGATACCGATACCCTTACCGACGCCGCCATCGATTCCGATTCCGGTTCCCTGGCCGCCATTGATTCCGATGCCTTTGCCGAACCCGCCGTTAATCCCAACTCCTTGACCCGAGCCGCCATTAATTCCCATACCCTGACCGACTCCTCCGTCGATTCCCACTCCTTCGCCTACACCGCCGTTAATGCCGATGCCTTGACCCATGCCTCCATTGACTCCTAGGCCTTTGCCGACGCCACCATTGAAGCCAGCACCCTGCCCGATGCCGCCGTTAATGCCGACGCCCTCTCCGAAGCCGCCGTTCACTCCCAGGCCTTTGCCGATTCCGCCGTTGATACCGACGCCTCGGCCAACGCCTCCATTGACGCCAACTCCTTGCCCATAGCCGCCTTGATAACCTTCGCCGATGCCAACTCCGCCGTTCACACCGACCCCGTGCCCGAATCCACCTTGACTACCGACGCCGAGGCCGACGCCACCGTTGTAGCCTTCGCCTAAGCCGAAGCCGCCTTCGGTGCCGACGCCAATACCAGTACCTCCGTTCGAACCCATGCCGAGGCCAACGCCGCCCGTGTCGCCAATGCCGATCCCTGTTCCTCCGTTATTTCCGAATCCAATGCCGACTCCTCCATTGGAACCAACGCCTACACCTGTGCCACCATTGGCTCCAATGCCGATTCCGACCGAGCCTTTTGTGCTCGCGCCGATCCCGCTGCCGTTCGACGACTGGCCCGTGCCGCCGTTGACTCCGACTCCGATTCCTCCGAGCTTTGAATCGACTCCGACGCCAACTCCGCCTTGCGAGTCGATTGAGACGTTCGCAGGTCCACCACCAAGATTCAATTGAGGACCGTTGTTTCCAATCCCAATACCGGCTGAACCACCAGAACTGTTATTCCCAATTCCAATGATGTTGCCTCCGGGAGTCCCAACACCAGGGGATATGTTTGGTATGGAACTCGAACCCGGTATTGAACCAGAGCCGGGCATGGGGATTGGCCCCGGCATGCCGGGGACCACGTTGCCGATGATATTGCCGATTTGACCAGGAATGCCACTCGATGGGCCGCCCGGCAGGCTGTAACCAGGGCCAGGTGGACTGCCTATTACATGATTCACTATTCCACTGCCGATCTTCGGAAGGCTCGGAGATGTTGAGCCGCTAAAGGGAATGTTAGGACCCGATGAGCTACCGCCAAAGTTCTTGATGATGCCCTGAGTAATACCGCCCGGCATTGAACTGCCGCCGAAGTTCCGAATGGCATTGCCAGGGTTGAAACCGGATGAACCGCTCCAGTTCGGTGGTTGTACGGCGGGCATGGCTCTACTTAGCCCTGAGCCACTGGAGCCTTTACCGATTGAGTTGCCGAGGCTCTTTGCGCCTTTGAGGATGCCTCCCATATCGAACTGGGCATTCGCTCCTCGCGTCGGCAGGAAGATCAGCGTTGTTAGGAAAAGCGTCGTAATCCCTACAAGTGGTCGAATGGTACTGCGTGCCATTCGCTGGGTTCGTGATCTCATAAGCTGGTTCCCCTTGTTGACTGCCGATTCGTAGTTCCGGTTGCGGTTGTTCGCCGGAGTCTAATAGGCAATTGGGGAGGACGCGGGGACACAGAATCCGAGGGTTTTTAAATACTGCCAACGGAAGTGCGTAGTTTCGCCAGTGCACGGATGTGCCGCTTCTTGGCGGCTTCATGCGAAATACCAAGCACCGTGGCGACTTCCGAGCCAGATAGCTGTTCGAAGTGCCAGAGGGCGAGAAGTTCGCGGTCAGCCTCGGACATGGACTCGAGCGCCTTGGTGAGTTGCTCTTCCGATTCTTTTTGCGAGGCGATTCGGGAAGGCGTTGGTTGACTAGAGGAGAGCTCCAGGGCGAGGTATTCCGAATTTGCAGGCAGTCCTTGTTGCAGCTTGCTCTCGCGTCGGACGTCTCTTCGCTGCGCGTTTAGGTTCCGACGATGCGTCTCGCTGATGCACTGTAGCAGTAACTTTCGCAGCCAAAGAAAGACGGGCATTGGTCGCGTTTCCAAGTACTTGTCCAGACCTTGGGTCGCCTGCACGAAAACCTCTTGGACGATGTCAGCAGGGTCGACCCTTCCTTTGAGTGCTGGGTGGATTCGCAGTTGTACAATCCGTTCGAGACGACCAGAATACTGCTGAAAGAAGTTTGTCAGTACGGCATCGTTGTCCATCTGGCTCAGGGCCATCAAGGCTTCAACGGGATCGGATCCAGATGTATCGTCCATAGCTGTTCGTCACTGCAGTTGTTCTGTACTCGGAAGCCACCATGCATCGCGAAGGAGACCATCGCGACCTTTGCCAGATTGATCTCGAATCGTTGATTCGGCCAGCCCTTGACTGGAGGTGAAGTCGAAGAGTAACTCGCACGACTCGTTGCCCTCAAAACTTTCCGGTGGAGTAAACTCCCTGTCGTATAGAGCCTGGCTTGACACTCGTAACGAGCGAATCAGCCCTTCGCCTTTGGGTAGCCAAGCGCTGTTGTAGGCTGAGCTGCCAACGTAAAAGAGCTGGCCTTTCGACTTCTTCGCTTCGTTGTTGTTCTTCAATTCGCGAGACGAATGGAGTGTTCCGTTGACGAAGTAACGCTCTTCTTTCCCGTCGTTGCAAATCGCGATATGAGTCCATGCCTCGGGCGTAGCCACGGTTGGTGAAGGAAGTCGAATGCCCGAGTTGGCTTGGACTTGTGCCTCGCGTCGATCAGCATAGCTTTCAGACTGCAGACCACGAAACTGACTCGCGATCGGAGACTCGCTTGAGACTGGCGACTGGCTCCATCTCTTGACCCAAGCCTCTATGGTGTGCCCTTCGAATTCGTCAAACGGGATCGATGGAGCTACAACGAAGGCGTTTCCTTGCAAGAAAAGACACGGTTCGCCACACACTAAGTTCTTTGCTTCGCGATAGTCTTGGAGGACTTCGGCTTTGCTTCGTTCCCCCGCAGTAATTCTTCCGCGAACGGAAAGGTACCAAGGATCTAATGGCGACTTTTCGATCGCCTTGGAGATGGACTCGAGGGCCCGCTCTTCCATCCTCAGACGGCGTTTCTGCTGCGCCAAATTGTCTGGGTTTCGAAGCGTGCTCCAAACGCTGATGTTATTGTCATGGCGGTTCGCTGCGAGTTTCCGACCATCCGGGCTGAAGCAAACACAACCATCGAATTGATAATCATTGGGTCTGGGGCCACGGGCAAGCGTGAGTACTTCTTCGCCTTGGAGGTTCCAGACGATAGCATCGTCGCGGTTGGCTCCAGCTAAACGATTTCCGTCTGGGTGCCAGGAAAGCTGTTCGATATTCGAAGGCGTGTTCATGCTGGCCAGTAATTCCCAACCGGTTAGATCGTTCGGTTCGCGATTCACAAGGACGCCTGCCTCTCCGTTGTGAGAAGCATAAGCAACGTGCTGCGAATCTCGGCTGAATGCCAAAGCAGACACGCCAGTCTTGTGGGGCGGCATTTGCTCACCGAAGTCAATGGGCAACTTGAAGACGCAAGATTCTAAGTCTGTCGTCTTCAAAAACAGGAGCTCGTCCGACGCTTGCGCGTGCAGGCCGACAGCTAGCAGCGATCCATCCCCGTTGAAGGCTAATTCGTTTAGCTGCCCCGAAATGAACTCGCGGTGAAGTTGCTCGATGCCTTGATCCTTCGGGGTGATCTTCCAAACGTAGAGCACTGAGTCTTCTGAGTCCGAACCGGCCGGGCAACACACGCCCATCGTTGAACCATCGCCGCTCATGGCGACACAGGTTGGCAGCTCTTCGATTGATTCCGTTTTCGCCCATCGGTTACCGCTTTCGACGGAGTACATGGCAATTGACTTGTCCTTTTGAAGGACGGCCAACTGGCTTCCCGATTCGTCGAAACATGCTTCGCGTTGCGAGACCAATTGTTTGGCTCCTTCGATCCAGTGGAGCTTCAATAACTCGCCGCTTTCTGCCTCGTAAACTTCAATGCGACTGTCTTGGTATGCCACGATGCCTGAGCCGTCCCACCGAAAAGCAAGGGCCTCGGTGCTTGGAGTCGCGGAGTATCCCGTTGGTGTGTCACAGAGTGTGTGCTCGGGACGAGAGTTCGGTTTCCAGATGCGAACCTGGCCTCCCCAATCCCCCGATGCAAGCCAGGTACCGTCATGGCTATGGGTGAGGCTCTGAATCCGTTCCGGATGACCGTGCAAGATTCGTAAGGGTCTATCGCTATCGAGAGACCAAAGGCAGATACTGCCTTCCGTCGAGCCTGTTGCGACTAGGCCAAGAGCATTGTGAACGCTGCACACTGGCTGGAAGTAGTTTTTTTGATTGATGAAGTGATTGCCGCCTCCGGTCAGTCGTTTGAGTAGTCGGCCGGCTGTATTCATCAAGACGAGGTCGCCGTCTACGGTATCAATGATGCAGTCAGCGTCGGGAACGTAAAATGCCGAACAGGGAGCACTCTCGGTGGGCTCTCCGATCCGTTCACCCGTTGCAAAGTTGAGTGTCTCGATTCGCGCCCGGTTTGGGTAGCGATCGCTGTTTGCGTTTTCATCAAAGTAGGAGTGCACAACTTGCAATTGTTCAGGATCGTCGGCAAAGTGAGTGAGGGAGGTGAGCGATCGAGTCCATATTTCTTCTCCCGTCTCGACGTTCCACGCCGCCGTTCGGAGGTGCTGGATGTCGCTCTTCTGCCAAGCCGTGCCAACGAGAAGGCGGTCATCTGGCGAGAAACGTAAGCGATAGGCCCGCTGCGATTCCGGCAGTTCCAGTCGCGAAAGCACTTTCTTTGAGGCAATGTCCCAGACCTGGACATAGCCGGTCCAACGCATCTCGAAGTGGTCCAAGGCGACGACTTCGCAGATCGCGACTTTCCGATTGTCATGACTGATGGCAATGCTGTAGGCGGAGTGCTCGATGGGTAACTCGCAAACCCTCTCCGCCGTACGCGGGTTCCAAATGGTCGCCCGTCCACGTGGAGAGACCCCGACCGGATTGACGAACTCGGGGCGGCCCGTGGCCACGGCTAGCAGCGAATCATCAGGACTAAAGTTCAGATCCCAAATCCACTCCGCTTGAGGTGCGGCGACTTCGAACTTCGCAACATGTTGATGCACTAGAGCCTGGAGATAGCCCCACTCCCAGCCACGTCGGTCCCGTTCACCGTCCTCGGGGATCATTTCAGCAAGCAGTCGTTCCGCCTCTTGCATGTTGGACTGACTGAGCATGCGAGCTCGGTTGATGGCTCCACGGTAGAGCGCCGATTGGGCGATTTCGAGTCGCTCTTCGGCCAGCAATTGGTTGCTACCGGCCACTTCTTGAGCGGAGATCGCAATCTGCGTCTTTGCACGCGATTCCACCAAGGCCTCTTCGGCTCTCAGCCAACTCCAGGCGACGAGTCCAAAGGAAAGTATGAACAAGGTAACTAACGCGGTGGCGAGCCCTGAAACTAATGGTCGCCGCCGAATCCATTTATGGACGCGTTCTAAATGGGTGACGGGGCGCGCTTGGATGGGCTCGCCCGCCAAGAAACGTTGTAGGTCCCGTTCCATTTCCGTTGGAGATGCGTAACGCCGAGCCGGATCCTTTTCGATTGCCTTAAGGACTATTGTCTCCAGGTCTTTAGGGACGTTCGCGTTGATCTTTCGAGGCGGAACTGGATCTTCTTCTGCGATAGCAAGCAGTAGTTGACTCCGGTGCAAGTCTTTGAACGCCGGTTGGAGTGCAAGTAACTCGTAGAGCGTCAGACCGAGGCTGTAGACATCGCTGCGCTGTTCTGAGTTTCCTGCGCACTGTTCGGGAGCCATATAACGCAGGGTGCCAATCAACTCTCCTTCGCGTGTTAAGTCGTCTTCCTCTGTCGATTTGGCCAATCCAAAATCCATGACCCAAACCACCCCGGCTTGGTCCAGCATCAGGTTGGCTGGTTTGATGTCTCGATGCAACGTGCCTTGAGCGTGTGCGTAGCCCAGCGCGTTGGCGACTTGGATGCCAATCTTGGCGACACTCTCCCAGTATTTTCCGATCCGCGTTGAGTTTTCCGACTTCGGGTTCGCTGAAGCGATGCCTGGCAGACTAACTTCGCCGGGAAGCGAGGAAACGGATCTGGCCGACGCTTGCGAGTCCTTCTGTGGCGGGATTGGTTGGTCGGATTGATTCGCGATGTGTCCCATACTCGTCGAGGTCGATCGGTCGTCACCGAACACGGATTGCGCGACCTGTGAGGCGTTCGAGGGGCGATTCATGCTCGCAGAAGCGGCCAGTTTGGTCGTCGCTGTGGGCGAGGATTGCCAGAGTACTCGCAATTCGCGAATCACCTCGTCCAACGAGGCTCCACGGATGAACTGCATCGCGTAGAAGAGCATGCCGTCTTCTTCGCCCACGGCGAACACGGGCACGATGTTGGTGTGGTGTAGCATGGCGGCCGCACGCGACTCGCGCCGAAATCGCTCGCGATTCCGAGGACTCATCTGCATCGTCGCTGGACAAACTTTCAGTGCGACCTGCCTCCCGAGTGACTCCTGCATCGCTTCATAGACGATACCCATTCCGCCGCGTCCGATCACACGCCTGATTTTAAAGTCTCCGAGTCTATCGATCTGAGAATCTGGGCCAATCGGTTGGCTTCCGTCTGCATCGGCAGCATTACCTGACGGCGCGTTGTCCTCCATGAGCAGCATCATTGGAAAGACCTCTTCGATCTGCTCCGCTAGATCCGGATATCGGTGCATATATTCGTCGAGCTGCGGCGACTCGCCCGCGCGGTAACGCTCCAAGTACTCATTGGCCAAGTCGACAATAGGATCCAAAGAATTAGGACCGAATGAATTTTCAGATTGCTGGAACGACTCCGGCGTAGACGTTTCAACTCCGGTGTAATTTGGTGATCCGGGATTCGGTTTGCCGGTTTCGGATTCTGGTCTCATTCCGCAATCAACCTCTTCAATCGAGCAAGTGCGCGAATATGACGGGAGCCTGTCGCCTTTTCCGAAATCTTTAAAACCGTCGCAGTTTCCTTCTGCGAGAGCTGCTCGAAGTGGCGGAGCGAGAGAACTTCTCGATCGATGAGATCCATCTGGTTGAGAGCATTCTCCAGTTTCTGCCGCACTTCAGCTCGTAGAGCCGCCTGGCTTGCGGTTGTCAGTTGGCCCACCAATTGGGCTGCGAGTGCGGCGGAGGTCGCGGTCGAGACTAGCGGCTGGTGGATTGAAATTTCTCGGCTCGCGTCGCGAGCTTGAGTGCCCAAGTGCCGGCGATGGGCTTGCGTCAGTTTTTGCAGAGTCAGAAACCTGAGCCAAACGAACAAAGGGACTTCCTGGGTGGCCAAGTACTCTTCTGCACGCTCGCAGGCTTCGATTTGAGTTTCCTGGATCACATCGGACGCATCGACCCGTCCGCGCACACGAGGGTCGAGTCTCAGTTCAACAAGTCGCCTGAGACGCTCGCGGTGTTCTTGTAATGAGTCTTGAAATTCAGAAGTGTCCAATAATTGCGTCCTGATTGCAGTGCAGAGCGACTTTCAAAGATTTAAGATGTGCCCAGTTTGCTCAATCGTCCATCGATATTACTACGCTCAGTGGTCTGTCGGCTGCAAGGATTTCGGTAATTTCACTTGAATTCGTAAGGATTGGGGGCGACGCTCCAGTGCAAATTGACGCACCGGCAGCTGGTAACCATCTTGATTTGAAGTGGTTTTACCGGCGATTGGGGACGATCGAGTTCGGAAGTGAGAGCCCTGCGCGAATTTCATGGATTGCGTTTGGAAGTCCGGAATGGCGATAGGCTCGGCTGTATCGAAGTCGATACAATGAGCACTGGCAGTTTGGATTCCGAGATCGCAGCCGATTTAGTCTGAGATCGATGCCCGCGGTAACATTGACTGCAGTAACGGCCACAGAGTATCAGGGCGGCTCACACACCCGCACCCCGCTCTGTTCTGCGATTTTCGTTGGGAAGGTCGGCTGGTGAGTTTTGCTCAGTGGCTCGGCTCACGATTCGGCTTGGGAAGCAAGGAAACGTTTGATGGCACTTTTGTATCGTCAGATCGAAAATCGACTCAAGTCCTCATGGCGTCGCACGGTTCACTTTGCCTGTGTTGGTCTCGTTGGCTGGGCTCTAAGCTTGTGTTTCGCAACGATCGCGAGTGCACAGAGTTCGAACTCTAACCAGAGTCAGGAGAACGCGTCGAACGGTCTCGCGGATGGCCCTTTTGATGCGGAGAAGCGCGAGGCTGAGATCGCTCAACTCATCGAGCAGTTGGGGCACCCGAGTTATCAAGAACGCAGCAATGCACAATGGTCACTGCAGCAATTGGGCCTGCAGGCATTTGAGCAGCTCCGAGCAGCGGCGCTGGATCCCGACACTCCAGTTCAGATCGCCGATGCAGCTAACTACTTGGTGCAGAGCCAAAGTGTCGTTTGGTACCTAGATACCGACTCGCTGGATGTTCGCAACTACCTCCAGGATTACGATTCGCAGCAAGGGCAAAACCGCGAAGCTCGAATCCAGATGCTCCGGACACTTGGAACGGACGATGCAGTTATGGCCCTCTGCCGACTCGCACGCTACGAACGTTACGAGTCGGTTTCCAAGGCAGCTGGCCTGAGCATCTTGAAGCATTTCGTTGACTCCAAAGTCGTTGATGAAAGACTGCGGAATTCGATGGAAAAGGCCTTGGGCAACTCGGTCCGGCCGTCAGTGCAGTGGATCCTTCAGGCACTCCGCGATCAAGGATCCGGTTCACCCGATCTGGGGCAATGGAAGTCCTTCGCTGGTGAGCAAATGGAATCCGAGTTCTCGAGGAATCGGTTGCTGGCGAATCGGGAGAAGCAACTGGTTTTCAGCTTCCTTGGAAGTGTAGCAACCTGGTTGAACAAGATAGGCGATGAGGAAGCCGCTCTCGAATTCGGCCTCACCACAGTTGACTTCTTGCAGTATGACGACTTTCGTCGTGAGGTTGTTGCAGAAGAGATTATGGATGTTTGGAAGTTACCGCCTCTGCTCATTGAGCTCAGCAAGATCGATCCCGAGTACTTTGACGAGTCCTCTCGAGCCGGGTACTTGTTGGCTGAGTCCTTTCGCAGTTGCGGTTTTGAAGATCAGGCGATCGTACAAGCCGACAAGACGAGAGTCCAAGTCGGAGAGCTGCCCGAACGCATCAAGGCTCTTCGTTCGGTAAACGATAGTCGATTCGCAGCAATTGTGGCCAGCAACCGAACAACGGCCGCAGCCATACTTACACTGCGAGGCATGTTTGACTGGGCAGAGCAGGAGTACTTGGCGGCGATCGAGGTCCTGGAGGAAGCGAATCCTGAAAAGAAAGTGTTGACTACTGAAGCCAAGGGAGCCGAACTTGCAGCTCGTTCAAAATGCGGCGAATTTTATTGGTTGGGAGGCGAGAATGGCAAAGCGGCGGCCGTGCTGTTGCCAATAGTTGAGAAACTAGTGCAACCTGAGGAGGCAACGCTGGAGAGTGATGCCCCTCGTTCCCTTCGCGAAGATGCCTATGAAGCCCTTATCGGAAGGGAAGCAGATCGGCTTCGCTCGAACTACCACTTCTATGCTGGACTGGCTGCGGTCGAATCGGGAGAGGACGTTGCGGCGAGACAAAACTTGTTAAAAGCTCACGAGTTTTTGGAAAGCAATCCAGAGTTGGAAAGCAACCCGGACATTATTATTGCCATGCAGGGAGTCCTGAACGACGGAGAGTTCCGAGAGTTGTACGAACGGAACTTCAACGCGATGCGATCTGAGTTCCGGGGCCAGGTGCTTAAGCAGCAAGAGAAGCAGGCGCAGGCGCAGGACCAGAACGCTCGCCGTCAAGCGGCTCAAGACCTTGCTCAAGCCTGCAACCAGCTTGCTTGGCTACTCGGTAAATGCGAGTCGGATTTGGAAGAGGCAATTCAACTGAGCGAGTTGTCGTTAAGACTGAGCGAAGATTATCCTGCCTACTTGGACACGCTCGGCCGTTGTTACTTTTCCGCGGGGCGAATCGACGACGCCATTGCGACCCAGCGCAAGGCGGTCGAGCTGGCACCTTACGAGCGGTTGATGGTGCTTCAGTTGGAAGAGTTTGAAGCAGCCAAAGCCGCCGCCAAGGACTCGGACGAGTAGTCGTCGCATCCCCCAACTGACCTTGGACATTCCATGAATCTGAATCTGAAACTGATTCCGAAGTTCTTCCGCGTTCAACAGTCGTTCGAACGACCACAAGTGAATGATATCTCGGGTCGAGTCGAGAAGGAACTTGCGGCGATTTGTCAGGAGGATCTAAGCGGACAGAGCGTGGCGGTCACTGCCGGTAGTCGCGGAATTGCGAACATTGCGGAAATTATCGGCGCGTGCGTTCAGTTTCTTCGGCAGGCTGGCGCCGAGCCATTCATCGTACCTGCGATGGGGAGCCATGGAGGAGCAACAGCCGCCGGCCAAGTCCAAGTGCTTGCCTCGTTCGGAATTACTGCAGAGTCTATGGGCTGTCCGATTAAGAGCGGCATGGAAGTGCGGCACGTCTGCGATGCTCAGCAAGGTTTCCCCGTCTTTTTCGACCAACAGGCCTATGGGGCAGACCGGGTTTTGGTAGTCAATCGGATCAAGCCGCACACGAGGTTCGCAGGGGCTATCGAAAGTGGCTTGATGAAGATGATGCTCATCGGCCTTGGAAAGCAACAGGGAGCAGAGGTTTACCACCGAGTCATCCACAATCACACGTTTGACGAGATCGTACGCTCTGTTGCACGCGAAGTGATCCAGAGGTGCAAGATTTTGGGTGGACTCGCGATCATGGAGAACGCATACGAAGAGACTGCCGATATTCGTGCGGTTTCCGCTGCGGACATTGAGTCGAGTGAGCCGGGGTTCCTAGCCCAAGTCAAAGAGTGGATGCCGCGTTTGCCTTTTGAGCACAGCGAGTTGTTAATCGTCGATCAAATTGGCAAGAACATCTCGGGCACAGGCATGGACACGAACGTCATCGGCCGTAAGCGAAACGATCACGCGGCCATCGAAGGTGAGTTGCCCGATATTCACCATATTTACGTGCGTTCGCTGACGGAGGAAACGCAAGGGAATGCCAGCGGTATTGGGCTTGCCGAGCTCTGCCATCGAAAAGCGTTGGACCAGATGGATGCGAATTACACACGAATGAACTGCATCACAGCGGGGCATGTGACCGGAGCGATGATCCCGATTGATTTCGAGTCGGATTTTGAGGCTCTGAGCACGGCGGCGAAACTAGCTGGTTACGTCGAACCGCATGAAGTCACGGCCATGTGGATTCAAGATACCCTGCACTTGGCAGAAGTTGAGTGCTCGGAGGCGTTCTACGAGGAGGCGCTTGAACGTGCCGCGAAGAGCGACGACTTTGAAGTATTGGGCGAACCGAAACCACTAGCCTTCGACAGTCACGGCGATCTGCGACCTGTGTTCTAGAGTTCACGTCCAGAAGTCTGTGATGGCCGTGCTACTGACGCCAGTAGCGAATGGCACGCGAGAAGTCCTCGGACTTTGCATGGATTTTTGCCAATCCGTTGATCTTGCTGGCGATCTTCACGGTCTCGAATGGTCCTTGCCCCGCCAATAAACCTAGGTCATACGCCAGCCTGTCCGAGTGCCCAGGCAAGACGACTCGTAAGTCACGACCAATCGTGCCGGGCCGGAGGCTGTTGACCAAATCGACAATGTTGGTGGTGCAGTTGTTGGTGAGCAAGTCGTAAAACTCCGGACGCCTGGCGATCTCGTTGACTCGGGCGAGTGCGGCCAACAGAACTTTTTGCGCCTGAGCCGGAGTGGCGTTGATTGGATACAGGTATACGTCCACATCACGGACTTCTGTGCGCAGGCGAATTAAGTCTTGTTCGGTTCCCACGACCCACATCAACTCAAATTGCCTTGCGGCACTTGCAATGGCGGCATAACTTTCGCCTTGTTCCAGCCTGGCTTCCACCGAGAACACTAACTGCTGTCCGTCAGCAAGTCCAAAGCTCAGCATCGTATGCGCCAGCGCGGGAGTCTCTTTAAACGGTACGACAACGAAGTCGACAGTGAGCACGTCGGACAATTGAATCGGGCGATCGAACAAGCGAACGTCGTAGTCCTCCTCCGTCCGGTATTCGCAGTCGCGGATGTTGTAGAGCTGGATTTGCTCACTCCCAATTTCAGCGAACGGCAACACGGCTAAGTCTGGCCGCCAGTGGCGATTGTGAGACGGTTTGGGCGTTTGGATCCAGGGGAAGGTCGAGGTGCTGGTCTTCGACTCTTGCTTACTTGCATCCGATGGAACGCGTGCCTCGCCGGCAGGCATGGCAGCACTCGCAAGCCGCCCTAGTCCTCGACTGGTGCTACCGCGCTCGCCATCCACAATCGGTTGGCGACAACCGCAGGCAACGACTATTGGAATCAGAAGCAATAAGAGAGCCTGGACGTGTTTGCACAGGTCTGGCGAGCGGGAAGACCGCGGCTTCGTAGTTATGAATTGGTAAGCGCCCATTAGGTTTGCATACCAAGTCGACGACTATTAAGACTAGAGCAGCCGTCGGTCCAAGAGCACTCGTTAGGCCAGGTCGACTATTCTCAGGCAGTGAATCGAAAGCGCCAACCGAAAGCGCGAACCGAATCCAGAAAACGGGTTGCTAGCATTCTAGCTCAGCAGCTCTCCGCCCAAGTTGGCTTTGCAGTCGTTGATGATCTGGGCGACGCGTTCATCGATTTCCGTGCCGGTCAGCGTACGGTCCATGCTTTGGAAGTGCAGCGTCAGCAGAACTCGCTTCTTGCCCGACCCGTCTTTTTTCGCATCGCGGTACGTCTCGACGTATTGCACAGAACGCAGATGCTCCCCACCCTGCCCTTTGCAGACACTCTCAAGCTGAGCCCACTTGATGGACTCATCCAAGATGAAGTTCAAATCGCGCGCAACGCCAGGGAAGGCACTGACACCGGTCGCTCTGCGGACTGGGCAAAGCAGTTCTGAAATCAGTGTCACGTCCAGCTCTGCAATGGCAACAGGTTGATCGAGCGAGAAGGTGTTTTGCAAGTCGGCGCTGGCCAGCCCAAGCATGGCAAGTTGTTTTCCGCCGCTATGGAGTGTCAGGCCACTTCCGTCTACCAGCATCTCGTGTTTGGATTCCGACCACTGGGTTTCCAAGCTCGGTTCCGTGATTTCGTCGACGAGCGCATCGATAATGCCCTTCGCCCGTTGTACTTCGCCTCCAGTGATGAGGCCTAAAACGGCTTTCTCAGCAGGTAGATCGCTTTCCTTTTCCGTAGGCAGGAAGACTGTCGCTACTTCATACAATTCGGCATTGCGAATCGACTGGGCTTGATTGTTGTAGCGGCATGCGAGCAGGCTTGGCACGATGGAACGCCGAAGCAGCTTGGCGCCTTCGAGTAACGGAGTGTCGACTGCCAACGGCGGGTTGTTGGTCCACAGGCTGCCATTCTTTTCTGCGGCTTTGCTAACAACGCTTGGAGTCATGGCTTCGTCGATTCCATACGACGCAAGCACCACTCGGGCTCGTTCTAGGGCAACGTCTTTGGGGCGTTTGGCCGTCACGCCAATGGGGACCGCGACATCTTCAGGAATCTTCTCGTATCCGTGAATCCTAGCAATCTCTTCGATCAAATCGCATTCTCGCGTTAGATCCGAACGCCAGGAGGGAGGGACAACCGAAACGGAATTTTCATCTGCTGCCGAAACCTTGCAGCCCAAGTCAGCGAGGATCTGCTTGGATTCTGAGTTCGCGACTTCAATACCGAGGACTCGCTTGATCTGGGCAAAGCGGAACTCAATGGCTTCACGGTCTGGAGCTTGGGAGCCGGCGGAGACGACACCGCCTTCCAGTTTGCCGCCAGCTATTTCTAGTATGAGGGAACAGCATCGAGCACTAGCCCAATCGAGTCCTTGGGGGTCTGGCGTTCGCTCGAATCGGTAGGAAGCGGGGCTGTGCAGTTTTAATTTTCTTGCCGCTCGGCGAATTAAAAGCGGAGTGAAACGGGCTGCTTCGATGACGATGTCCGTCGTATCGTCTTGGACTTCGCTGTTCACACCACCCATCACTCCGGCGATTCCAATCGCCTTCTCTGCATCCGCGACGACGACCATCTGCGAGTCGAGTTCATATGTTTTGTGATCGATTGCCTCGAACTTCTCATCTTCTTCGGCCGCACGAACGATGATCTTTTGACCAGTAATTTGTGCGAGGTCGAACGCGTGGAGAGGCTGACCGCATTCCAGCATCACGTAGTTCGTTACGTCGACGATGTTATTTACGGACTTGAGTCCAATGGCTGCCAAACGCCGCACGAGCCAGGCAGGGCTTGGGCCAACTTTTACACCGCGAATTACCCGTGCTGTGAATTCAGGGCAACCTTCGAGAAAGCTATTCTCGATTTGGAGAGAGTCGCTGGCTTTGTCAGTGGTCGTGGCTGGTGAAGCAGCCGGGAGCAATAGTGGCGTTTTGAGGAGCACCGCGGCTTCGCGCGCAACGCCAATATGCCCAAGGCAGTCGCCGCGGTTGCTGGTAACTTCGAGATCGATAACCGTGTCGGAACCCACCAGTTCAGTGGACTCGTGATTGAGCCCTGACATCGCAAAGCGTAAAGCCATATCGTCAGGCTTGATGTCAAGCGATACGTATTGTTCAAGCCATTCCCAGCAGACGAGCATTGCTTTCCGTACCTTCGTATATCAATTGTGCGTTTGAAAATTTGCCCGACGAGCTGGGCTAGTAGCAGAGGCGAACTAGGACGAGTCTCGAACCTGCAAAACTCCGATTAAGCCGAAACCTTGACAATTAAAATTGCCGTAAGAAGCGGAGGTCGTTGCGATACAGGTCACGGATGTCTGTGACTCCATGACGCCCCATGC
Source organism: Pirellulaceae bacterium (assembly GCA_045105035.1). Taxonomy (GTDB): domain Bacteria; phylum Planctomycetota; class Planctomycetia; order Pirellulales; family Pirellulaceae; genus Aureliella. The sequence goes on along the minus strand of JBGCCZ010000046.1, from coordinate 20,756 downwards.
AAAGCCGTTCGACTCCAAGCCCGAAAGCGAAACCGGTGACTTCTTCTGGATCATAGCCAACGGCCTTTAAGACGTTGGGATCGACCATGCCCGCACCGCCGAATTCGACCCAAGTTCCATTCCACAGGAAGTCCGCTTCTACACTGGGTTCAGTGAATGGGAAAAAGCTCGGGCGGAAGCGAATCGAGACATCTGATCCAAGGTAGCTCGTTGCGAAAAGCCGTAAGATGCTCTTGAGCTGAGCCATATTGACTTGGGTATCAATCCACAGACCTTCCATTTGGTGGAACATCGGAAAGTGTGTGGCATCAGGTTCATCCGGTCGGTAGACCCGCCCCAGTGAAATGATGCGTACCGGCGGCGGAGTCTTCTCCATGACGCGAATTTGGACTGTACTGGTTTGACTGCGCAGCAGCCGCGCCTCAGCAGCAGAGGCATCTACGACCGCTTTGCCAGCGACGTTTAGGTAGAAATTATCTAGGGGATCGCGAGCTGGGTGGTCGTCCGGAATATTCAAGGCAATGAAATTGTGCCAAGTGTCTTCGACCTCGGGGCCTTCGACGACTGAGAAACCGATGCGGCCCATTATGTCTTTGAGATGCTCAATGGTTTGCGTGATCGGATGCACACGCCCCACATGCTGACGGGCACCAGGAAGAGTAGCGTCCAGTTGCGGTCCTTTGGCAGAAGATCCGCCAGAAGACTTAAGTCGTTCTTGGGCTTCGTTCAGGGCAGTTTGGACTCTGGTCTTGGCTTCGTTGAACTTCTGTCCGCCGTCCTTTTTGTGCTCCTTGGCTAAGCCCCCCATGCCTTTTTGCATATCCTTGACGCGGCCCTTTTTGGCGCCCAAGTACTGCACCCGAAACGCCTCCAAAGAATCTATCGAATCGGTGGATGCAAAATCGCGTTCTGCGTCGGCGGCAAAGGCGTCAAGCGAAGTCAAGTATTCTTGTAGATCCATGAGTCTCGTCCCGGTGCTTCGGGGGCATGCTGAATTCGTTCGGACGGCGTGAGCAAGTCAGCAGCACCAGTATCAATTCAGACTGGAGCTGCGGAAGGAACTCCGACTAGCCCTGTAGAAGCCTGAGAGTTCTCGAGTACGGCAATTGATCCTAGCCGCCGGACATTCCATCGGAGGCTGACGCGACAAACAAAAATGGCCGAGTCGGGAAGCAGGCTTGCCCCTCGATTCGGCCTTTGTACGGAGTCAGTTCTCTGGCGGAGTGAGCTCACTGTTCGCCAAAGTCAGTGGGTTAGGCCGCCAACGCGGTTTTCACCTGTTCTACGACTGCTTGGAAACCAGCCGGATCGTGGATTGCCATTTCGGAGAGCTGTTTACGATCGAGGCCAATCTCAGCCTTGTTCAGTCCATTGATAAACTGGCTGTAGCGCAGGCCGTGTTGCTCGCAAGCAGCACTTATTCGAACGATCCACAGTCGGCGAAACTCTCGCTTCTTGACCCGACGATCTCGATACGCAAACGCTCCAGCTCTGGCGAGAGTTTCCTTCGTAGTTCGCAGCAAATTGCCGCGTCCGCCACGAAATCCCTTCGCCCGCTTAAATAGTCTTTTCTTCGCCTGCCGTCTGGCGGCACCCTTGCGAGTTCTCATTACTCTTAACTTTCAGTGAGCATCTCAGGTCTTCTTGATTTGCCGTCTACGGATTCGGCTCAAGAATGTTGCTACCCAGATGTCTGGACTCAATTGGATTCGTCAAAGAACTTTTTTGCAGAAGATCTCGACGCCGTAATTTATTGCCGTTTGGGCGGGCTAACCACCCGAGCACGACTAGTAACTATTGTGACGCAAGCAGTCGACAACTTGGCGTGTGGATGCAGCCGCTAGAACGCGAGTTCCACGCAAGTTTCGTCGACGTTTTTTGCTAATGCGGGTCGCTAAGTGACTCGTGCCCGCACCGCGGTGCTTGGCTTTGCCGCTCGCCGTCAGGCGGAACCGCTTCTTGGTCGACTTGTGCGTTTTCATTTTTGGCATGGTATTATTCCTTGGGATCTGTCCCAAAATGAGAATCCGCTATGTTATCTTCGGCAGAAATCCCTCACAAGGCCTTTTCATCGGTCGAGATCAAATCCGATGTTCAGCCAGATTGTTGGCCTTTAGTGCTCATGTTTGGCTTCAAAGCCCATATCTCGTAAGAATTTCTGCCAAGCGTTGGCCGCGTCATGCGATTTGATCTGAATTTCCATCCACTCAGGGCAACGAGCTTTCACGTCCGTATGTCCGTCATGACCGGAAGTCGTTACCTCGCAGCCAAGGCCCCTATAAAGGGCTAGTAGCTGGGCTAGCTCGTTATTGTCGTGGATGTGCCGAGATTTCCAATCTGCCAGTCGGTACTGAACCATTTCAGCATGCTGCTTGCCGTCTGTCTTGTGTTCGCCCTGAGGATGGCCGTGAATGGTCTCAAAGCCAGATTGCTGCAGCCACGTGACCCATTGGTGAGCCTGATCATGGCCGTCTAAGGCGAGCGACTTCCAATAGGTCGTTCGGCAGGTGACATCGGTGTGACCATTGTGGCTTGCAACTTTCACTTCGCAGCCCAACTGGGTGAGCGTATCGGCGTGCTTTTTCGCTGCCTCTGCCTGATTAATGTGCTTCGAAGTCCAGTTTTGCATGCGGAACGCTACGTAGACCTTGGCCTTCGTATCCACCTTCGTTTGTGAGCCGCTCGCCGCCGCATCTTGAGCTTGCAGGCTGTTCCCCGAAATCAGTCCGAGTGCCAAGGTGAGTGAGCAAAGCACGGAGCACGCTGCTAAAACGAACCGAGTTTGTGGGCGTGAGACCATAGGGTTCGCTATCGGGCTAGTTAAATTTGGCATCGATGCCGCCTTGTAAGTCAGGTTTGGGAGGAACGGTTATTTTGAATCTGGAGTGAGTGGCTAGCCGGTAAGTGCGTTTTGCACTCGCTTTTCGAGGCATAAAGATGACTCACCTGTTCAGGGCCGAAGAATTCTATCAAAGCCGCCAAGAGTCAGCGAGAGAGGTTCAGAGCCGGCCAGAGTCAGGAACTGCGGCGGCCGAAGCTGTTCTAAATGTCCAATTGTCATCCTGGTGGATTAACAAGTGTCGGTGTGCTGAATCCGAACTCTGGTCCGAGGAAGGTCAATTCCTCGTTTTTCCGGGCACTTCCGCAGTGCCTCCGCCTTCACCCGACTCATTTGAATCTAGGACGGGCCTTTCCAGGGTTGCTCGGGATCGCGAGGAGACTGTGCGGCCGCTGCGAGCTAATTGCCGCTTGGTCGATGCCTCGATAGCTGTTCGAGCAAGAATTCGAGTTCGGCGTCGATGGCAAACTTCTTTTCCTCATCTACATCGAAGTCGATCGAAGGAGCGGGCTCTCCCGCCGGGGCTATGGAGCCCATCTCTCCTTCTCCCTCGCCGGGATCTTGGTTGTTCAGTTCGTTGATCAACTGAAGAACGTCCATTGGCGTCAAGTTGTTGTCGCCGTTCACGTCGGGCCACATCGGAGGCTCACCATTTCCTCCGCCGTATGGAGGAGAACCGTTCCGTGGCGGCAAAGCGCCGCCGCGTCCCCGGTTGATCTCATTGATCAAGAACAGCACGTCTGCGGGGCTGACAATTCCGTCGCCATTTACATCGTGGCGATTGTCCGGATTCTGATTCGGTGGTGGGGGAGGCAAAACGTTGACTGGCATCGTCTGAGCGATCGAGTCTCCGTTCCTGGCGGACGCGACGAGGTGTAGCGGGATCTGTGTGAAGGATTCTTCGATCGAAACACCATCGAGCAGTTTTAAGACACCCTCGTGCACTTCAAAGCGACTGTCGTCGACCGTGATATCGTAGGTGTCGTTGTCCTGGTCCTCGACAACGACTTCGCCAACCACGGCTCCCGGCACGCCGGCATTAACTTGCACGTTTACTAGACGAATCGCGGTCGGTGCGTCGTTGGTGTTCTGAACTGGAATCGTAATGGAACTCTCCACCGAATCATCCGCTCCGCCCCGTTCTGACGCTAGAATTGTGAGTTCAATTTCCGACTCCGTTTCGAAGTCCAATTCTTCATCGCCAATTAAACGCAGCACACCATCACGAACTTCAAAGCGGCTATCCGATACTTCGAAGCTGTATTGGCTGTCTGCATCTGGATCGTCGACGGCTATGGTTCCGACGGCAACTCCTGACTGATTTTCGGGCAGCGGTTGAATGTCCAGCCTAAGGCCAGTTGGCGGCTCGTTTACGTCGGCAAGCTGGAGTGTGGTCGCGCTGGAAATGACATAGTTTGAATTGGCAACGTCAATTGCGGTGACCTCAAAATCAACGTTTGGTTCGATATCAAAGTCCAGTTCTCCATCTTCGAAGAAAATCTGGCCCCCCTGAATACTGAAGCGAGGGTCCGAGGTCGTGATCACGTACTCGGCGTCTTCATCGGGATCTTCGATAGAAATGAAACCGATGGACGTGCCCGGAGTTGGATTTTCAGGAATCTCTGGCAGCTGGATGTGAATGGCGACTGGCGGATCATTGACGGGACTCACATCCCAGCGAAGCACGAGTTCACTAGAAGTTTGACCATCGTGCACTCGCAGTACCGCTTCGTCCTGGCCGAAGAAATTTTGCTGGGGAACGTACTGCCAAACGTCACCCTCGCCTCGTTCTAACGAACCGTGCTCAGGTTCAGCCGCCAAGGTGAACCACAGTGGATCTCCGTCGGCATCCGTGACGGCCCCTTGGTCTTCTGGACTCACGGTAGCAACGCTATCTTCCGGCAGGCTGGACTGCAGGTAGTCGTCGACAGACGGGGCTGAATTCTCACCCACGACTCGCAACCCGATATTGACGCTCGCGGAAGCCCCATTCACATCGACCTCCGTTGCAGACGGGCTGGCCAAGGCGGCTGAGTAGATACCATTTGCCGTGGCGATCAGGGCTCGATCCCCGTGGATGTCTGTGGCTACCTCTGCAATCGGTGCGGCCCCGGTCGGAACTCGCGTAAACCCGCTTGGAAGCCAGCTCTTCGGATCCCAAACGATCAGCTTTTGCTCGTCTTGCGTGCTACCGGTAATGATTCGACCGTCACGGGATCTCGCCGCGATTGGCAACTTAGCATCGTTCAAAATTGCAGCTTGGCTCAATTGACCATCGACAATCGCTAGTGCGTAAACGCCCCCGCTGTTCACGTAGGCGAAGAGCAGCTCGCCGCTGTCCGAAAACGTCAGAGACTCAACGGAACCTGGTAGATCGATGAAACTGGTCACCGATCTTAGGCTGTCTTGGATCGCAACACGGCTGGACTGCGTCGCGGGAGTCGAAGTGGCAATAAGCTGCTTTGCTTCATTGGTTGCGACCGCCTCAAAGTCGAACGCAACAGGTGCACCAAAGGTGGCTTGCAAGCCTGTGAACTGAACCGAATGCAACGTGCTCGAAATTCCGTCGGCGACTGCTGCGTAAAACGCGTCTTGGGTTCGGTAGAGTCCAGTTATCCCAGCACCAAAACTCAGCCCGTCGACCTGAATGGACTTGAGCATTCCAGATTCTGGATCGAAATGAACGATCTGGTTCTGGTTCGTTCCCAAGCCCGATTGCTCAATGGCAAGATAGTATCCATGCTCGCTCTGAACCGTTCCAACCACCGAGCCGCCAAGATTGACGTTGGGAACGGCCGTGTTGACTGCGGTCGCAACGCCACTCTCATCGACGGTCCAAACGTTGGCCAGTTCTGCATCTGCGAGAATCAAATTTCCTGGCGTGGGTGAAACGGATTCCGCTACCGCTTCAACGCTGACTTCTGTCGACTGAACTTGAGTGTCGGGGTTTGACAACAACGCAACGGAGTATGAGCCTGGATCCAGATCATCGAAGATTGCCAGCCCGTCTTCATTTGTGACAGCGACAGGCTCACCAACACTTCGGTTTCCATCGCGATCCAAATCTAGGAACACCAAGCGGTCTCCGGCGGCGAGGTCAGTGCTCTCTTCATAAGACCTGGAGCTGTCCTGATCGACGAACACGGAGACCTGCAACGAGGCCAAGAGTCTCCGAGCCTCCAATGGCTCTAAGTGCAACGTCGCATAGCGCCGAAGCTTGGCTCGTGATTTTTTTTCGTGCGGATTCATCATGTGTTCGGAGGTCAATTCAGACGTCGAAGGATGAATAGAAGAGCAGACAAACGCTTCGGCAGGCGAAAACTCAACGGGAAGTTCTCGACTCAATCGTATCAGTTTTCCCAAACTTGGCAAAGCAAACGGTTGGTTTTACTGGGGTTTTCCGAGCCGTTCCTAAGTGCCTGAGAAACGTCACTTCGCCCGGAGGCGGCTAGATTTTGCACCAGGCCCCGACACCTCGGCCGCTCGTGCTGCTGTCTTTTGGGCAGTAGAAAGTGGCGAATGTTGGTTTTGGTCTGGGTTTCATGGGGAAAAGCGACAAAATAGGTCCTCAATGCGCAACACAATTGTATGAAAATGACCCCTGCTCACCGCGTTTGGAACGTGTGCCCGCGTCCCAAGGCGAAGTTTCATTGGATTCTCGCACGAGATTGGACTTTGCGGATGATGGGTTCCGGTACCAGTCAACGTAAGTGTCCATTACGTTTTGCACATCTCGTTCTGGCCATTGCTAAGCTTATGCCCCGCAATCGTGTTGCCATTCACCGAAGGCCCTGTGCCACCGACTCTGTCGGCATTAACCCCTCGAAGTGATTTTGCCGTGTCAGCCAAAACCGAAACGAAAGCTCCTGCAGAGATTTTGAGAGCCGGTCCAAGCGGGACCGAACCTAGTGAAGCTTCTGCTCCGTTCCTGAACGTCGCTGCCTATAAGTTCGCGGCTCTTACCGATCGTGAGGACTTGCGGCAGCAGTTGAAAGCGTTCTGCGTTGCTCGCGGTCTGAAGGGCACGATTCTGTTGAGCACTGAAGGGATCAATCTATTCATTTGTGGTGACGAGACCGGCGTTCGTGAGTTGATGAGGCACTTGTGTGAAGTCCCGGGGCTGAGCGATTTAGAGGGCAAGTACAGCTATTCGGACAAAATCCCGTTTCGCCGCATGCTAGTGCGACTGAAGAACGAGATCATCCCCTGTGGCATGGAATCGATTCAGCCGGAACAACGCACTTCGCCGAAGCTGAGCGCCGCAGAACTGAAGGCCTGGCTGGACGAAGGGAAACGCGTTCGGCTGTTGGATGTTCGCAATAACTACGAAGTGGAATTGGGGACGTTCGCAGACGCTGAGCAACTTGACTTAGGGCATTTTCGGGAATTCCCAGGTGCTTTGGAACAGCTGGCAGGTGCCGACAAGGATGAGCCAGTCGTCATGTTTTGCACTGGTGGGATTCGGTGTGAAAAAGCTGGGCCCGTGATGGAGAAGGCCGGGTTCAAGCAAGTCTACCAACTCGACGGCGGCATTCTCAAGTACTTTGAAGAGTGCGGCGATGCACATTACGACGGTTCGTGTTTTGTCTTCGATGGACGGGTTGCGTTAGATGCGGAACTGAAGCCCACCGGGAATTTGCTTTGCTTCGCCTGCCAAGCCGTCTTGGATGCGGATGATGTCGCCTCCGGGAAATTCAAGTTCGGAGAGTATTGCCCAAAGTGCTACGTCGAACCGGAAGCCGCCTCTGCCAAGAAGATTGTAGATCGGCAAGCTCGGATTCTTGCGTTTGCGAGTGAACAGCCTGGTTCGGAGCCATATACGAATCGACGCGAGATTCATGTGGCAGGTCGTTTCGGTGGCTTGCCTCTCGTCGACTTTCTCGATCTTTATCAACCACGCATTGGTCGTGAGCAGTGGTTGGCTTGGTTGCAGGCGGGCGACATCGTGAAAGAGGATGGAGGCCCTTGTCGTGCGGAGGATTGCGTTCGCGAAGGGCAGCGACTGATCCAGCACATGCCGAATACGGTCGAGCCAGAAATTAATCCGGCCATTCGACTGATTCACGAAGATGAAGCCTTGGTCGTGCTGAACAAGCCTGCTCCCCTGCCCTGCCACCCAGGCGGACGATTTAATCGCAACACCCTGTTGTCCTTGGTGAGCAAAGCGTACCCGAATGAAAAACTCCGCATGCCACATCGACTGGACGCAATGACGACTGGAGTCATTGTGCTTCCGCGAAAGTATCGGCCAGCTCGGAAGGTGCAGGCGCAGTTCGAATCGCGTACTGTGGGCAAGACGTATTTGGCTCGAGTCCATGGAGTTCCCGAGTGGCTAGAACAGACCTGTAAAGCGCCAATCTCAGCCGAGCCCTGCAATGAGGTTGGGGCACGCGAAGTTCGTGAGGATGGCAAGCCAGCGGAGACTCACTTTCTTCGATTGGCAACTTTCGACGATCAGACTTCGCTCATCGAGGCTCGTCCCGTCACTGGCCGAACGAACCAAATTCGCATTCACTTAACAGAACTCGGGTTTCCAATCTGCGGTGACGAGGTCTACTCCAAGGCTGGAAGAGAAACCGTCGGGACAGTCGTCGAGGCACAGGGAAGCAACTTTGAGCCGCAAAAATCGCAGGCCGTTCAGGAGCTTCGCTTACATGCTTGGAAGATAGAACTGGATCATCCGACTAGCGGTGAGCGCGTTTGCTATGAGGCTCCTAGGCCAGATTGGGCAACGCTCTAGGTTTGGTTTTCGGGTCGGTATTCGACCAACAACGTCAAGTTTGCCGCTTGCCAATACTAATCAAGATAACAGGCAGCTACTCGCATCTTAGGCACGCATCAGTCATGGAAAATGTTTCGGAACCGGTCCATAGCGTCGACCACGAACGAATTCAAAAAGCAGTACGTGAAATCTTGGCGGCAGTCGGAGAAGACCCCAACCGTGAGGGGTTGTTGGAGACTCCCGCCCGCGTTGCGCGGATGTATGCGGAGATGTTTGCTGGGCTTAACAAAGAGCCGGCCGAGCATTTGAAGAAAGTCTTTACGGAGAACTACGACGAAGTGGTGCTTATCAAAGACATCACGTTCTGCAGTATGTGTGAGCACCATCTTTTGCCCTTCACTGGGAAAGCGCACGTTGGGTATCTCCCTCGAGGCAAAGTGGTGGGACTCAGCAAGCTTGCCCGAGTGGTCGAGGACGTTGCTCGCAGACCGCAGGTCCAAGAACGGATGACTGAAACCATCGCAAACTTGGTGGAGTCGGAATTGGATGCTGCGGGTGTGGCCGTTGTCCTCGAAGCGTCTCATTCTTGCATGACGATTCGCGGTGTACGCAAGCCGGGAAGCACCTGCATGACCTCGGCTATGCGGGGAGTGTTCCGCGAGAACCTCTCATCTCGAGCAGAAATATTGGGCCTAATTGTGGGCGACCGGAAATGTTGAATTGGGAGGCACTGTTCGGCGGCTGGGGGGAATTTCTGCCGAAGTGCGTGGTTGCAGTTTGCACTGCGATCGCCTGCTTTCGCATGGCAGACAACCGGCTTCGTTCGCTGGGTTTCCTCGTTAGCATGACACTGTGCGGACTCTTCCTGCAGGCAGCCCTTTGGCTGGTCGCCACAAAGGCGGGTGATTTCCATTGGGAAATTGCAATGGGACTCGGGAGTAGCGGCATGCTCGGGTTGCTCGTCGCTTACGGACGCCAGTGGTTGAGTCGCAGCCCCACGGATTTACATCGCGAGGAAACGATCTCAGTTAGCGATCCACCGGCGACGCAATCCAAGTCGGCCAAACAAGAGGCTCGACGCTTACGTCGCGCAGGTCGGAACGTGCAAGGGCCGGCCGCTCACTGGGGTGAAGTTACGGTGCTCGCAGTGATCGTAACTGCCTTTGCTGTTGCGTCCTTCGCTGACTTAGACCTGAGGTTGCAGGCAAGCATTGCCGGTGACGGGGCGGGAATGGTAGCGGGCAAGGGACCAGATGGTGGGCTTGGCCTTGGCATGTTGAAGCTACACTGGGTCGTTGTCTCGCTGACTTGGGGACTCGGACTTTTCTATTGTGTCCAATTGACCATTTTGAGCTCGCCGAGCGATTTTGATTCGGAGGCCTCCACGCCTGTGAACTGGCTTCGCTCATTCAGCTTGTCGACGCTACTGTTTGCTGTCTCCATGTTGGTGTGCGTTAGCATATTTTTTGCAGAGCGGCGTCCTGAGAGGATTGAAACGGTGCGAGATCATCTGCTGCCGATGGTCTTTGCGTTTACTTGGCTTCTTCTAAGTTTCGTCGCCTGGATGATACCGGCGCGGCTCTATCGCTTCCTGCAGCAGGGACAAGCCAAGGAGTGGGTGTCACTGACTCTGGCTGCCTGGATCGCTTTTCTTTGCCTAGGACTGGTAGCCTTCCTGCCGTCGGCTTGGCCCTGGTCCTGGATGTAGGCCGTTCTTTGGCCGAATCCTTACCGCTTAGATTTGCATCTTCATCGAATTGGCGAGTGGACTCGTGCTGCGATCTGGGGCAAACCGCTTCGCAAGTAAAAAGAAGACACCCGCACCAAGCATTACAATCGCAGTGGTAATGCCGAGCCACATCCAGGCCAGATCCGGACGTAACGCGAGCAGGTAACCGACGACTCCGAATTGCACCATCAACATGGCAGAAAAGCCCACCACGCACCACGGCCAAACGAGCAGCAGCCACGTAGACCAATTGGAACGCATGTGACTGTTTGCAACGCCGACGATGGCAACGACAGGAAATGTCATACTCAGTGCAGCAGCGATCAATGGAGGGTGGATGATCATCTGCCGGGGAGTATCGGTCAGCAGTAATATTCCAGCAGCCAGGAGCCATAGCGGCAAAAGGCTCCACAGGAAAATGATGCGATTCTTGACGAGTGCCCAGAATATCTCGCCAATAGTGATTGGAAATTGTGCTTGAGAAGTAGTGTTGGCGCTGCCCTCGTTTGCGGCGCCTTCGAAAACGCGAAAGTCGACCAGCGATATCGCAGTGGCCAAGAGCATCGGAAGCCGAATGAAACGAGGTAGTCCAACTAGCGGCATGTACTGATTCGTAATGTACAAACCAATGGCCATGATGACCGGCCAAAAGCCCCAGGTGAATTCGAACAATTCCGATCGACGTGGGTAGCGAATGCCGACAAGTCCCAAGGCCGAAATCTGCTTTGGGCTCAGCTCCCATGGGATCAAGAGCCGGGCGAGCCACGGTCGAGTGCCTTCGCCGAGCAAGCGCTTCCGCCGCTCCGTGAAGAGTTGTCGCGCGGCCTGGAGATCATCTATGAACGGTGCGAAATCGCCATCGCTACGGGGCCGTTCCCATTGCCGTACCCAGCCAACGCGAAACGCGTTGTGACGAATACCGCTGGTGAGTTGAATGTCTTCTAACTGAAACGAAGAACGAATTTGCAAGCCGATGGCAATCATCAAGACGAGGGCTAGTAGAGGCAGAAATTGACCATTCGAAGCTGGGAGTCCGTCGAGACCCGTGACTCCAACGAACCAACCTCCCGGGGGCAGTGCCCAAATCGGAGCGAACGATCCCGCGTATCGAATTTCGATGACGGATCTTGGCGTAACCCCCAAGCCAATCGCCGTCAAGAAAACGAGAATTGCTACCGTGACGAGAACGGAGTTTACGAGCGGAGTCGGGGGAATGATGCGACAGAAAAATTCCGCTAACAACCACGCAAACGTAGCCGTCAACGCAGTGAAAGCCACCAGACCGAAAGCGGTACTGAGGTCCAAGTCGTTGAACCAAAAGACTGGGAAGAAGGCGCCGAGGCAAAAGAGCCCGTAGAGTGCCTGCGTTGCAAGAAATCCACCGAGCACTGGCGAGATGAGACGCGAGTCTGGAATCGGCAGGGTTGCAGCCCACGGTTGGTAACGAGCAGTAATGGGGGACTGCCGCAAGCGAAAGACCATGATCAAGACGATCAATACGCTAGTGACACAAACACATGCAAGTACCGTGGGCAAATAGATGACCGGTCGAACTCCACCGCCAAAATACAAACCGATACTCCTGGGACCATTCATCATCATCCCAAGCAACACGCAGGTACCGACGAGTAGGAAAAGTCCAAAGACGGTTAGTCCATTGATGATCCACGTCCCGAGGTGCGCCATGCGGCGGGTCCAGCGTTTCGAATCGTGGATAGCAGCGACACTGGGGTGCTCAGCGATTGCTGCCAATACGGCTGTATGTAAGCGTTTGTGGCGAGAGCGGGCCTTCAAGTGTTCAATCATGCGCTGGCTCATTAGGAGTAGCGGCCGTATCGACTTCGATCTCAGTTTCCACGTCTTGCAGTTGACGAAGTAGTTCTCGGAGCCCTGGCGTGTTGTCGGCGGTGTTCTCTAAGGCGTCGATGGGACCGAAGCCAGCAATCTTGCTGCCTGAAAGAATGCAGACGAGGTCGGATGCCTGTTTGGCCACTTCGACAAGCTGCGTTGAGTAGATGACTATTCGTCCGCGCTCGCTGGCCTTCTGGATTTGAATCCTCATTTCTGTCAGGCCAAGCGGATCCATGCCAGACGTGAACGGTTCGTCCATAATCCAAATCTCAGGATCGATAGCGAACAAAGCAACCAGCGTCGCTTTGTAGCGTTGCCCTCGCGAAAGCGATTTTGAGGGGCTGTCGGCCAGAGCCAAGAGATCAAACATATGGAGATACTCGACAACACGGCGGTCGGCGTCGTCTCCAGTGAGCCCATAGGCCTCGAGGGCCAGCACGATGTACTGGAGCGGAGTTTGCATCGGTCCAATGGCAGGGATATCCGGCAGGTAGTGCAACCGACGGCGTAGGCCTAAGTTACTGCGGTCGAGGGGTTCTCCATCTAGTTGGATGCTGCCCGCGCTAGGTTGGTAAAGCGTGCCGAGCAGATGCAGCAGAGTCGTCTTGCCCGCACCGTTGGCACCCAAGAGCGCCACGATTTTGCCTCCTTCGAGTCGCAGGTCAATCTCGTCAAGAACGTCATTGCCGCCGAGGTTCTTCGTGACTCCCTGCAACTCAATGATTGGCGACAATGGCTTATCCTTGTGGGCGACGGAAGGTTGACTTGCTCAAAGCTAGTTTCCGCGGATGGCATAAAGCGCGTCGTAGGTCCGCAGATAGAGCGCGCCGCCCGCGACGATTGGCGAAGCTGTCATCGGCTCTCCGTTTAAGGAATTCGTTGCGACGACCTCAAACTCTCGCCCAGCTTTGACAACCGTGCACCGCCCGCGCTTATCCCCAAAGTAAATATGTCCGTCGACATAGAGTGGGCTGGTGCGGTGGTTGGCACCCGTCGTCGCTTTGTAGTAGACCTCTTCGCCTGACTCGAGCTCAACGCATTGAAATCTTCCGTCTTTGTGAAGGAAGTAGACGAGACCATCGACAATCAACGGTACGCTGACATCCGGCGTCGAAGGGAAAATCCACTTCGCGAATCCTTCTTGTTCCGTCACGTCGCCTTTCAAGTTGTCGTTGACTGGAATGGCAATCGTAGGCCCCCGTTTGGCGGTGGGGATGATGATTGTCTTGTCTGCCGCCGCTGGAGAGGCGACGAATCGAAATGTGATGTCTTCGTTCTTTGGGTTGATCTTGGTTGGGCCGTTTAACCCGCCGAACCGCCAAAGCTCCTTGCCCGTCTCAAGCGAGTGCCCCGTCGTGCAGTCCGCGCCGTGGACGACAAGAAACTCGTACTCGCCGTCTCGGTAGATAAACGGCGAAGCATACGAGTGTTTGCACTCGAACACGACGTCCGTTAAGCGATCGTACTCCCAAACCGTTTCGCCCGTGAGCTTGTTGAGCTTGATGACTTTTCCAGTTTGCTCCGTGTTGTCGCGCTTCATCGGGCCATGAATGAGCTGCAGGTAGAGTCCATCGCCATCGAGCACTGGAGTCGAAGTCATGCCGAACTGAATGTCCAACGCTCCGAAGCGCTCGCCGACATCCAACTTCCAAACTTCTTCGCCTTCAAAATCGTAGGCCGCCAGGAGCCCGGTCGAGAAGAAGACCCACACGTGCTGTCCATCAGTGCACGGTGACGGTGACGCCGAATTGCCTTCGCCCGCTCGAGCCTTCTGGTTGCCCGTGCCGACCGTCGACTTCCAAAGCACATCGCCGTTTGTAGCCGACACGCAAACGAGCACGAGGTCCTCGCCTTCTGCCGAAGTTACGAAAATGCGATCCTCCCAAACCGCCGGTGTTGCCCCGCCCTGCCCTGGCATCGGAGTTCTCCAGGCGATGTTTTCCCCCTTGGACCACTTGGTGGGAATTGATTTCTCCGTCGAGATCCCAGTCGCATCCGCGCCCCTCCATTGCGGCCAGTTATCCGCTTGTGCTGGTGTGGCAAGAGTTGCGAAGCTCGAGAGTGCGAGGATCAGTGTCGGCAGAGTTCGGTAAGCTAAGTTCATTGGCTTGGGCCAGCAGGGATGAGGTGATTCTTTGGGAGGTGATTTTGCGAGTCCGGATTATAGGACAAAACGCCTCCGCTTGCCCTAAGCTCCTAAAACCAGAGAACTCGGGGCCGCAGAGCCCAAGCGGATCGATTCGTCGCCAACTATTCGGGAGTGGCTGACTGGGATAAATTGAGGATTCGATCTTTCGATTGCGTAAACGCGAGTGCTGCGACTCTTGGCTCGGACCGGAAAGCTGGCTTGATGACTTTAATGCGACGAATTGAAACGCGTCTCGGATCTTTGGTTGCTTGTTGGACCGAGCAGGGTCTTTACTCTTTGGAGTTCGAAAAGCACGCGGAAACGTTGGCTGGCGATTCGGCGAGAATCTCAAGTGGGCCGCTGAGCGACTCCCGACATCAAGAGTTGGTAGGGTCGGTTGAGGAGTATTTCGAAAGTGGTGAATTTCGATTCGATCTCGTTCATTTGGACTTCACGGGAGTCACCGACTTTCACCAAATAGTCCTCCGACTCTGTGCCGAGATCGTCCCCGGGCAAACGCTGACTTACGGACAATTGGCGACGTTGGCTGGCAGTCCCCAAGCGGCACGAGCTGTGGGTGGTGCGATGGCAAAAAACCGTTGGCCGTTGCTGATCCCTTGTCATCGGGTGGTGGGGGCGTCCGGTAAGCTGACGGGCTACTCGGGGACGGGCGGTGTCGATACGAAGGCTTGGCTGCTCGAGCATGAGCAAGTCGCGAAAAAAATGAAGACGGGTTTGTTGGCCTTATGAGTTGGACTGCTATGAAGAACTTTCCTGCAACAGATGCAATGTCCGCAGCATGCTGCCTTCGCGGACCTTTGTTTACCGCGTCGATAGTTTTCGCTCTGTTGATGCCTGGTATGCTGAATCCAGAAGGGCTGGAAGGGCAAGTGAATGCACAGGAGGGCGTTCAAGAGAAAACGCAGAGGGACTTCGCAGTGCTTGATGCAGTGAGTCTTTCAGACGAACGTGTGTGCGCTTTGATGGACTTGGCGTTGCAAGGCATCGAGCACGAGTTTCCGAACAAGCCGTCGAACGTGATGGCTTCGGCCGAGGACGTGCTGAGCCCAAAGGAGATGCATCCGGTTTTCTACGGTTGTTTCGACTGGCACTCTTCCGTTCACGGGCACTGGTTGTTGGTGCGCATGCTCAAGCTCTATCCGGACAGTTCGCGGGCCAAGCAGGCTCGGGAGTTGCTGGACAGGCAATTGACTGCGGAGAAGTTACAGCTAGAAGCGGACTATTTTGAAGCGAAGGAGAATAAGAGCTTTGAACGGATGTACGGTTGGGCTTGGTTGTTACGACTGAGTGCGGAGTTGGAAGGCTGGGACGACGCGGACGGCCAACGCTGGTCGGCGGCGCTGCGGCCACTGGAGTTGACTTTGGTTGGATTGGCGAAAGACTACATTCCGAAATTGACATTCCCTATTCGGACTGGACAGCATGCGGACACAGGTTTCGCACTTGCTCAGCTTTGGGACTATGCCGTCGTGAAGGACGACGACGCGTTGCAGCAGTTGATTGTGGACTATGCTCGTGGAAAGTACTTAGCGGACACGAATTACCCGGCTCGTTACGAACCCTCTGGCCACGACTTCTTCTCTTCGTGCCTCAACGAAGCGGACTTGATGCGTCGAGTGCTCAACGGTGATGAGTTTCGAACTTGGCTAACGCGTTTTCTGCCGGAACTGAGCGATCCGAACGGCTCGGCAAAAAGTCTGCTGACTCCGGCGGAAGTTTCTGATGTGACTGATGGAAAGCTCGTACACCTCGCGGGACTGAACTTCAATCGAGCCTGGACCCAGCTCGGTGTTCTATCTGCACTCAGTCCAGACGATCCTCGGGCGAAGATCTTGCAGCAGTCGATCGAGGACCATACCGCAACCGGCTTGAATTACGTCTTCAGCGGCCACTACGAAGGCGAACACTGGCTCGCCACCTTTGCTGTCTACACGCTCACTCGATCCGGCATCTAATCCGAACTGAGTTCATCCGAACTGAGTTTGCCCTAGCGATAGCGGCTAGTGGACGCGTGTTTCCGAACGGTGCTCGTTCAGTTTTAAAGACGTTCTCTTTATGTAGCAGGTGAACGGACGCAGAACCCGATTTGCTACTGTCTGCGGGGATACAGCTGATTCAACCCTCGCTTTTTTGCGGTCATTGGCTGTAGAGACAACCGTGTTTCGAAAACGCCTGGGAATGTCGAACTTTCATTGAAACAAGTTCAATGCAAGTTCGCTTCACGCACTACTTGGACGCTTTCGAGTCCTGAATCGCGTTCACCGTCGAATGCGGGAAACTTGGGCTCGTTCCCCTGTAGAGAAACACATCATGAACCAGAACAGACGACTACAGCTTCAGCTACTCGAGAACCGTACTCTCATGGCAGCCGACCTTTCGGTCGATTTAGACGCCGCGAAACCAATCGACATCTCGGCATCCATTGCCATAGAGCAGACGCCCATTGCCAAGCAGATTTCTGTTTCGGAGCTCGCAGCTAAGAGCGAGGCGAAAGGTCGCGAATCGGAAATGGGTTCGAAGCTGGCCGTTTCCGGCAAAGAGACTTTGGAAGCGCCTTTTGAAAGGCTAAATGGGGATTTTTCCTCGCAAGGAAAAGGAGATTTGTATGTCTCCTCCGAACAGGGTATTGTCAAATTTGTCACGATTGAGCACGAGGAAGCAGCATCCTTAGATACGACAATTGTCGTCAGGGACGGCATGTCGTTCGTGCAGGAAGGAGACTGGTACGGACTGTTCGATAAAAATGGTGATCTTGTATTGCAAGTCGTCGATGGATACGTGAGAGATGCAAATAGTGGCACGGACTTCGAGCAGTTGCAAGAAGGCGAAGTCGTCCAGGTGGGGGACGTAGATTCTCCGATGCGTGACATAAATGTCGCAGTAAGTGACGACGACAGTCCAGGAGCAGACAAGCTGTTTGTTGGAGATCAGCCTGACGACTATGGCGTTGATCCGAACGACAATATTGTGTTCGGTTCAGAGGGCGATGAGGGAGAAGACAATGAGGACGCAAACGACAGTCTGTCGTGGTGGTCTCCTTCCGCCGAAGACACGGAGGAAAGCAACTCGGAGCAGATGGAAACCGGGTTCGACAATGGCAATGACGATGAGGAAGGGCAAGAAAACGCGGGAGGTAGCACCTCGGGTGACCAACCTGAAGGTAATGTTGACGACGGTTCGAACGGAGACCAAACCAGCGATGATCAAGAGGATGATGAAGAGGAGAGCGAGGAAGACGAAGGCGAGCAATCCGATTCAGCACCAGTCGGTGATGGCTCGAAGGGGTTAACAGAAGATCCGGACGCCTCCGGTTCTGAAGACGAAGGAGGTCCCGTTATCGAACCCGGCGTGGACCCGACAGACACGGGAGATCGAGATCCGAAGGAAAAGGACAGCGGTCCTGCACTAACACCGCCGAGTAATCTTGGAGTCGGAAGCACCAACGGGCGGAGCGGTGGTGTGACCAATCCTGGTGAGTGGGGTGACGCCGAAGATGCTCCCAAGGAGAGACTTGACCCGAGGATTGTAGATATTCTCATCAGTGGCGGACTGACAGACCCGAAACCTTTTTAGGTTATGGAGTCCGATCAGAGTCCTTGAATTAAGGCTCCGTTGCAAGGAGTTCGTTGCAAGGAGTTCGTTTAGGCGAACGACTTGCAGCCTACCCTTGTCAAAGAGACTTCTAGTAACGCGGGAGTCGTTGAACGATTCCATCTAGGGGACGCGAGGATGTCCGCTCCCTTCTTGTGTTTGCCGATTCTTTTAAAACGACAAGCGTATCAACGCGTTGCGGTCTTTGATGAGGACTCCGTCGGGAAGGAACACTGGCGGAGCCCACGTGGGTGCTTCGGAGACTTGGTAGGTCGCGACGGGTTCGTAGCTTCCGCCGGTGGCTTTGATGATCCGCATTTCTCCGTTGTCCAACAAGGCGGCCACGTGATCAGCCATGGAAAGGAAGTTCACGTATTCACCCGTCCGTGGCTTTCCTTTCCAAAGCACTTCGCCAGTGCCCGAGTCCAGGCAAAACAGTCTACCGGATTGCAAGTGCGAATGACCGTACAGTAGCGAGCCGTTCATCACAGCGGTGCTCATGTTGAGTGCAACTTCTCGCGTATTCCAAAGCTCCTCGACCGTCCATGCGCCTTCGGCTCGCTTGGGTTCAATGCAACGTAAACCCCGGTTCTCGCCGCCGACCAAAATCTTGCCTTCGAAGACCGAGGGGGTAGGCATGTTTTGGTTCGTGCCCTCGTGCCGAAACTCGTGGAACCAAAGCGTTTTTCCGGTCTCGAGATCGACGCCGGTGACTCCCTCGTGATCCCATTCGACCACCTGCGAGGTGCCTTCTATCTCGGTGGTGAGCGGCGATGAGTACGAAGCGCCGGCGGTTCCGTTTCTCCAGATTTCTTTGCCAGAATTTGAGTCGATCGCAGCGAGGAACCCCTGTTTGTCATTTCCGAAGTGCACGATGACTTTGTCGCCTGAAACGACGGGCGAACTGCAGGCTCCCCAGTACGGTGTCTTCCTCCCTTCGAACTCGTCGCTCGGGTCGTAGGTCCACAACTCTGCGCCGGTCTCTGCGTTCCACCCACGTAACACTCCATTGGAACTCATCGTGAAGATCTGCTCGTCTGCCAGGATCGGAGCCGCCTTGGGGCCTTTCCCGTGCCATTCTCCGCCGCCGCCGACCTTGAAGGGAACTTCAAAAGGACTCTGCCAAACCAGTTCTCCGTCACTCAGCTTCAAACAGGTTAGCAGCTCGTCTTCACCAACTCGGCTGTGCACGAAGATCTGATCTCCTCGGACGAGTGGTGAAGCGTACCCTTCACCGATTTCGATTTTCCAAACTTGTTTCAAGCTCTCTGGCCAAACCTTGGGCGGTTCAAATTGAGCCACCCACCCGTCTCGGTTTTGCCCGAGCCAGCCCGGCCAAAGGAATTCGTCTGCCAAACAGTGCGAGCCGAGTGCAGCAGCGAATACCATCGGTACCAAGATGCCAGGAATCGCACCGGCGAGTCGAGGACGATCAAAGTTGCAGTTCAGCATAAAGGGCTATCCGATTCTTAAAATATCGAAATGAAAGCGGCAAACAAGTTGGTAAGTTGGCCGGTAGGATAGAGCGTTGATTGCGAGGACTAGCTTCAACACTGGTTCCTAGAGCAAGTATTATAGGGTGAATGGATTCACGCGTTTTAGCATCGTGCGAGTTAGCCGATTTCGATAGTGGTTCAGTCTGTTATTGCCGGTGTCCACGAGATACTGTTCCACAACAAATTCGTTAACATAGCTTGGTCCATCCCACCTTCATCGATCAACAACGCTGTAGAAGGCGCCCCTAGCGCCGCAGTCCTTCTCTTCCCGATTGAGTTCATATCGAGACTTGCCATGAATTCTGCCATTCGAAACTCGATTTCCTTGCTGATTGTCGGTGCGGCCGGAGCCGGATTTTGGTGGCTGGGTGAGCCAGAGGTTTTCAAGCGTCCTCCGGGCAAGCCGAAGCCGCCAGCGGTAAAAACGGAGGCGGCCATCGAACATGAGGATGGCATTCAATTTGTCGTCGATGGGGTCGTGGTCCCCTTTCGGCAGATTGCAATTGCAACTCAAGTCGGCGGCCGCGTTGCGTTCAAGTCGGAGAATTGCCGCGTCGGTCGAGCGGTCGAGAGTGGTGAACTTTTGCTGAAGATTGATCCGACGGACTATGAATTGGATGTTCGGCGAATCACGGAAGAGGTCAAGCAGGCTCGGGCTTCATTGGAAGAGCTCGAGACGGAGATTCAAAATACGGAAAACCAAGTCGCCACCGCAGAGCAGCAACTTAATCTGGAGCAACGGCAGGTAAAGCGAAGTACCGATCTTGTGCAGAAACGGATTACGTCGGCGGCCGAAGTGGATGACGCGAAACGCGGTGAGCTAACTTCAAGGAATGCCCTGCAAATGCTTAGGGACCAGAAGGCATTGCAGAAATCCCGACGTTCGCGGCTGGAGAGTGCGATTGCTTTGGGGGAAGCAAACTTGGAACAAGCTGAATTGGCGCTCAGCCGGACAGAGATTCATGCTCCCATTGATGGCGTGGTGACGGTCGAAAACGTTGAGGAAGACGGGTTCCTGCAAATGGGTAGCCCAGTCGTCACTCTGCAAGATTCTTCGCAACTGGACGTGACTTGCAAACTACACATGAAGCAAATGCACTGGTTGTGGCAGAGCCGGGGAGCCGAGCCAATCGCAAACGTTTCTCAGGCGTACGACTTTCCCCGAACACCGGCGACCATCATGTACGAACTCGCTGGGACGAGTTTTGAATGGAAAGGCGTAGTGAATCGTTACGACGGTGCTGGAGTCGACAATCAGACTCGGATGGTGCCCTGCCGAGTCAATGTGGCGGATCCATTGCAAGTCGCTTCGAAGCACGCTGGTGAGAAAGCTTATGCGAGTCCACCAACTTTGATGACCGGCATGTTTGTCAAAGTGA
>JBGCCZ010000045.1:0-43263 GCA_045105035.1 Pirellulaceae bacterium | reverse complement strand
ACCCTTCCACTAAAAAATTCAACAGTCTTGTCAAGCGGACCCCATTGGTCTTGGTCGCATTCGTAACCATGGAACAAGTATTGGTGCTGCCTTGTGGCTATCACATCGTTTGGATTTAGGGTCTGTATACAATTGAACTCAGATAGGTTCCAGTTGTGTACGTTACGATCCTTCAAGTAGGGACTCTTGCACTGCGTTGTAACTTGATTGGGTTTTGCGATATTGCCCTTCACAACGCTGACGCAACCCGAGGGGAACCACGGAAGTTGAGTGAAGTTCAGTCGTCGCAATGGTCCTTGGTGCGCAAAGGGAACTTTGACTTTCAATCTCTCGTAGAAACAGACATTAGCGCATGCTCCCAGGTCTTGTCCGTTCCACGTGAGTTTCGATGTAAGGGTTTGTTCCCAAGGTTCGGTTTGTGATGGTTTGGGTTTTTTTCCTGTCCCGTCGGAGATGGAGAACACCACATCGTCGGGAGCATTGAACTTAACCATTACATTCGCAGATCCCGACTTTCCTGCGGAGCTAACGGTTACTTTGTAGGCAACATCAGCTGGTACTCCAACGCAGTCCTCAATGAGTTATTTGTTATCGAATATGAACCACGGCCAAGGGTCGGGGCGGCATCTTTGTTGCCACTTGTATGTGGAAGATGTTAGGTTGCCATGCATTGCCTCCAAGGTGCCCTTCTCGCCCATAAGTAAGTTCGTAGGAGTATGAGCTTGGATGGTAACTTGCAATCCCGTGCTCCCAGATCCCCCACCTAAGCTGCCGCCTTGTTGTGGTTGCGCGTTTGCTTCATGTTCGTAGTCGGCTTCCCGCCTTAGTCCTCGTCGCTGATTGCTTCGAGGACGTCTTTGAAGGGAACTGCAGAGCAGCAGCCGTAGTGGGGAGTTCGCGTAAGCCGAGCGCGGATGAGTTTGGGTGTAGAGAGTCCGCAAAGGTACTTTGCTTTTTGCCGAGTGTCGTAGATCGCCTGCATTTGTTTTTCGGTCAGTGATTCCAAGCCTTTGATAGCCGAGTCGCCGATGCCGCGAGAAGGTGACTGCGGTAATTCACCGATCGGATTACCTTCGCACACACTGCAGTGACCGCAGGCACCCTCGATAGCTTGGCCAAAGTGGCTCGATAGTCCTTGGCTCAAGCACTCCTGCGACGTCATGAGCTCGAAGAGTTGATCTAAGCGGTGGACTTCGCTGCTCTCGCGTTGTTGGACGAATTCATAGAGCGAGTCGACAAGTTCCGGCGGATTTTCAATGGGGTGAAGTTTGCGATAGCCGTGTCGCAGGCCCGTTGCTTTGAGTTCCACCCAGCCTTTCTCTGCGAAGAAGTCCAGCATGCGCACGATACGTTGTCGGTCGCACTTCAGACGCTCTGCCGCGTGAACCAAATTGACTTCGAACCAGCTTCGTTTCTTGACCGAAAGAGCGAGTACTCCCGAAGCGAACACTTTGCGCTCGCCTTCGAAGTGATTCAGGATATCGTGCGAGCGCAACTTGGGTTGAAACTGGTAACACTCATAGCGAGACGCAGTCGATTGTAGGAGTCCACTTAGTTCGAGGTGGGTAAACAGCGTACGGACTACCGTTTCTCGGATGTCCGCCTCGTAAGCGAGTGAGTAATGACTGACGAAGAAAGACTCGGGCTGCCCGGTGAGAACACCGACGAACGTGTCCAATGCTTGGTGGCTGGGCGTGTCGCCGTAAGCGAAGTTGTCGAGGGCGATGCGATCGCTCGGCACGAGCAGTGTTTCACAAATCGCCGGCTTGCCGTCGCGCCCTGCCCTACCAATCTCCTGGGCCAAGTTCTCAATCGACTTGGACGAGTTGTAGTGGTAGATCGCGCGAATGTCGGATTTGTCGATTCCCATCCCGAAGGCGATCGTCGCAACCACAATGGCATCGTCCGACTTCATGAACCAGTCTTGGATTTCGGCGCGTTCCTCCGGTGGCAGGCCTGCGTGATAGGCTCGGCATGGCAGGTCGTGAGCCGCCAGTTGGCTGGCTACCTCAACGGCCGTTTTTTGTAGCGAGACATAAACCAGTGTTGGCTGAGGCGGCGAGTTCGTGAGTCGCTGGACTAGTAGCTCTGACCGCTCTTTGTCTGTGCACAGCGTGCAGCGGAGGGTTAGATTCTTCCGATAGAACGCGGTTTGGACGACGCAATCCGGTGCAATTTCGAACCCAGATTGAATGTCCTCTAAGACGTCCGGAGTCGCTGTGGCGGTCAGCGCTAGAACCCGAGGTACCGCCAACTCTTTAGTTATCCCAGCGAGCTTCAGATAGTCAGGCCGAAAGTTGTGCCCCCACTGACTGATACAGTGAGCTTCGTCAATCGCGAACAAGGCGATATCCAGTTCCGAAATCAACTCTCGGAATCTTTCGTTGAAAAAACGCTCCGGCGCAACGTAAAGCAATTTGATGGTTCCACTACGAAGCCCACTGAGCACTTCGCGGTTTTCTTCGGCCGAGAGAGTCGAGTCGATCCGAGCCGCCGGAATTCCACGGCTGACGAGGTCGTCGACCTGTTCGCGCATCAGTGCCAGCAACGGTGAGACAACGAGCGTCAATCCATCCAGGAGAATGGCGGGTAATTGATAGCACAGTGACTTGCCACCACCGGTGGGGAAGATCGCCGCTGCCGACTGTCCACCGAGTAGCGCTTCGATCACTTCTGCCTGCCCCTCACGGAACTCGCGCAGCCCAAACCTCTCATGCAATGCCGTCAGGATGGGAGACTCTTCAGCCTCCGCGGTCTTCGTGCTCATAGCCGTCTTGTTACTCATTGTTCGGTGATTTGGAGTCCGTGCTGCGTACCGCGCAGGGTTGCCTGCGCGGGTGCGAGGCACGAGTTTATATCTGTTCTTCCTTGCTAGTGCGTCGGGGGTTCGGTGAACTACTTTTGTCGGTCGCGGGTCGACGGCCAACTTGCCCTTCGCTGCGTGGCTAGCAAACCAGGAGTCATTGGGGAGTCATGGGGGAGCAGCAGATAGCTGAGTCCGCCGGATAACCTGCTTTGCTGGGTACTGTCCAAAAGAAGACGGTGTTTGAAGGAACTGCTTACAGCCTTTTTTCAAAAATTGCACAAGATCGCAAAGTCCTTTGTTCTCAATGGTTTCGAGTCTGAATAAGGCAAATTTCGCCTGAGTTTGAAAAGCCGGGCCAAAGTTCTTTCTCTGTACGCATTCCTGGTGACCGAAGGTGTCCAGGGCCTCGCGAAACTGACCTTACCCAAGCGATTCGATGTTCGTCTCGCCCGTTGGGCTTCACCGGGTCTTGTGTCGAGGACGCCGAATTCAACTTCGGCGGTCATCTGATGTCTGCATTGCTGATTGATACGCCGCCAGTCGAAACCGCATCCACTGGAATGGGAACGGACGCCTCTCAGCTCTTTTTCGATTTTGAGCCACCGACAGGAAATGTACCGGCGTCCGGAGCCGAGAATGTCAGGGGCGAGGCCTTTGCGCCCTCGGCAGAGCGTTCCGCAGGCTCGACTGAGCCAGGACTCGAGGCGTCTCCTCAGATCGGTACGTTGTCTAAACCGGGCGATTTGGAGCAAACGGAGGTCATCTCGAGCGCCGGCCGCAGACGCTCAATCGGACAGCCAGTGCGAATCGGAACTGTCATGCTCAAGTTGTTGAAGAGCTACGGCATCACGGATGAAGAGATCCAAGCTGGGTTGACCGACTTTGCCAACCGGCAAATCTCACAGCGGCAGGTCCTCGCGAACGCATCGTAATCAAAGCACAGAGCAGCCAGCAGCCCAGCGAACACACAAGTCGGAGGACTGCCTTTTCGGCTCCCCGATTCGTCTATGGCCGTTCCATCCTGCCTTTTCGACTCATCGAGGCCTACAATCTGAGGGCTCTCCCCGGCCTGAGCCTGAGCGACTGCTGATTGCTAGCATGCCGGTCAGCTTGCACCGGCGATGAGGCAGAGCCGTAGCTGCTGGCAGCTGCCGCAGCGTGTGGCTGCATTCTCAAGCCGGCGATCTTCCCCAAGTTGCCCGCCTGCCGGTAGTTAGGGCTTCGAGCGGCGAATCTAGCCTTGTGAGCAATTCCGGCCGGTCTTATTATTTCCGGATTATCTACTGCGAAAATACGCTTTTCGGTATGCAACCTGCCACCTACCTGCAATTGGCGACTCCGTTTGCCAGAAGCGACGGCGAACTTGCGGTGTGCGACTTTGCCGAACCGTTGAACCGTTTCGGGGCCGCGTGGGGCAGCAGGCAGTACCGCTCGGTGCGGCGAATTTCCGGGTGACAGAACAGTTTGGCACCGGCGACGGCTAGCGAAGATCGAGAATACCTAGGAACCCGTTGATGAATTTCAATGTTTCGGAGCTGCTTACGCATTCGTTTGTTCTGTTCGCGCAGAACACCGGAGAAGCAGGGACCGACGCGTCCACTGGGGCACCTTCTGACAGCCTGATCAGTCAAATACTTGGCAATCCGCTCAACTTGGTCCTGATTAGCGGCATTCTCTTTGTCATGCTTGTACTTCGGCCCCAGCAGCGTCAGATGAAGGATTTGCAGGCAGCCTTAAAGGACCTGAAGAAGAACGATCGTGTCATTACCTCCAGCGGTATTCACGGGACGGTAGTTCAAGCCAATTCAGACGAGGCCACAGTCAGTCTCCGTATCGACGAGAACTCGAACACGCGAATCAAGATTAATCGCGATGCGATTGCTAAGGTTGTCACCGAGGAAAAAGCCAAGGGTGGCGAGAAGAAAGCTTGAGCAAGAGTGTTGCTATATGAAGTGGCCGTTATAGCGGCCGCCTGTTTCCCTTTTTTGTACATCATCGCCTAACAAAGCGATCTCATTACTTCGGAATTTGGACTTTATCCGATGAACGGTCTTTCCATGATTGAACTCATGCCCAGTCTCATGCTGTTGGCACAAGCGCAAGCCGCTGCAGGCGATGCGGCTGACGCCGGCGCTGCTGTTGCGAACGCAACGGACTGGACGGCAATAGGAACCAACGTGGCTTTCGTGCTGGGTATCTTTGTGCTGCCCTTCGTAGTGAGCCACTTTGTGACGAAAGCGATTCGAATGCCGACCCATTCGTTCCGCCTCGGACTGATGCTAGCTGCTGTGACAGCCGCGTTTCTCTTCGCTTGGAGCAATAACTTCCAATTAACGCTTGGGCCGGACATGAAGGGTGGGACGACCCTCGTCTACGACATCATGAAGGGTGACGATGGTCAGAAAGTAAATGCAGGTTCGCTGTCGACGGCTCTTTCTGATCGTATCAATCCGTCCGGTACGAAAGAGATTTCGATTCGCCCTCGCGGTGAGTCCCAGATTGAAATCACGGTCCCAAATGTCGATCCGCTCGAACTAGACCGTATCAAGTCGATGATTGGGGATGCTGGTCAGCTTGAATTCCGAATTGTTGCTAACTCACGCGATCACGCAGACATCATTCAGCTCGCAAAGCGACAAGCTGTTGAGAACAAGGTTCCCAAAGCCATTGTTACCGCGGCCGATGGACGTGAGGTTGGGCGGTGGGTTACGGTTGCACGCGATGCGAAAAAAGTGGAAGGCGTTTACCCTCTCAAGTCACCCGTCTTGAGCGATGTTCGAGAAGGTGCAGTGCGGAACACGCTTACTGGCGAAGCGATTACCGCTCCGGTAGTTTTGGACGAGGCCTACGCTTTAGAGAAGTGGATGGACCGTGAAGGCATTCGCGACGTCGATATCCTGATGGCCTACGAGTTTGCCGGAAATTCTTACTCCGTCGTAAACGGGGACGATCTTGCGAGTGCGGCGACGGCTTTTGGCAAGAGTGGCTATGAAGTCGAATTTCGACTGGACACCTTTGGCTCAGACAAAATGCTACGTTTGACGGCAGCCAATCAGCCTGACGGTGCATTCAAGCGTCGTATGGCGATCATCATGGACAACAAGATGTTGTCCGCTCCTCAGCTGAATAGCCCGATTAGTACAAATGGTGTGATCCAAGGGCAGTTCGCTAAGGAAGAGGTCGAATTCCTCGTAACGATCCTGCGTGCCGGCCGGTTGCCAGCAACGCTCAGTTCGGAACCAGCCAGCGAAGCTCGTGTGGGTGCCGGCCTTGGGGCGACTACGGTCGAGAAGGGTAAGAACGCTTCGATTTTCGCCGTCATCGCGACCTTTGTTTGCATTTTGTTGTACTACCGATTCGCTGGCGCTGTAGCCTCTTTGGCTCTGCTGATAAACGGTCTCTTGATTTTCGGAGTCATGATTTTCATCAGTCAGCCTCTCACGCTACCTGGTTTGGCGGGGCTAGTTCTGACGATCGGGATGTCTGTAGATGCAAACGTTTTGATCTTTGAGAGGATTCGAGAAGAGAAACAAAAGGGCTCTGCGCCCCGTATGTCGATCCGCAATGGATTTGATCGAGCGTTCACTACGATTATTGACGCCAACGTAACGACGCTCATTGCGGCGATCGTTTTGTACTGGATCGGGACGGATCAAGTTCGAGGATTCGCGGTCGCGTTGATCATCGGTATCGTGACTTCGGTCTTCACGGCAACCTTCTGCTCGCGAATTGTGTTCGAGATTGCTGAGAAATTGAAACTTGTCAGCCTCTCAATGAGCGACGGTGTGGGCTTCTTGAAGAAGAGTTTCCTTGGCGACCGCGATATTAACTTCATGGGTTGGCAGACGCTCTGCTTTGGGCTTTCGATTCTGTTGATTGCTTTGGGCCTAGTTGGGGTGACCATGCGTGGCCAAGATTTGCTGAACATCGATTTCACGGGTGGTACGAGCGTCACGTTCCAGCTGACTGACGCCGTCCAAGCAGACGATTTGCGTGAGATCACCAAACGCATCTTGGTCAAGGACGAAGAAGATAAGCCAGTTCAATCGAAGTTGGTCCGAGTCGAAAAGCCACCCGCCGACACGGTCTACACGCTGGTGACTTCGATTAAGGACGAGAGCTACCTGTCGAAACTGCTTGTGGAAGGGTTTGCGGCAGAGCCAACGACGGACCTGAAGACGTACAAAGTTGAGATCATGGGGCCAGGTAGTAGCGGAGCCATGGTTGAGAAGTCTCGCACGATGTTTGTGTCTTACACGCAGGATGCTCAAGACACTCAAGCGACTGAAACGGCCGCAAGCGAGGCGACCCAAGCTGCTACGACAACGGATCCGTCGAGCACATCCGATGAGAATTCTACGACCGAAGCTACGGGCGAAGTCGCGTCGGATGAGGATATGGCGGTCGCTGTTCCCACGGAACCAGTGGACGTGAAAACCACGGTGATGTTGCAGTTCTCAGGAAGCACGGACGAGGAAAGCGAAGGTGACGCGAACAAGGGCGCATCGGTGACCGGGATTTCCTTGAGAGATAAATTGGTTGAAGCAGCAGAGAATGCGGGCGTTGAGATTAATCAGGCAGCAATCGAGATTATGCCGGAGCCAATGCCCGAGAACTGGCGTCTCGAAGACGTGTCAGGTTTCGCCGATTGGAAAGTGACGCTGCCAGCCGATCAAGCAACTGCGGACACTGTCGTAGAACAGTTGAAGCAAGATCTCACTGCGGAGCCGCTTTGGCTTTCGTTGAGCAAGATTGGTTCGAAGGTGGCTGGCGAGATGCAGCAGCGAGCGGTCGCGGCGATCTTGGTCAGCCTCGTGTTCATTGTGGCGTACATCTGGTTCCGCTTTCAAAAGGTCGCATACGGTTTGGCTGCGGTGGTTGCGTTGGTACACGACGTTTTGATTACGCTCGGTGTTCTTGCTCTCTGTCACTGGCTGGCAGGGCCGTTGAGCTTCTTGATGATCGAGGACTTTAAGATCGGTCTGACCGAGATTGCAGCATTTCTGACAATTATTGGTTACTCATTGAACGATACGATCGTGGTCTTTGACCGGATCCGTGAAGTTCGAGGTCGAAGTCCTCAGCTTACTGAGAAGATGGTGAACGAGAGCGTGAACCAGACGTTGAGTCGAACTTTGCTAACGTCGGGGACAACCCTGGTCACCGTACTGCTGCTGTATATTTTTGGCGGCGAAGGAATCCACGCGTTTGCTTTCGCCCTGCTTATCGGCGTGATCGTCGGTACTTACAGCTCGATCTTTATCGCTGCACCGTCTCTGCTTTGGATTTCGAAGCGGGAGAACAAAAAGCGATCGGTTACCGCTTAAGCTAGCGTCTGACTGGAAAATTCGAACGCTCGTCCTTCGTTTTTGGGTGAAATCTACGAGGAGCACCTAAACGAGGGGCGTAGCCACGTTAGAATCGACCACTCATGGAAGTTTGAGAATAGGTCGCGGCTCCGTGGAATTGTCTTCGCTCTCGGGTGAGTCGGCGAGGAACTCGAGCCTTACGACCGCTCATAGTTGAGGGTCACTGTTCTATGTCGTCTCCAAACCGCCGCAGCGGACTGCTGCTCTGCCAGAGTTGGCTTTTGTTGGGTATCACACTCATCGTTGCCGAGTCGGGTTTGGCTATTCCAACTTGCCCACTGCTGGCTCAGCAGACTTCGCAGGCGGATACTGAGCGAACGCAGTTGGAATCAAGTCGCGTGAACGGCTTACTCCGTGATCTATCCTCGGCAGACTTTGCAGCACGGGAGAACGCAACGCGTGAGTTGATTCTCACTGGCGAGTCGCATTTGCCTTCTCTGCATGCGGCAAAAATTGACGATCTGGAGGGCCGGCGTCGGCTAAAGCGGATTCTCTTGCGTTTGGAAGCCCAGCGATTCGATCGGATTTCAAGCAACTTTTTGCGTGACGATCCGACGACTTCCGAAGAAAGGCTTCCGTCCTGGGAAGATTTTTCCAGCCTTGTTGGCGACACGCGGACGTCGAGGTTGTTGTTCCTTGATATGTGCGAGCGGCAGCCGCAAATGATGGATTTGCTTTCTCGCAATCGTGAGGCCTCAAGGACATTGCATACAGGGAAAGAGGACGTGGGCTCTTCCGAGTGGCAGCAAGAGGTAGTTTTTACGACTGCCGAGTTAGCAGTGCGACTCCGCGACCGACGGCAGGCCCAAAGCCAGCGACCGCACATCGGTGATGTGTTGGCAGTTCTTTATGCCGCCAGCTTCATACGGGGACAAACACCCATCGAAGTGAATGAATTTTTGGACACTTGCGCCTACTCGCTACCGGTGGCGAGCTATATCCGCCGAAACGGATTCGATCGTGTCGTTAAAAAACTGTACGCGAATTGGATTCCAAAGACACATGCTGCGATGTCGGACCAGGTTTTGCAACTGTGCCTTAGCGAGGGCTACGAGACGGGATTGCCAGTTGCGAGACGTAGCCTGCGTTCAAGCCTCAGCCTGCGAACACGTGAGTCTGCTTTGCAGTTGTTAGCCAGATTCGGTTCGCAGGAAGACCTGCCGTTGGTGGCGGAGTATCTCGATGATCGAACTGTGTGCCGGCGTTTCGCGGCCAACCAAATGTACGCTTTTTGGCAAGACATCATCGTGACCAACGAGGCTCCACCCCTTGGGGACCAGAAGCCAGCCTTGGACCCAAAGGAAATGCTTGAGCTAACATGCTCTTATCGTATTTGTGACCTTGCACTTGCGACCAGTCTGATGCTGGCCGAAAAAGATCCAAGCGACTCGCTTCCACGTTTTGTTACGCATCCCGTTTTTGCGTACGACGTGCGCGGTATAGCAACGGTGAATTCTGACGAAGAGCAGCAGCAACGCGAAGAGCTTCTAGAATCTTGGCGAAAAGAGCTGAAGGCAATCCTAAGTGAGTGAGGTTAGTTGGACAAAGGCGTACTGCTGAACAGTTGCTCGCGCCCTTCTTTTATCTTGCGGCGCTGTTTCCCTTAGGGGCTCCCATCTTATACCCTTTTGCAAGCTCACGGTTGGCTGAGTCGAGTTGATGCATTCCAGTTGGTCCAACTTCTTTCAGGGGGCGCTCGATAGTCGTCGAGCGGCCCACGGATTTCGTCAGCGACGCGCTGGCCTCGATTTCGACTCTGCGGATGACTGGTTAGACTTCGGTAGCAACGACTACCTAGGGCTGCGACATCACCCCAGCGTGATCTCGGTACTCTCCAACGCCGAGTCGACGGGCAGCGGTTCCAGCCCTCTCTTGTTTGGCTACTCCAGGCTACAACAAAGTGTTGAGCAGAAGATTGCAGAATTGACAGGCTCGGAGTCGGCGCTCGTCTTTGCAAGCGGATATGCCTGCAACGTCGGCGTGCTGGCATGCTTGGCAACGCGGGATGATCTAATCCTGAGCGATCAGTTGAACCACGCGAGTTTGATCGACGGTTGTCGTTTGTCGAAGGCCACGACGCAGGTGTTTTCACACTCCGACGTGCAGCAGGTTGCGGACTATCTGCGCGATCACAGAGGGCGTTATCAACGAGTCGTGTTGGTAACGGAGTCGGTCTTCAGTATGGACGGTGACTTCTCGCCGCTAAACGACTTGGCGGACGTTTGTGAGAGGCACGGGTGCGGGCTGGTCGTCGATGAAGCTCACGCCTTTGGTGTCTACGGAGATCGTGGCAGTGGTAGAGTTGAGGAGCTTGGCCTGGGCGACCGAGTCTTACTGAAGCTTGGCACGTTAAGTAAATCCGTTGGTGCGGTTGGAGGTTACGCGGCAGGTTCTCAGCTGCTGGTCGACTATCTGATTAATTTCTGCCGCAGCTTTATGTTTAGTACCGCTCCAGCGATTCCCAATTTGCATGCGGTTCGGAGCGCTCTTGATCAAGTGGAGTCGATGAGTGATGACCGCGCGCGGCTGCGAGAATTGAGTGCGGGTTTGAGGGATTCACTCGCAGCCAACGGTTGGCAGGTAGACCTCTCCGCGGATAGAGATTTGGTGGAGGCCCACGCACCGCGGTCAGATGTTGAGCGGCCTGACAGTCCCATCGTTCCCATTTGGGTTGGCGAATCTAAGCACGCACTGGAACTCAGTCAGAGACTGCTCGAGCAGAATGTTTACGTTCCGGCGATTCGCCCTCCCACGGTTCCTGAAGGAACAAGCCGGCTTAGGGTTAGCCTTTCTGCGCAGCATTCTGACGCCGATTTACGTAGGCTCGTCAAAATTCTGGGAAAAGCGGACTGATTCCGTTTGCGAAGCGGCCTTGATTCGGAGGGCTCCGATCCCGCATCATATAGGGTCAATTCGATACGCTATCCGATTCATCTCTAATGTCGCAGCGTAAGCGCTGTTGCAAGCAACCCCCAGATACCTTCCTAAAGGCAAGCCAGGCGAGTTACCGGACCTAGTTTCCGAATAATCGAATCTGGGCAAAGCGAGCTAATGGGCGATGATCGAGTAAACCAGTCGGCTTCCGAACCTCAGCAACATGAACTCTCAGGAAATAAATCATGCCACGCGGTAAAACATACGAGAACGCCACAAAGGCAATTGGCGAAACGCCAATGATCCAAATCAATCGCCTCGTACCCGAAGGTGGAGCTACAGTTTTTGCGAAGTGCGAATTCTTTCAACCGCTGAACAGCGTCAAAGACCGCATCGGTGCGGCCATGATTGAGGCGGCCGAGCGCGAGGGAAAGATATCTGCGGATACGCATATCATTGAACCCACGAGTGGCAACACGGGAATCGCGTTGGCCTTCGTGTGCGCGGCCAGAGGTTACAAGCTCACGTTGACGATGCCAGAATCGATGTCCGTTGAGCGGCGAGCACTTTTAAGGGCGATGGGCGCGAATTTAGTTTTGACTCCGGCCGCAGATGGCATGAAGGGAGCGATTGGAAAAGCCGGCGAGCTATTGCAAACGGAAGAGAACAGTTTCATGCCGCAGCAGTTTGAGAATCCAGCGAACCCTGCGATTCACGAGAAAACCACGGGGCCGGAAATCTGGGAAGACAGCGGACATCAAATCGATGCCATCGTCGCCGGAGTTGGAACCGGGGGGACGATTACTGGAGTCGCTCGCTACCTCAAGAGTGTGAATCCGGACTTCAAGGCCATTGCGGTTGAACCCAAACACAGTCCAGTGATCAGCGGTGGGCAGCCAGGAAAGCACCGTATTCAAGGAATCGGCGCCGGCTTCATCCCAGGCAACTTGGATACCTCATTGATTGACGACGTTGTGCAAATTGATGACGAAGACGCCTTTGAATGGGGACGTAACTTGGCAAAGAGTGAAGGCATCGTAGGAGGGATCAGCAGCGGTGCGAACATGTGCGCTGCTGCTCAAATCGCCGCTCGCCCCGAGTTTGAGGGGAAACGGATTGTAACCATCATGTGCAGTCTTGGAGAGCGGTATCTCTCGACTCCACTCTTCGGTGACCTAGGGACATAGAGTTCTCGTAGATCGTCAGTCGTGGTGGGACGTTGCGAACTGGACGAGCTACTTGCTGACGGCTGATCTGGTCAAGTGGTTGAATGACTCTTCGTTACAGGCGCTCGAAGGACTCAAAGCGATTCCGCCAGAGCTCCGATTCCATGGGCTGCGAGGCCAAGAACAGCTTTGCAGCCGACTTGGCGTTGGCGACTTCTCCGGCGAGTACTTGGTTCTTGAGGATTCGCCATCGGGCGGCAAATTCTAAGTCGCCGCCCTTCCCTTTGACTCCGGCGTAAATCCTTTTCGCAAGACGCGTCGATTCTAGTAGTTCGTTGCGATAGCGAGTGGCATCAGTTTCGGCCTGCCCAGCCAAGGCATGGGCGAGTTGCAATTGCAAAGTCGCCAGTCGTGGATTCGCTTCGGCCAGCTTTCTTAGGCCTTTGATCGACTGCGCTGCGTCACCGGGATTTGAAGCGAGCCAGATTTTGAGTCGCCAGCCTGCCGCTTGGTTCACGGCTGCCGGAGAAGCCAGCAGTGTCTCCACGGCTTGAACGTCCAACTTGGCCGCTTGAACCCAACCCGCACCGGTTCCAGTAGTGGCAAAGTCGATGGCTTCCACCATCTTCTCTATTGCGACAGCCAGCAGACGCGGACTCGTGGTGCTTGTCCACGCAGGAGTCTCCCTTCGTCGGAGCGCGGATTGCTGATTCGTCTGAATCAAGCGAACTGTTTGGGCAAGATTGAGCAGAGGATCCGCTCTTCCCGAACTGTCGGCTTGCAGGAGTTGCTGAATCTCCGAATCAAGGAGTTTGCCGCGAGCAGGAGCAGGCCATGCATAGAGTACCTTGGCAGCAAGTAGAAGGCGACGGATTGAACGAGCTTCTTCCGCATCCCCGCTTTCCATGCCCTTGGCCAACTGTTCACCAGCGTCGATCAACGAGTCTTGAACTTCTCTTTCGGCGATCTCAAGCACGTTCGTCAGCCATATCTTCGCAAGTTGGAGATGGAGCTTTTTATCCTTCGAGTTACTGATCACTTCCAACAAGACTTTGCAATACTCGGGTTTCCTGCCCTGTCTGGCGAGCCACTTTTCGTACCATTCGAGCGGCGCTTGGGATTCCGGGGCACCTGGCCAATGCTCGACTTGCCGACGCAGCAGTTCTTCATAGCGAGTTCTGGCATCCGTTGCTTCGGGTACTTCCCGAATTCGATCAAGGCAAGCAACGATGGCGGTGCGGTTCAATTTCGCTCCGCAGCTTGTTGGCCCCAACTCTTCTGCGATGCTGTTCAAGAATTCTGCTGCCGCCATGTAGTCCTTACGCTCAAGCATGAGAGCGCCCGTTCTTTGAGCTAGTTGGCAAGCAGATTCGTGGTCTCCGATTGAGGCAAAGGTTTGGGAGGACTTTCGAAGGTATTCAATCGCGGTAGCTTCGTCGTTGGCGGCTAGGAGTTGTCGCGCTTTCACCAGGACAACTTCAAGTGAAGCTGCGGTACCGCTTACATCTTTATCAAGCTTCTCGGCCAAAAGGGCCTGTGAGCGATTGCGCCAGTAGCCAGGCATGTCGCGATAGACCCTGCTCATACTTGCGGCGATTTCTTTGACCCTTCTGCGCCGCACTTCCACTTTGGTCGCCAGCTGTGCTTCGATCAAAGCTATGCGTAGCTTCGCCAGCTCGTACTCTGGCGCATTGCCCGATTCCTTCAGTAGCGGCAGTAGTTCTCGAGCTCGGCTCGTGTTTTTCGATCGGCAAAAGAACTCGATTGCAGCATTTGCGGCCCGTCCGGACATCGACTTGCCGCGATACTTTTGGGCGAATTGCCGCAATTCGGATAGTGCCGCTTGCGAGTCGCCAAGTTCCAGGCGGGCTGTGGCGCGAGCGATCGCCAGTTTATCGAATGCCAACCAGTCTGTGCTGGTAATGTTCAGCATTGAACTGGCAAACCTGTCTGCTTCGGTGGCGGCGGCTATTCGATCTCTTGAGCCTTCGGGATACAGTTGCATTCGAATCAGGAGCGCTTCGCATTTCAAAAGAACCGCGTCCGCTTTAAGAATCTCAAGCTGGTCTGCGGGAGCTTGCGATGCATTTAGGGAAGTCTGCCGTGCTGCGATGGGAAGGCGGTCCGAGATGTCGTCTTCCAGCTCTTCCATAACGCGTAGAATTTCGCGGATGAGTTGAAGCGAATTTTCACGTGGCTGCGAGTTGGCTGGCGCGGCAAGATAGCGCGCGAACGAGCCTTGGGCTTGCAGAAGCAGGCAACGTCCGTGCTGCCAGTCGATCCACGGTAATCGCGGATTCTTGGGCTCTTGGAGTACGAATTCGTTATGCAGGAATTGGCAGCGTTCCCAGTGGAGCGATTCTTCTCCTAGAGCACGAAGTCCAGTTTGCGCATGGCACTCCATTAGACGCGCTGTCCAGCGAGCGCGGAGGGATTCCGAATCACCGTGAAGCTCAAGTCGGCGCGTGCAGTACTCTAGAGCAGGCTCGGACAAGCCATGGTGAATCATGCTTAACAGAGTACGATCCTCGGCGGTTTCCTGCGCAAATGAGATGCGTGCAGAAGTAGCCACGAGATAGAGCGCAAGACAAACGACCGTGGTCGTGCGCGCGACGTACCACCCCTGACCCGAGAGCATGGCGGGTTTCAATGAGGATGGCATAGAAAATCTCCTGGAACGTGTGTCCAGCGAGCAACACGCTGTTTGGACTGGTCTTCCCTAGTTTCCCCGAAATAACGCCATTTGCCTGGCAGCCTCGTACATCACTATGCCTGCCGAGGTGGCTAGGTTTAGACATCGAACGGGGCCAGGCATCGGTATTAGCAATCGGTTCGCCTCAAAGCGGTCATGCAGGCTTTGAGGAAGTCCATTGGATTCGCTACCAAAAATAAGCGTGTCGCCGAACTCAAAATTAGCATCACAGTAGTTTTGAGTTCCGAACTTGGTAAACAACCAGACTCTCCGAGGTTCGAGGTGTTTCCACAAGTGATCGAGTGAGTCAACGGCTTCCCAGTCGAGGTCTTGCCAGTAATCCATTCCCGAGCGTTTTAGTCGCGAAGAGTCGAGCTGGAAACCCAATGGTTTGACGAGCCATAGCTTGGCGCCCAGAGCCACGCAAGAACGCCCGATATTGCCGGTATTCTGTGGAATCTCTGGTTCGAAGAGAACGACGTTTAGACAGTGAGACAAGTTGGGCGACTTTCGGGGCAAAGTGGACAAGCCATCAAGTGCAAACACCGATACTTGGGGTTTTCGGGTTGGGTTACAATGCACGCGTCGAAGCGCTTTCAATCAGGCTTCGGCCCGTTTTTCGCACGCTTCTTAGACACTCAGTGACTCCGCTCTATTCTATGTCAATCAACGTAACTTGTCCCAGTTGTCTTAAACGCTTTCAGGTTAGCGATAAGTTTGCCGGCAAAAGTGGGCCGTGTCCAAACTGTAAGAAGAAGATCCAAATTCCGGAGCTGTCGGAACAGGTCGTCATCCATGCGCCGGAAGATGCAGGCCCCAAAGATTCGGCCGGGAAAGCCATTCTCAAGCCGATTCGGCGCACAGAAACGAAAATCGGAACTCCGGTATTGGTCAGTGCCATTGTCGGTGCGATCGCAGTGGTCGCCATCGCTGCTGGGCTAGGTCTGTCGGGGCAGCAACCGCAGACTTGGCTGTTGATATTGGGTAGCTTGTTGTTGGCGCCGCCTCTGGTATTCCTCGGGTATTGGTTTCTTCGAGACGACGAACTCGAGGGCTTTACCGGCAGTCAGCTAACGGCCCGCTGTGGTATATGTTCCATCGGATTTGCTGCGCTCTGGGCAATCTATGGTTTTGTGCCTCAGTACGTCTCAGGCTACTCTTCGATGGAAGAGTACAGTGGGTTGGACATGGTGATTTTCTTTCCCGTGATGTTGATCCTCGGGGCGTTTCTAGCCGTGTTGGTCTTAGACCTGGAAATTGCCCAGGGTGCAATGAACTACTCGTTGTACCTGGGCGCAACGTTCTTGCTAGCTTGGTTGGCCGGTGCTCATTTGTCAGAGCCGCTCAGCGGCGGTGGTTCCCAATCGACTCCAGCGGTGCCTTCAACCGATTCGGAGAGTGAGGAACCCGAGGAGAGGCCTATTATTCCGAACTTATTAAACTGAGGCAGCGTGACTCTGAGAGAAGTTGTTTTTCTCGCAGTTCGAACGTTGCGTCAGGCCCATAGTTCCGGACTAAACAGAGTGTAAGCTCTGGTCCGCACATCTTGAGCCGCACATCTTGAGAGTTACCAAATTGCCTATCGCATGCGACGTTCCTGACTCAGTCTTGCAGTTGTGTTTGCAATTAGAAGCATCTGCAGCGGACGCCGATGCACGCCGAGTTTGGCCAGCAGGGCAAATCGAGAAACTCTCCGACGGAGGCGTTTTTGCCTGGTTCGTGCCGAAAGAGTACGGCGGATTGGGGTGGAGTGAGACGCAGGTCTTGGAGGGATACTTGGCTCTGAGTCAGAGTTGTTTAACCACGGCTTTCATTCTGACGCAGTGGAACGCGGCCTGTAAACGGATATTGGGCAGTTCCAACTTAGATTTGAAATCAAGATTGTTGCCGATGATGGCAAGTGGCGAGCTATTTGCAACGGTTGGAATTAGCCATCTGACCACGAGTCGACAACACGTCGGCAAGCCGGTGCTGACCGCGACTCGCACCGAAGGCGGATTCCTACTCGACGGATTCAGCCCATGGGTGACTGCGGCTCCGGCCGCTGATGTCTATGTGCTGGGTGCTTCGCTCGATGACGGAACGCAATTGATGGCCGCGGTGATGCGAGACGCTCCGGGATTGAAGCCGGGTGATGGAGGGGAACTCGTTGGGTTGAACGGAAGTTGCACTGATCAAGTTGCCGTTGAACAAGTCTTCATTCCAGAGTCGGATGTGGTAGCTGG
Source organism: Pirellulaceae bacterium (assembly GCA_045105035.1). Lineage (GTDB taxonomy): Bacteria > Planctomycetota > Planctomycetia > Pirellulales > Pirellulaceae > Aureliella. The sequence continues at coordinate 26,131 of JBGCCZ010000045.1, read as the reverse complement.
TCCAGTCGAGAATGTCATGTCGGTGAATTCGGGTGGAGGCGCCGGAGGTCTACAGACCTCGATGTTGGCTTTGGGGCTGACGCTAGCTGCCGCTCGGTTCCTAAACGATCAGGCGGAGAAGCGAACGGATTTGCAGCCGGTTGCCGAGAAAATATCTCATGACGCCGGGCACTTACTCGGTGTGCTCCGCGATTTGGTGGCTGAACGAGAGTCAGCCTGCAACGGTCAGGAGCTTCGGCAGCAAGCGAACTCTCTCACTCTGCGTGCCACTCAAGCCGCACTTTCAGCGGCCAAGGGGGCTGGCTTTGTCGCTTCACATCCAGCGGGCAGATGGGCCAAGGAAGCTCTGTTTTTCCTGGTCTGGAGTTGTCCGCAGCCAGTTGTCAGTGCGAACCTATGTGAGCTGGCTCAGCTTGGAGACTCGTTCTAAGTTTCGCTGAACGCCAAGGAGTCTAAGGCTGAGTCCTAGGTTGGGATTTTTGATACATAAGCGGCCAGGCCGAAACTAAGCATCATGGCGATCCAGACGGCATCCAAAAAGTGCCAATACAGAGCACAAAAGCGGACTGGGAAATGTCGTTCGTGATCGTAGGCGCCTCTCGAGATGCCGAACAGCAAGACGGCCATCCCCGCAACTCCGCCGATAACGTGGAGCGCGTGGACGATAACGAGGAAGAAAGTGAAGCCGTAAAGGGACTTCATGGCGGGCCCGGGCTTCTGCATTTCTTCGATCATCCACGTTAATGCCGTGCCTTGGCAAGCGAAAAACACTGCCGCCAGGACTGTCGCCAAAAGGACATAGCGTACGAAGTCGACGCGTTTCTCCATTCGAATCGCAGTGAGAGCCAAGTGGAGCAAGATGCTAATTGCGATCAGGTTGACCGTCGTAAGCAAGAAGCTACGAGGCAGGAAAAACGGTTGTACCTCACCGCTCTGCGGAGCAATCCTGAGGAGGACGTAGATTGCGTACAGCAAAATGCTGGAGAAAAAGAACACCGCTAGTGAGCCCAGAAACAGCCAGGCTCCTTGGACTCCACGCTGGTCTTCGGCGGATGCTTTTACAGTCGAAATGTTCACTCTTTTTTTGCCTCTCGTTTGCTGCTGAGCCTGCGGCTCGCGGTCTCAGAGTGTAGACCGCAGGCCAGCGACGTATGCCACACGAATCCTTTATGGCTTAAGGGGTATAGGTTCCCAATCAGCGAGAGATCCGCTGTATTGCTTTAAGCGTAAGGGTGTTCAGCACGCATCCAGAGGCCAAGGCCTGGATCGGAAACGAAGTAGAACTCTTCGCCGAGTGCGTCGGTATGCCAGCCGTTACTGAGGCCTTCGCAGCTGTACCGTTCCATTAGCGGCTCCCAATCGGCATATTCGTACCCCACGGATTCGATTTCTTCACGGGTTAGTTCGCCGGGGGCATATTGGATCGTGAAGCGTCCATCGCTAGTTCCGTGAATTAGGTGAGCCGCTGCGCCCAAGTTTGCTTGGAGATCTTCGTTCTCGCGGACTAATTCCAATACTTCAGGCGTGTTGCGATAACCGTACTTTCGGATGAGACCGTCGACTGTCTTGCCCTCGCCGAATCCTTTGACTCCCGGTGCAATGATGACTAATTTGCCGCCGTCGCCGATGAGCATGCGCGTTCGGTAAATCGATTTATTCGCCAGCCACGTTCGCTTGTACTTGTTGGGATCCATCGTGACGACCACGGTCTTGGGTGTCCGTTCGACCACGAAGCGATTGACTTTGGCGGATAGCTCACCAGCTTCGAAGAAGACGTCGTGCGTGTCCCCAACGAAGATTCCGCGAACGACTTTTCTTGAGTCAGCGAGCGACTCGACGACTGTCAGTACATACATCAGTGGCATGTCGGTGCAGTATCGATCTTGGGCTTCGTTTAAGATTTTTCGAAGTGGTGTATCGCAGCGCCCCATGGTGCGTTCCATGCCGTACAGAGCGCTGAGGTAATGACTCTCGTTGATCCCTTTGTTTCCGCCAGTGCCGACGAAGATGTTCTTGTTGTAGTTTGCCATGCCGACAACTTCGTGCGGAACAACCTGGCCCAGCGACAGAATCATGTCATGACCGCCTTCGTGGAGCAGGCGATTGACTTGGGCCGTCCATGGTCGGTCGTAGATGCCTTCCGTGGCCAGTTTCACGAACTCAGAATCCACGTCGCCCAAGGTGACAACGTCATTCTCCCAGTCGTGAATGCGAATCAACTCGCGAGGTAGATTCCCGAACATGTATTCGAGTTCCTGCTCCGTCATCGGTGCATGTGTGCCCAGCGCGGGCATGACGTCGGTTAGTCGATCTCCCAGCATCTCGTGTGCCAGTCGCGTTAGCTCACCAGCCCGGCTGTCGCTGCGTGTATGATCAGGAGGCAGAGCCAGCACACGCTGTGGATTTCCTTTAGCGTCGAAGGCAGCTTGTAGTGCTTCTCGAAAGTCGGACTCGGTGAGTTCAGCGGACTCGTCGCCTCGCGAAAAATAGACGGCCATGTGCAATGGTCCTAAAGTGTGTCAGAGCTAGTCGGCGGAGTGAGCCCACAGATTCTAGTGCAACTAAGTGAATGCGGAACCGAGGCGATGGACAGAACCACACGTATCCACCATGTTCCTCGGGCCGGCCTGCGACTGAGTGGTTTAGTAGTCATCCTGCAGATCTACTGTTTTCAAGCGGCGAGCGTGGTTGGCCAGCCGAATATTAAAGCAGGCTCTAGCTTGCCAAATGCTTTTACATGGGAAGAGACGGAGCCTTGGCAACGGCACGCGATTGACGATACGCTGCGTGGGGCCGACGGAGTGCGGTTGGCGGACGCTAATGGCGACGGACGTCTCGACATCGTAACTGGCTGGGAAGAGAGCGGTCGGGTGCGTGCCTATTTCCACCCTGGCATCGACTCGGTGCGTGACGAGTGGCCTTACGTCGATGTCGGAATGGCCCCCTCTGTTGAAGATGCTGTTTGGGTCGACCTGAACGGCGATGGGCAACTCGATGTGCTCTCTAGCTGCGAAGGTAAGGAGCAAACGCTGCGGGTTCATTTGGCTCCGACAAGCCGGCAAGACTTGTTGGACCCTACCGCGTGGCAATCGGAAGTGATTGACTGTAGCCAAGGCGTTAGTCGTTGGATGTTCGCGGCGCCGTTGACGCATTCAAACTCTAGGCATTCAAATCCACGATGGAACGCGCTCGGACCGATTGCGTCGCCGACGGAGGCGATAGCGATTGTGGTTGCCAGCAAAAATCCTGGCGGCATGGTTGGCATCCTCTACCGGCCGTCTATGGACACGCGTTGGAAATTACAGAAACTCGTGGATGCCGCCTGGGTCATGTCACTCGACGTTGTTGACGTGGATGGCGACGGAGACTTGGACATTCTCTACGACGACCGAAAAGGAAGTGAATCTGGAGTTTACTATCTTGAGAATTCCGAACCCGACCGTTTGCCCTGGGATGAGAGACGCTGGGAGCAACACTTGATCGGCGGCTCAAAACGCGAAGTGATGTTCTTAGATTTCTCGATCGGCACAAAGGACGCAGCGAACTACCAAGGAACGGACTTTAGAATTGTTGTGCCGGTGAAACCCAATTCGCTTCTAGTCTTCAGTCGCACGAATGACAGCGAAGTTGCTGCAAACTCGGTCGCTTGGCGGACTCAAGAGCTTCAGTTGCAACCGATGGCTCGATTCGGGTTAGCGAAAAGTGTCGCGGTTGGGGACTTGAATGGCGATGGCAAGGACGATCTCGTATTCGCGTGTGAATCCGCTGTGAGTCCGAGGAGCGGGGTTGTGTGGTTTATTCGGGATGCCGAAGCTTGGAAGACGAGGAGCGTAAGTGGAACTGAGGGAATCAAATTTGATCTTCTAGAACTTGTCGACCTGGACGCTGATAGCGACTTGGATATTCTTACCTGTGAAGAACGCGCAGACGGCCGTGGCCTTGGGATCATCTGGTATGAGAACCCTAGTCGGCCGTGAGAAGTTGACGGAAATGAACAGTCATGAACAGACTTTAGGCGGAAGGGTTTTACGATGGACGCGATGGATATTCTTGGCGGGCTTCTTGGTGGCGGCAGCAAGAGTGGCGGTGGGCTCGGCGGTAAGATCCTGAAGGATCTGATGGGTGGTGGACGCCGGTCTTCTCCTCCCCCCAGTCGCAGTCCGACTCAGGGTCGCAGTTCGACTCAGGGTCGCAGCCGACGTACCAATATCGAGTCGGAAGCCAAGCAACTTGAGGACATGCTGGGCGTTGCCAAAGACCGTTACGCACGCCGCTCGGCCCCGCCTGCTCGCTCGCAGCCAGCTCCACCACCGCAGGAGCCGCCGAGAAGTGGTCGCGGCGGATTCTCGTTTGATGATCGAGCTCCAGTCGGTCGACGCGAGAAACCAGAGCCGGATGAGGAAGCTACCATCTTGATCCGTGCAATGATCAACTCTGCCAAGGCGGATGGACGCGTCACTCCCGATGAGCAGAAGGAGATTATGGACCGGATTTCGAATCCTTCTCGCGAGGCTATGGATTTTCTGCGTAAAGAGTTTTCGCGTCCTGTCGATGTGCGCGAGTTTGCTTGGTCTGTACCTATCGGTATGGAGCAAAAGGTCTATACGCTTTCCATCGCTGCTATTGACTTCGATTCGACGCGCGAAGCCACCTACCTCAAGGAACTCGCTCACGGATTGAGGATGGAACCGGAGTTTTGCAATGAGATTCATCAGCAGTACGGATTGCCAGCGCTCTATTAGCAGCCTGGTTACGGGAAAGCTGGAACATGCCAACATCTGGAGCGGAATTTGAGCAGTCGGGTTCTTTGACGCTGACTGATTGGGTCGAGCGACTTACTGGGATTGCAGTCGCTAAGACGGACGGTTCCTTGGCAAGTGAGGAACCTGAGAACTGTAGTGTTCCGCCGCGAGAGAACGAAAGCGAAGTAGAAGCCCAGCGACGTTCGGATTCCGAAATGCCGCAAGAGGCGGGTACTTCTGAGGAAGATGCCAGCGTCGTTGAAGAGCGTTTCGACCGCAACGTATTGATCTCGGTTTCGCGACAAGCGATGGCCTGTGAATTCGAGGTGTTGCTGAACCCTCGCGAGGCTGCGGAAGCTACGGAGCAAGCTACTGAAGCGCTTGGGCTAATTGCGGAATTGGAGACGCTGCTCAGTGTCTACAAGCCGAGAAGTGATCTAAGCCGACTGAATAAGTTCGGTGCTCGAAACCCAATTGAAGTCTCTTCTGATGCTCTGCAGCTTTTGGAACTTGGGAAAGCGGTCAGCGAGTGGTCGGAAGGCGCCTTTGATATGACGTCCGGTACGTTTACGGAACTGTGGGGCTTCGGCAGGCGGCAAGGTCGGAAGCCGAGCCAGCCGCAGATTGCCGAAGCGTTGGCATCCGTCGGATCGAAGTATATCAAGCTGGATTTGGACAGTAGTTCGGCAAGCTTGGAACGCGAGGGCGTCAAAGTCAATCCAGGAGGGATCGGGAAAGGATATGCCATCGACCGCGCGGCTCGAAAGTTGGTCGAGCAAGGCGTCGAGAACTTTATGTTGCACGGTGGTCTCAGTTCGATTTGCGCGAGTGGTAATCACGACTCGAGCGATAGTGGCTGGTCGGTGTCGCTGCGGCATCCTTGGCGTTGGGAGGAACATCTCGGAACGATCCGGCTCCGCAACCGTAGCCTTGGAACGAGCGGTTCCGGGAAGCAGTTCTTCCATTTTGGCGGACAAAGGTACAGCCACATTATCGACCCAAGAACGGGCTGGCCCGCTCAGCACATGATGAGTGCGACAGTTCTATGCGAAAGTGCCGCCATCGCCGACTCACTCGCAACCGCTTTTTTTGTCATGGGCGTCGAAGCCACGAGAGAGTATTGCGACAGGAACCCCAGTGTTTCTGCGGTTTTGGTCCACCAACACGCCAAATCAGGAAGGCAGGAGATCTCGTCTTTCAACCTCGCGTTGGACGAGTGGGAAGCCAGCTAATCCCAAATCAGTTCTTCTAACAATTGGCTTGTCGATCGTTGAACGGAGAGGTTTAGGTTGGATGAATGCTATCCTTGCAGTCTTGTGTTTGCTGCTTCAACTTCAATTGGACGCGAGCGAACTGTTGCCAAGTATGAACTACTGGCAGTTAGCGCGGGAGCTACAGCAGTTGCCCGAGTTCGCTGATGCACTGGATGTTACGCCCGCGCAACTCCAGGGACTCAAGGAGATCCAGGCGCGTGCGGGCGATTTGAAAGAGGAAGCAGCGAGACTCTACGGGAAGGTAGACATACGTGATGGAGGTGCTGCTTTGGATGCCAAGCGGCATCAAGTTTGGTCTAAGCTCGACGATAGGGTTTATCAACGCTTGAGTCTGGTCCTTGGGGAGGAACAGCTTGCGGCAATGAGGGGTGCTGCGCTCAGGATTAGATTTCCCACTGCCGACTCAATTTTTGCAGATCGTGAAGTCCAAGATTTGCTTCGCCTTACAAGACTTCAGGCTCGTGAAATTGAAGATCGTTTCGAAGAGCTTCGTAGCGGCTATGAATCGAAGCGATCGAAAATTGAGAAAGAGATTCTCGTTCCAATCTGCAATGCGTTGCCTGAGAAAACGCGACAGAAACTCGTCACCTATTTGGGTGCGCCTGTTGGGCCGATACGCCCAGAAAAGCAGGGCATTGATCAGGAGCCTGTTCCAACCCCGCCTCGCTGTAACTATACGGGAAGTTTGTACTTCCTTACTCGGCAAAGTGATGTAGAGCTGAGCTGCGAGCAGCAGGAGAAACTGGCGGATTTGCAGCGACGTGCAAACAAGCAGCTTTATGCTTTGGATCCGAATTCGAGCGAGAGCCCAATCGAATTTCGGCGGAGAGTCTCAGCTCAGCTTTTCAAGGAGGTCGACACAATCCTAACCGTTGAGCAGAAATGGCAGTTTGTACGTCAATATTCTCTCAAGGAGTTTCTCATTGATCCTGAGTTGCCGTTCTCGCGTCCTGAGTTCCTTCGCTACATGGAAGTCGAAAGTTTAGCGCCAGAGCTGATCAAAGCCGTTCGCATGGCCAAAGAAGAGAATCGAAAGAAACTCCGCGAGCTAGAGGCACGGATATTTGATTCGCTAGCTGAAATTCTGAGCGAAGAGCAAACTCGTAAACTTCGGCAATTGTTCGAGAGCCAATTCTGATCGAAGGCAGTCTGAACCACTTTTTCAACACGCCGCTAAGACTTTTCTAGCGTTCTGTCTTGGACGATGCCCGTTTGGCTTTCAATCTCGCCTGCTTCGAGGGCTTGAATAAATCGTTGGGCAGGAAGCTGGCTGTGGGTGTTGCTTTTGGGAAAGAGTGAATCGGGTTTGTCTGTTTGCAGGAAGACGGCGAGGCGTGAAAATCCCTCTGACTCAAGTGCTTGGACGGAGTCGAATTGCAGCAAGTCGTTGGCTCGGTCTTTGAAGTAGCTCGAAATGGTTGCTTGGAAGTCGTCGTAGGCACGAACATACCGCTCGGCATCGAACTCGGCCTGGCCAAACGTTAATTCACGGAAGCGACGAACGACGCGCATGAAGTCCTTTTCGTCCGTCGTTGTTACTCGCCCCGACTTCAATAACTGGAGGCCTACGAATTGCCGCTCGACGGATTGAATCCACCTTTGGCGGTCAACGTCGCGTTTCACGTTGATAAAAAGGCTCCCAGGAAACTCGAGATCGAGCGCTTCGATGACGTCAGGGATGCAGGCGGGGTAGTCGGCTAGCCCTTCGCATTCCTGGAGGATGTCGAGCGAAAAGTCTCGTAACTCGATTTGTTCAAGCATGCGTTTCAGGCGTTGCGGGTCATTGTGTTCAGCAGTGCTGGACCCGTAGATGCGACCCAAATGTGCAGTGCGAATCCCAAGCATGCCTAGAGCGTCGCACATGGAAACTGTGGCGCACCGAGGAAGCGCGATTACGAAGATCTTGTTGAATTCCCGCATCGCGGCTTACGGAGTCTGGAGTTGCGTTCTAGAGACGTTTGGGGGTGATACAAAAGTATTTTACCCTAAATTAGCAAGCACTCTGTTTGATTGCGCGGCGGTTTACCATAGAGGTCGACTGCCTTCTTGCGAACTCTGACTTACGCAGGGGATTGCGATCAATTGCGTGAGTCCGCTGCATCCTCATTATGCGCGTTGATGGCTGCTTCAATGGCTTGCCAAATATCAGGTGCGACACCCGCATCAAAGAGCTTTTTCGTTTTGGCCGTCTCCATGATCTGCTCGGGACGTTTGGCACCGCAGAGTGCGGAAGTGATGCCGGGTTGCCGAACGGTCCACAGCAGCACCAACTGAGAAACCGTGCATTGCAATTCCTGCGCGATGGAACGCAAAGTGTCCAAGAAGTCCTGAGCTCGTTCCCACGCTTTTCCTTGAAAGATCTCGTAAGTGAGCCTTTTGTCGTTCGGGTCGAAATTATGGTCACGCTGCATGCCGCCGGCCAACAGGCCTTTCATCAGTGCCCAGTAATTGGCGATTGCGATGTTCTGGTCTCTGCAATAGTTGCGAATCTCGAGTACGGCACTTTGTTGCAACATATTGAACGGGGGTTGCACGACGCTGACGGGGCAAATGGTGTGAAACTCACGCAACTCTTGCAGGTCAACGTTACTGACTCCCGCGCATTTCGCGATTCCCTGATTCAATGCCTCTGCAATGGCGGCGGCCGACTCCTGGAGCGGTACATCTGGATCGGGACAGTGCAGGTATAGAATGTCGAGTTGTTCTACCTCCAAGCGTTCGATCGACTGCTGCGCGTGCTCCAGCAAGACTTCGGGACGGCCGCATACGACTCGTTGACGATTGGAATCAAAGGCTTGCCCAACTTTGCTGGCCACGACGACTTCGCTTCGTCGCTCGCGCAGGACCTGTACGAGGAGTCGGTCTGCTTCCCCGTCGTAGCCGTAGGAATACGCAGTGTCGATGAAGTTGATGTCGTGGTCGATGGCAGCATGGATGGTGGCTAGGCTGTCTTTCTCATTGGTTCCAAGAGTGGAAACACCAGCGATTGGCCAGCAACCGAATCCAATCGCGGAGACGCGAAGCCCGGAATTTCCTAGTTCTCGGAGCCAAGGTTCCGTTTCGCTCGAGTTCAATGATTTCAAAGATCCGGGAGCCGGAGTCGAAGGATCTGATCCATTAGACAACGTTGTATCCTCGTTCTTCCAGTTCGCGTTGTAAGACACGCTTGGGGTGCTCTTCTCCGTGAACCAAGCGAATGGCCTTGGGGCGTTCTTGCATGCCTTCGACAAAGCGGATTAAATCCGACTGGTCGGCATGAGCCGAGTAGCCTGTGAGTCGATGCGTTTTGGCCTCGATGTCGTAGCGCTTGCCATCCATTCGGACCCAGTCGCTGTCTTGGATGTAGCGGCCCGGCGTCCCTTTGGCTTGATAGCCGACGAACACGACATCAGTTCTCCGATCCCTCAGGAACTCCTTCAAGTAGTTAACGACTCGACCGCCCGTACACATCCCGCTAGCGGCGATGACGACTGCCGGCAGTTTTGATTCTCGCAAGTACTCGATCGTATCGCGATGCTCCGCGTGGTTTTCGATTTGAACTAAGTTCTCAAAAACGAGTGGCTGGTCATCGTAGGTCAGAACGTGCTTGGCTTCTGCGTCCCAGTAGTCCGTAAGGTCTGCGTATATTTCCGTGAAACGTTGGGCTAGTGGGGAATCGATGATGATGTCGATGTTCTTGAGCATGGAACATCCGAGCTTCCGACCCATGCCGTCAAAGATCTCATTGAGTTCGAAGAGCAGCTCCTGCGTACGGCCGAGGCTGAAAGCGGGGATGATGGTGACGCCTTGATCGGAGAGTGTCCGGCAGAGGATGTTTTCCAGTTGCTCGACACGTTCGGCGCGTCCGACGTGATTTCGGTCGCCGTAGGTGGACTCCAGGACCAGGAAATCGGCACGTTCAGGACTGCTGGGCTCTTTGAGCAAAGGCTGATGTCGGCTACCAAGGTCGCCGCTGAACACGAAGCGTTCGCCTTGGTAATCAAACTCAACGACACACGAGCCAAGCACGTGACCGGCGGGCGAAAATCGCATTTGGATGCCGCCGTCGAGCTCGTGCCATTGGTGATAAGCCATTGGACGTACGAAGCGTCGTAGGTCGTGCAGGAATCTCTCGATCAACCGTTTGTTCCGCGTTACACCGACTCTTAGAGCGTCTTCCATCATGAGTGGGAGAAGCTTGGCAGTCGGAGGCGAGCAGAAGATCGGTTCGTTGAATCCCGCAGCGATCAGGTACGGGAGTCGTCCAATGTGATCTAAGTGTACGTGGGTTAGCACCAGGCCCTGAATGCCGTCCAGCGGAAAATCAATGGCAGTCTCATCTCTGTCCTGCGCATCATCGCCTTGAAATAAACCGCAATCGATGAGCAGTGAACGCTCGGGCGAGACCACCAATTGGTGACAAGAACCGGTAACGCCATGGAGGGCTCCATGGTGGATCACATGCATGGGGCGTCCTTGTGGAGTGGCTTTCTTCGAATGGCTTCCGGCTGGGATGATCCACCGCTAACGATGTCGTTGGGATGAAGGCATGGTATCTACCGGGAGTCTTGAGAGTTCAGTACTTCGATAGTGGCACGACAGAAGTCTGGCAAGTCATCCGGGCGGCGACTCGATACGCTGTTCCGGTCAACCACGACCGCCGCGTCTTCAAAAATCCCACCGGCGTTTACGAGATCATCTTTGATGCCAGGTGACCCGGTAACGCGGACCCCATCGTAAATCTTGGCGGAGATCGGAATCCACCCGCCGTGACAAATGGCGGCGACGAGTTTCCCTGAGTCGAAGAATTCCTTGGTCAGCTCGAGAACTTTCGGATTCCGCCGGAGCTTATCCGGCATGAAGCCACCGGGGACTACGAGACCATCGAAGTCCGCCGAATTCATGTCGTCGATCTTTGCATCAGAAGTGCAAGGATATCCGTTCTTGCCCGCGTAGAGTCTGCCGGATTCTTCGCCAGCGATAACCGTTTCCGCGCCGGCTTCGATCAGACGCAACTTCGGATACCAGAGTTCCAAATCTTCGTAGATGTCGCCAGTGAAGAACAGCACTCGCTTACCCGTGAGAGGCTGGTTGGTGTTCGCGAGGGAGGCGTCGCTCACTTGATGGATTCCAATCGTCGCGACTCGGCCATCGCGTCTTCGGCAAGTTGGATAAACTTCTGATCTTCCGTTCCAGCCCAAGCTCGCTGAAACGTGACGCTGAGTGCTGTGAAGTTAAAGGGCTCGGACGGTTCGATCTCGCAGGCTTTCTGCCCATGTTCGATGGCCTGGTCGAACTTGCCTGTCAGTGTGTAGATTCGACCGAGCGTGAGATGTGTGAGTATGTGATTTTCGTCCTCTCCGAGAATCTCGTTCAGAAGCGTGGCGGCTTCGTCGTACTTTCCCTCGTCTTTGAGTTTCTCGGCTGCGTTGTACTTTGCGGTTAGATCGCTCATTTGAATGTGAATTCCCGAATTGCGCTTGGTCTGAAGTATTTGTTGGAATGTAGATTCAGATCAAGCGTTGTCAGCTTGCAGAATAGTTAATCATCAGCAGCTTAAGCGTATCGGTAACTCGCACTAGTGCAAAGTGGCGAACTCGCCAGGACGTTAGATTCCAATTGACATGGCGGAACGTTGGCCAGCGGATCTTCTCAAAATGCTAAGTCAACTTCGTCACACCGGGTACGGCGAACTTAGGCTCTGGCAATTCGCCGTCCCACGTCAGGTTCTCCGGGAATAGACCAAGCTCGGATTTCTCGGAGGCGAATTCCCAGGTCACCTTCTTGCCGGTGTAGGCTGCCATTCGCCCCATGACTGCCGTCAGTGAGCTGTCCGCTGTTTGCTTCAGTTCGACGATAGGATTGCCCGATCGAATGGAGTCGATGAGATCCTTGTGTTCGAGTTGATAAGCGTCGCCGATTTTTCCGGCTTGCTTCCAGATTTCATTGCCATCCATGTCGGTAATGCGTGAGCCGTTACTGAAGGCTCCAATGTAGCAGGTGCCCTTGGTTCCGTAGACGACGCTACCGTTCGAAACGTCGCTCTTTGGAATCTGTCGGCACATGAACGAAAGCGTCTTGCCATTTCCGTAGTCGTAGTCCAGGCAGATGTTGTCCCACATTTCGCTGTCATCTGGTCGAGTGAAGCGACCACCGGAACCGTAAACTGACTCGGGTGGTCCGCCCATCACCCAGTTCATTGCGTCGATGTTGTGTACGGCCTGTTCAGCGATTTGGTCACCGCTGAGCCAGATGAAGTGCATCCAGTTGTTTAACTGATATTCGGCGTCACTCATTTCTGGCTTGCGATTGCGATACCAGATCCCTTGCGAGCAGTATCGCGACTCGGCATGCACGATGTCACCGATTGTGCCCTTGCGGATTTCCTCGACGGCGCCGATGAAATTCGTTTGGCGGCGGTATTGAGTTCCCGTAACGATGGCGGTTCCGTTGGCTTCGGCTTTCTCGTGCGCCTTGAGGCACATGCGGTAGCCGACAGGATCGACGCAAGATGGTTTTTCTGCGAAGACGTGCTTGCCTGCTTCCACGGCCTCTCCAATGTGGATGGGGCGAAACCCTGGGGAAGTCGTCAGGAAAACAAGATCGACGTTCTTGTCGTCAAGGATTCTCTTGTAGCCGTCGAGACCGTCGTACATTCGGTCTTCGGCCAAATCGATCTTGTCTGGATACTTCTTGCTGACAGCTGTACGCGCGTTGACGCAGTTTTTGGTGTACAGATCGGAAGCGGCCACGACCTTGACATTCTCGTTGATCGACAGCGAGTCAATCAGAGCACCGCGTCCGCGACCACCGCAGCCCACAATGCCTATTCGAATCTCAAGGTTGTCGTCCGCTTTTGCGACGGAAGAGTGAACCATGGAGGCTGCGGCGGTCGCGGTTGCCGTTGTCTTTAGGAAACCGCGACGCGATGCATTCTGATTCTTGGTCATGAGGGAAGCTCCTGGATAGTTTGCCAAGAAATGGCAGTGGAAGGATGTATCGGAGGGGACTGGCTCGTAAAGTCACTGGTCAAGTCAAGCGAGAGGCACAGTCTACTTGACGGTGGCGGGCAAAGAAATACGCCCGCGCTAGCCGATCTTCAGAGTGCCAATTACTCTGTATTAATCAGCGCCTCTCCAACTGACGCGGGAAAACTCAGGATAATTCGGATTTACCCACCGCGATGTTTGAAACTAGAAATTGAATCCACAGAGTGTGACGAAGTTATGAGAAACAGATTCTTGGCTTGCTGCTACTGTGTTGCTTTGGGCCTCTTGGCGACGGCTCCTGCCCGAGCCGTGGAGCCCGAGGACAAGCGACCTTTGGAGCACGAAGACTACGACTCGTGGACGTCGCTTGGAGCGTCCAGTCTGTCGAACGATGGCAAGTGGGCCTACTTTACGGCGACGACGGGCAAAGAGCGCCCAGGGATGACGGTACGCCATCTCGACTCAGAAAAGCAATATGAGATAGTCGGAGTCAGCCGAGCTCGCTTTACGTTCGATAGCCAATTCTTGGTCTTCGTGGTGCAGCCCGATCCTGGGCTCATCAAGCAACTGAAGGAAAAGAAAACTCCTGAGGCGCTGATGCCGAAGTCCAAGGTTCAAGTGCTGGCTCTTGACTCTGGAACACTTACCACGGTTCCAAACGCCAGTTCTTTTTCGCTGCCCGACAAAGCTGCTGGCTGGGTGGCAATCACGCTGCGGGACAACAGCGAGTCAGACTTGGTGAAGGCCGGGAAAACGGAGCTTGGTGAGTCGCTGGAGATTACCGAATCCGGTTTGCAGCGACCTGAAAAAGAGAAGCAATATCGCGAACGGAAAGAAGCCAAGCAGAACTCGAAGGAAAAGAGTGCGAAAGAGGGCTCCGAGAGTGGGAAGTCGGGAGGCTCAACGAAAAAATCGAAGAACGGTAAGAGCAAAGAGCTGAAGAAAGGTGGGGCGACTCTCGTTCTGCACAGCTTGGAAACAGGGTTGCAAGTTCGCTATCCCAACGTGACTTCGCATCGCTTCAGTGAGGAGGCCACCTACTTGGCAATGTCCGTCGCTGGGGCGACTGCAAGTAAACGAGGTGTTCAGCTCGTTGAGCTCGACGACATGCAAGTCAAAATGCTGTTGTCCGGTGCGGGCGATTTCCGGCAGGTTGTGTTTAGCGACGATGAGAAGCAGCTAGCGTTCCTGAGCAACGTCGGGGATGAGACGGCTACTGAAAAAGAGGGTTCCGATGAAGACGAGCGAGCGCTGAGTGTGTATCGCTGGAGCCGTGGTTCTCGGGAAGCAAAACTAGTCGCTGGAGCGGAAAGCGAAGGTTTGCCGGAAGGCTGGGAGGTATACGCATCAACTCCCTTTTTCTCCGAAGATGGCAAGCGTTTGTACTTCCGTACTCGACCAACTCCGGAAAAAGAAGACGAAAAGAAAGACGATGCAGAGGTTGCGAAGCTTGATCTCTGGCACTGGCAGGACCCATTCCTACAGCCCCAGCAACTGCTCAACGCACGAGCCGAACGAAATCGCAGCTATGCCGCGGTCTACGACACTCGCACAAAGAAGATGTGCCAGCTAGCGACCACGGAGGTTCCAAACGTCTCGGTAGACCCACGCAGCGATGCTCGACTGTTGCTCGGTTCGGCTTCCAGTGCGTATGACAAAATGAGGTCTTGGGATGTTCAGTCCTACTCTGACTGGTTCCTGGTTGACCAGAAGACTGGAGAGCTTCGTAAAATTGCCGAACGGCAACGCGGGAATGCATCGCTCAGTCCCGGTGGAAAGTTCCTCGTTTGGTTCGACGGTGAGGCGAAGACGTGGTACTCGATGGGCGTTGACTCTGCTTGGGAATCCGCGACCGAATTGAAGGAGAGCGGGTTTGCTGCTGAGCCCGTCGACTTGGCTGAAGAGATCCCGTATCCCGTTCACAATGAGCTGCATGATCAGCCTTCGCTGCCTGGATCGTATCGCTCAGCAGGTTGGCTCGACGACGACGAGGGGCTGATTCTCTATGACCGCTGGGATCTGTGGCAGGTTGATCCTTCTGGCGAGGGAACTCCGATGTGTTTGACGCTCGGGAAGGGCCGCGAAGAGCTGAAGCAATTCCGCTATCGCAGGCTTGATTCGGAACAACCTACGATTGATCCAACTTCGATGTGGCTCACGTCATTGGACCACAAGACGAAGGCGACCGGCGTCTATCAGCTAACGCAAGCTGCCGAAGGGGACTCCGAAGCCGAGCTGACTAAGATGATTGAACTCGACGAGAGTTTGGGATCGGTACAGAAAGCTCGTGACAGCGATCGCATCATGATGACTCGTTCGACGTTTGAACGGTTTCCCGACCTGTGGTCAACGACACTTGAGTTCAAAGCGATGCAACGGCTCAGCCGCTTGAACCCGCAGCAGGAGGACTTCATTTGGGGTTCTGCCGAACTTGTGCAATGGACGGCTACGGACGGGCGGGAGCTGGATGGGATTTTGTATAAGCCGGAGGACTTTGATCCTGCGAAGAAATACCCGTTGATGGTCTACTTCTATGAGCGAAACTCGGACAATTTGCATCGCTACTACGCTCCAGCCGCCGGCCGCTCGATCATCAACTTTAGTTTTTACATTAGCCGCGGCTATGTAATATTCGTGCCTGACATTCCGTATACAGTCGGGGAACCTGGTCCGAGTGCCGCCAATGCGGTCCTTCCTGGTGTTCAGAGTATTGTCGATCTGGGGTTCATTGACGAATCGAAAATCGGCATGCAGGGACACAGTTGGGGCGGGTACCAGACTGCCTACTTAGTGACGGTCACGGATATGTTTGCCTGTGCCGAGTCGGGGGCTCCGGTCAGTAACATGACGAGCGCCTACGGTGGTATTCGTTGGGGGTCTGGGATGAGCCGTATGTTCCAGTACGAAAAGACTCAGTCCCGCATTGGTGCTACATTGTGGGAGGCTCGCGAGAAGTACATCGCGAACTCGCCGCTGTTCACCGCCGACAAGATCAACACACCGTTGCTGATCTTGCACAACGACGAAGATACGGCGGTACCTTGGTATCAAGGAATCGAGTTGTTTGTCGCGTTACGCCGTCTCGAAAAACCCGCATGGATGCTGAACTACAACGGGGATCCGCACTGGGTCATGGGTGAAGCCAATCGAATCGATTTCGCGAAACGCATGCAGCAGTTCTTCGATCACTACATGAAGGACGAGCCCATGCCGGTTTGGATGGCTGATGGAATTCCAGCCGTCGTGAAAGGAAAGGAGTTCGGACTTGAGTATGTACGACCAGAGGAATCTTCGGAGGCATCCACATCCGAAGAGGAAGTCGACGACTAGCCGGCCAAAGAGTGGTTGCACAAGTGGTTGTGCTCGGGCAACCATTTCCATGTCCCGAGTGGCCTCCGTGATCGCGGTGCTCGTTTGGGTAACTGGTTCCGGCGAGTTCGTTCGTGCGCAAGAGAAGGGTTCTGACGGCTTCTATCACTTTGCGGGGAAGCACTTAGAGCTCGTCACGGATCTTCCTCCGGATGCAGAACTAGAACGGCTGCCAGAAGTCTTTGACCTGGCAGTTCCGATTTGGTGCGAGACTTTCGGAGTCGCGGAAGACGCGGTCACGGATTGGAAGGCGACTGCGTATGTGATGCTCGATCGAGGGCGGTTCAAGACGGCCGGTGTGATACCGAATCAAGTTCCTGAGTTCCCTTACGGATACCAGTATGGGAACCTTCTGTTTGTGTCCGAGCAACCTAGTGCCTACTACCGCAGGCATCTCGTTCTGCACGAGGGAACGCACTGGTTTATGAGCCGATATTTCAAAGGAAATGCGGCGCCTTGGATCATGGAGGGGATGGCCGAACTGCTGGGGACCCACACTTGGGATCCTGACGCGGCGCATTTGTCGCTCAACGTTCTGCCGCAGAACAAACGGGATTTCCCGTACTGGGGAAGAATCACTCGGATTCACGAGGATATCGACGGTGGTGTTGCACCTTCGTTGGATTCGATTCTCCAATACGACAATACGGCGCATCGACGGGTTGAGGCCTATGCCTGGAGCTGGGCTGCCGTGTTGTTCATGACGCAGCATCCGAGAACGCGTGAAGCATTTCAAGAAATGCTCGCACAGACCCATCGCCCCGACGGATCTCAGAGTCGGTGGCTAGTGAGACGTTTGGGTAAAGATTGGTCGCGAGTACGGGAAGAGTGGAATTCGTTTATCACGGACCTGGACTATGGGTACCGCACTGCCTCAGGGATGCTCTCCATCAGTCCTCAGCCGAAAGTCCTCCGAGATCGGGCGGTCATCAGTGTCGGCGTCAATCAGTCTTGGCAAGCAAGTGGAGTTGTCCTTCGCAGCGGAATGAAAGTCCGGATCACAGCCTCCGATGATTTGTTCGTCGTAAGGCCTGGCGCGAGGCCATGGATGAGCAGCGCCGGCGGAATCACATTAGAGTACTTCAACGGACGTCCGACGGGGCAGCTGGTGATGCAGCAGGTTGCTCCGCGTCCACCGAAAGCTGTGGGGGCTACCGAAAAATTGGAAGTCCTAACCGTTGGGCAGGAACTCATTTGGACTGCCGAAGAGAACGGTGAACTCCACTTTCGCATCAATGAATCCAGCGCGGATCTAGTGGACAACGTAGGCGAACTGGAACTTGAAATTGCCTTGATACGCTGAATTGAGGCTGTGGTCTAGAAAACCTCACCGTGCACGTTTGCGTGCCCTAAGAGCAGGTGCGCATGAAAAAGGCGACTCTCGAAGCATCCTCGTCCTTGGTTAATCGAGGTCGCTCCCAGAGTCGCCTGTGTGAGGCTGGGGCCAAAACAATTTGAAGATGCCCCCAACAAATTGCCGCTGGGCGACAGCCGCACAAACCCAATATAAGCTTCTTGTTGTGATGTTAATTCCTGAATTTGCGCAATAATTCGCCGTTTGCGGGCGATTTAGTCGCCTTGAGCGGTGTTTTCGTGATTCTGTCCCGAGGGGCAGGCTGATCGCGGAAGGTTAGGTCCCGCGTCGATCGCCGAACCAGTGGATGTGAGCCCGGGGGCAAAAACGAACTTGGTGGTTCTGACACCAGGGCAAGAGCCACTCAGCTTGGCGGTCGAGAGTTGCCGAATCGGTGCCCTGCGGCATAACCATGACGCGTTCACGATCGATGCTGCCGGCGACCTTGGCAAGACGGGTGAGATATTGAAGAAGCTCGTCGGCATCGTCATGGTCATTGACGACGAACTTGAGCTGATAGTCGTACCTGTCCATGAGTGAGGCAACAACTTCGAGCCTCTCGCGGCGTCTGTTGTGTGCAGCAGCCCAGGTCGGACTGGCCCCTCGAGAACCGTCCCTTTTATTGGGGTCTATCTGCACACTCGGAGTGGAGCCCGCCAGTTTGGGGCTGAGCGACATCAGGTCGCACTCGACTGGCAAGTCGATGGTGCCGGCTGTTTCAATTGTCAGGTGCCAACCTTCGCGTCGAAATGCTTGAGTCAGACGTGGGAGCGCCTTGTAGATCATCGGTTCTCCGCCTGTGAGAACGATGTGTTTTGCAGTCCAGGAGCGACAGGTGTCGAGGATTTGGGCGTTGGATTGGTAGTTGCCTTCCGGTTCCCAGGAGGCGAATCGAGTGTCACAAAACCAGCAGCGGAGATTGCAGCCACTGGTGCGTACAAAGATACTGGGCGTTCCGGTGAGAAGTCCTTCGCCTTGGATACTCTCGTAGATTTCGCTGATGCGAAAGTTTGATTGGACGGGCTCAGATGGGGTGGTCACGGTTCCAGCTCGACGGGGTGAATGACAGTTCTCAGCGGAAGTGAACTCCACCCCCTTTCGACTTCGGTCTTCAGCTTGCATACTTCGTTGCACGGGCCACACTGGCACCGTACCTTGGTAGGGTGGATTCAACCGCCCATTAGTGATCACTTACTTCAGTAGTAGTGGAGAATTCTGACCCGTGTCGACTCCCTTTCAAGAGCAACTCGAAGTCTTCGAGAATAGTTTTCCGAAACGCGACTATCACATTGAGATTGAGTGTCCAGAATTTACGTCGATGTGTCCCAAGACTGGCCAACCAGACTTTGGCACACTCATCTTTCGCTATGTTCCGAAGGAGAAGTGTGTGGAGCTAAAGAGCTTGAAGCTTTACCTGCAGAAGTTCCGCAATGAAGGGATCTTCTACGAGAATGTAACCAATACCATCCTGGACGACTTTGTCGCAGTTTGTAAGCCGAAGGAAGCAAGTCTTGAGAGTCATTGGGGAGCCCGTGGAGGTATTACTTCCGTGATTACGGTGACTTACGAAGAAGACCAGGAAGAGGAGTAAGTGACTAGGGAATGTGCAGTTGGACTCAGCCGAAATGAGCCCACTGCCTCCGCGTTTTTTGTTTGAGTCGATACCGTTCGCCAGCTTGTAGAGAAATACAGCATGTCAAAACCATCCATTATTCTTAGCGGTTTTGCCGATGAAGCGGCCAATGAAAAAACTGCGGTACAGCAATTCTCAGCGTTAGCCGCTGCTGGCCTGCAGCACTACTCGATTCGCTTTATCGATATCGGTAACGGTATCAAGAACGCGATGGAACTAACGAAGGCGGAGTTGAAGCAGATCGTCCGCATGCAGGCTGACTACGGACTGGCGGTCGCTTCCCTGGGTTCTCCGATCGGAAAAGTGAAATTGCTGGACGTTGAGGATGGGACGAAGAACCGCTACGTACCATTCAAGCAATACCTGAAGAAGGATGTAAAACGAGCATGTGATGTTGCCAACACGCTCGGCACGAAATTAGTACGAGGGTTTTCTTTCTATCATCCAGTCGGCACTGAGCCTGAAGAACATCTAAGTCAAGTTGTCGATCAACTGGGTGAAGTGGCCGATTTGTGTGCCAAGGAAGGACTCGTTTTCGGCTTAGAGGTCGAGGCGAACTTAGTTGGGCAGACTGGCAAGGTCTTGGCGGCGATTCACAAGAAGGTGAAGAGCTCTTCGATGGTCTTGATTTTTGATGGAGCCAATCTTGTCTGTCAGGGGATGACACCGGACGAAGTGTTCGCAGAGTATTTGGCGATGAAGCCTGGACTGGGGTGGATTCACGTCAAGGATTATCGGCACTCGTCGGCTATGGAACGCTTGGAACATATCGATGAAGCTTCGCTGAAGAACTTCGTGCCGGCTCATATCGGGGACAGTGGACACGAAGCCATTTTTCGCGACATGCTACCGGACCTTCCCAAGCTTGAAAAACGCATGAAAAAACTCGGCGCACCAGGCGTGGTTTTTGATCTAGAACCGCACGTAAAGGGCGGCGGTCAGTTTGGTGGATTCTCGGGACCGGATGGATTCGGTGTCGCGCTCCGAGGCTTATGTCGAACACTCGATTTCGTCGGAATCGACTACCACTTAACCGACTTTGAAGACATTCTGCAGCGACGAGGATTTTAGGGAGGCCCATTTTGCAGAAGCCAGAGTCCTTGAATTCACTTCGCACTGCCATCGAAAAAAAAGTGAAGCTCGAGTCCACGCCGATCTGCCTTGGCGGCAAAAAATTGGACTGGCTTCGTGTTGCGAATCCCGACGATCTCTTGGAGTTGGCTGTCGAGGTAGACGCGGAAGGAACTGAGGCTCGGCACGATCCCTTCTGGGCCGCGACTTGGCGAGCCGCATTGGGGTTGGACGCCTTTCTGGCTAACGTCATCGAGCCTGGTGTGCGTGTTCTGGAGTTGGGATGCGGTTCTGGGCAAGCCGGTGTGGGAGCTGCTTTGCGGGGGGCCCAAGTCACTTCTACTGACTCCGTTGAGCTTGCAATGCAGGTAGCTCAGCTAAATGCGTGGGAACTAGGTGATCGTATTGAGTACCATACGCTGGTCTGGGGAAGAGGGTGCCTCAGGGGCGATACTTTCCCTCCTTTCCCAATTCTCATCGGCTCGGATTTGGTCTACGATCCCGCGTTGTTTGAGTCGCTTGAGCAGTGTGCGCGGCAGCACTTGGCGACCGATGGTCGCATGTATCTGAGCGAACCGCATCGACACTCGGGGGATAAATTCTCAACCTGGATTCGTGAAGCTGGTTGGAATACAGTCGAACACGACCAAGACCTGCGAGATGGACGTGTGATGGTTCGCGTCTTTGAATGCTGGTTGTGAGAGCTAGTTAAGTGGCAGGCCGTGCCCCGCTTTTACGGTGCGAAGGGACAGGATGGATTGGATTCTAGTCACGCCAGGGAGTCGGCTGATCGCCTTTCGGTGAATGCGTTCGTAGTCTTCTGCATCGACCGCAACAATTCGAAGCAAGTAGTCGTATTGTCCGCCTACCAGATAGCATTCTAGAACCTCTGGGATTTTGTTGACCGCTTGTTCGAATTGCTCGAAGGCGTCTTCGTCTTGCGTTGCCAGCGATAACTCCACAAAAAATTCGACTCCATATCCGAGGCTCTTCGCGGAAAGTTTGGCGACGTAGCGCTTGATCGTGCCGCTCTCCTCTAAAGCCTTGATTCGGCGGTGACAGGACGAAGTGGAAAGGTGGACCTTCTGCGAGATCTGAGCCACGGTTTGCCTGCAATCTCGCTGGAGTTGCTCCAGAATGGCAATGTCAGTTTCGTCGAGGACATTTGCTACGGATTGTTGTTTCATAATTATTTGGCTGTCCCCAATGAAGAAGGAGATCTGGAGTTCGACAGAGCTGGCAACAAGGAGTTGACCAATTGTGTAGATCTTAGCTTGTTCTACCGCTGGATCTATAACCTATCCGACGATGGCTTGACTAGAGGCTGCTTGCGTGGAGCTGAACGCGGCGTTGGCAAGAAACAGCCATGGATTCGCTGGCAGGCAGTTCGACACTTGGCCAGAGGGCGATTGGCCCAGTAGCGACGCCGATTGCAATCGCCGGTCTTTGAAGGCACTGTCTAAGGAGAATGCGCTCGCCTTGGCGTTGCAGAGGAAGAGGCAGCTTGCGGCGGCGGATTCGCAGGGAGCGAACGAGTCCTAGCTAGACGATTAAAGTCAGTAGACTACCGCCGTTAACAGGCGGTCGAACCGTTGGTACAATTCGACCGCCGTTCGGTGCGCTTCTCGCGGGAAGGGCTGCGAGAGGTTTACCAATACCAGGACCGCATGTGTCCCGCCGAGACAATGGCGGCTCGTTGCGGAATGTAGAAGCGTTGAACACCGTTGGACATGTAGCTAGCGTTCATCGTTGGCCGCAAAGGATCGAAGGCGATCCACTTGTTGTACTGAATCCGCATCATTCGCTGCTCAGCTTGAAAGCGAGCCATTTGCTGCGAGTAAGTCAACGGCTTTGGAGTGTATTCCGCTGACGGTGAGCTCGATAGCGGTAGGGCTTTCGCTTGGACGTCTTCCTGAGCGTTGGCAGTGACGGCCAGGCAGAGTGCCAAGCCCGCACCAGCGATCATTCTTTTGATAAACATGTTTCTCTCCACGGTTTAAAGGGGATGCATCGTCTGAACTCGACTCTACCGATTGCGAGAGGGGATTCGGTGGCAGCGTGGGGAGCGGAGTCGCAGAGGACTTCCAAGGCTGCGTTCATCGAACTTAGACGGCGAGAGGATCATCGGAACCCGCGTGCATTCAGCTACGGCTTCTCCGCATCAGCGCGCCTCTTTTCTCGGCTGAGCCGCTTAAGCTTCCGGTTGGGGAAACTGTTCGATCCGTTGTCCCAATCGGCGAGGCAAGAATGTAGCGAGGGCGGAGGGCAAGTGGAGCGATATCTCTCTAGTGGTACCTCCCACGTAGACTTTGCGGAGAATCGGATTTGGAACGACGATTGCAATGGAACCGAAGAGCATAGGTGTTCCACTGCGCAGGTTGAGGCACTCTTGGTAACAAGAGGATTACGCAAATGGTCGCGGACTGAAGTACCGGCGGATGTCGCCGCGAGCAGCCACTAGAATGACTTTGCTTTCAAGTGAGGTGGCTGCCAAATTCCATGGTCCGCTGTTTTGGATCACTTCAAGAGCTGATGGTAGCCTCTCGGTCAAATTCACATTCTCAAGTACAGCCACGTATAAAACGCCAGATTCTCCGACTAGCTTCCATGCGGTCCCTGTCCCGTCAAACGTCCCGGGCGAATCCTGCGAACTTGGGACTTTGTATTCGCCAGAGACCCCCATTTTTTGTAGCCTGAGGTTCTGAGTGAGGAACGCCAGAACCGCTGGCGGCAAGTTGTGGTCAATCGAGTTGGCTTCGGTGGCCTCAAACTCCGCTAGTTCGTTTTCCATCCAAGCAGCGAAGGCTCGCTTCGTCATGCCTGGTGGTGTTGTTGCGAAATGGAAAACTGTGAATCCGATCACGGCTGCCGCCGCTGCACCAGCCAGAGCAAAAAGCCAGCCACGCCTTCGCGAAGGCTCGGTTGCACTTGCTCGCGAGTTGCTCAAGGTGCTTCCATGCGTACCTTGCTCGGCACCGGCACCGAAGGGTTCTCCTGCAGCGACCGACTCTAGCATCGCATCCATTCTGGACTCAGCGGCTGGCTTGTCGTCACTACCAGTTGTTCCAAGAATGTTTGAATGCAGGCTCGCTGCGAGAGTTTCGGGCACAGCCAAGCCATGAAGTTCCTCTCGCAATCGGCGATCGAATTCTGAATCGTTTGGATCTGACTTCATGAGTTGAGCAATAAAGGAGTGCGATTCTTAGGAAGGAGCAAGCGAAGGATCAAGGGATTCTTAGGTTAGTGGTCTGACGATGCGATTTCTTGTTCGGCTCGAGTTAAACATTGTTTGAGTGACCTCTTGGCACGGCTCAGCCGACTCATGACAGTTCCGATTGGGATGTCCAACACGGCTGCGATTTCCGTGTAACTTTGTTCTTCGAAATAGTACATCAGCAAGATGGTCCGATAGTTTTCGGACAGTTGCTGCAGTCCGCTCAACAGCCACTCGCGGTCGTCGTCAGTCGAAGTCGTGTTCTCGATTTGTACCGTGTCATCCGAGACCTCGGAATTTGCAATGATTTTGTTTTGGCGTTTGGCATGCCGCGCAAATTCATTTCTGGCAATTGTCAGGAGCCAGCTTTTCGTTTTGTCTGCCTCTCTTGGTCCACTTCCCTTTTGAGCGGCGTGAAATGCTCTCAAGAAAGTCTCTTGAGTCACGTCCTCAGCCGCATTCGGGCATCCAGAAATCCAGTAACTGAATCGATAGATGTCCTGGTGAAACTCTTGGATCCAGCTCGCGACTGCAGCCCGAGTTTCTTTAACGTTTGAGTCGTCTTCCAGAGATATTTCGACAGGCATGCACTCTAGCTCGGGCCCGCTCTCGCTTTGCTCTGGATCGCGGCGATTACCTGTGGAGGTGTCCGCGTCTGTTGGATCTAGCAGCGATTTCACAGACGTACTTTCCTCAGTGTTTTCGCTGTGAGCGGGCAGCGGACTGATCCGCCTGCTAGCATCATCTTGAGAGCTAATTGAACGAGCCAAAGTCCGCCTCGATAAGAAAGAAGTTCTCGCCGCCTTATTCCCGAAAAGTGCCAAGTTTTTCGGATTCTTCGTGCGTCCCAGAATTCGGGGACCGCAATAGAGTGCCTGCGCGGGCCAAAGAGGCCACCATTCGGTGCTCAGTGTTCCGTTAAGATACCGTGTTTTGCTTGCTGCACTATGTGGCTCGAGCCTATGCCCGGGATTTCCTCACCACCGCACTTACGGCACTGTTCTATGAAATTACGCACTGAAACGAATTGCAGTTCGTCCCAGCTCCCGATCGTGCGGCGCTCGATTGCGAGCAGTGCGACCAAACGATCGCTTGAGCTCGTTGATTGGAGGGAAGCGAGCTGCTTTCAATTGCCCGTGTGGACGCTATGGATGGTTTGGTTGTGTTTTTCGTTCTGTTCTTTGAAGGTGCAGGCGGCGGACCCTCCAACGATGACACACGGGCCAATTCTTGGTGGTTTATCCGAGGATGGTTCTATCTCAATTTGGGCGCGTACCTCAGCACCTACCTCGTTTGAAGTGCGTTTTGCGCCCAAGGGGCAGCCTCGTAAACAGGTCGCCAGGTCGGAAGCAACGGAGTTCGAACACGATTGCACGGGGTATGTTGAGTTGTCCGAGTTGCAGCCTGAGACGGAGTACGCCTACCAGGTCTACGTGGCAGGCTACCCGCAAGGTAGCGTTGGACGGTTTCGCACGCTGCCGAATCCCGGGAAGCGCGCCGAGGCAAAGTACAACCCGGGAGGGCTGTACAATTTCGCCTTTGAAATTGGTTCCTGTGCGAATCAAAACCCCATGCACGGGATCGGGCATTCTCTGCCGCTTTACGAAACGATGAACCATGAAATCGCTGGTCAAGTTGACTTCGCGATCATGAACGGTGATTGGCTGTACGAAGAACTGCGAGACACCCCACCCTCAGTCTGGCAAGCGAAAAATCGACTGCCAGACGATGAAGTTCCGAAGGTCGTTCAGCAGATGCCCTCCATCGTGGGCGTGTGGGAGAACTACAAGTTATATATGTCTCGCGGTGTCCCTTTGATGGATTGGCATCAGCGTGTGCCGAGCTTTTTTACCTTCGATGATCATGAGTTAGTGAACGACATTTGGGGAGCCGGATCTCCCGGTCGACGCCACAGGCGTACCGTTTTTCGAGACATTGGAACGCAAGCTTGGTACGACTATCTCGGCTGGGCGAATCCGACTGAGCATGATGCTGGTATCCATTTTGGAGTTGGCAGCATGCGGCAAGGAAGCGATCTATTGCATGATCCGAATGCCGACTTCGATAAGTTGCCCTTGGGGCAACTTTCAAACCTACACGTGCATTGGGGTGGTCTGAACGCGGGAGTAAATGAGAGCCAGTTTGACGACGATAGTGGCGAGCCGAACTCAAAGGTCTACGCCATTGAGGAAGTCGTGGATGCAAGGACACTTCGCCTGCACGAACCGGCCGTTGCTTCGGGCAATGTCAACTACTCGATTGGCCGTCGCAACTATGGGAGTATGCGAGTTGCTAATTGTGAGATCCTCTTTCTCGATACCCGCAGCCACCGAGACATGCATGATGTGCGGCAACCAGACAAACCTGGGCTCTCGATGTTGGGCTACCAGCAACGTGACTGGTTGGAACAGACGATGCGTGAGAGCGATGCTGAGTTTTTCTTTGTCGTCTCAAGCGTACCTATGTTCATCCCGCATAGCGGAGCGGGTGGCTTTGAATTCGACGA
>JBGCCZ010000044.1:0-12861 GCA_045105035.1 Pirellulaceae bacterium | reverse complement strand
CGGCAAACTGCCTTGTTGGTCTGTCGGGACCGATTTGCTGTAAACAACTTCTATCTCGCCAGTACCTCCGTCGAGATCGCCAACGAGGCTCGCACCGTCGGCGAAAGTGATCGTATCTAGCTCCTGCGTGCCGACGATGGTGGCAACATTGTTGAGCTCAAGCGAGTTGCTGAATTCAAGCAGTCCGGAAGCAAACGTGACCGTAACGACATTGTGCTTGGCACCTGTCTTACCCTTGGCGACTGTAATCGTCACGGGCTGGGTGACCGACGACAGATCAAGAACAGCCGTTGGAAGATCGTTCGGCGCCACCTCGTTGGCAACTTTGAAAGTCCGGGTATTGAAACCGTCTACTTCTAAGGTCCCACCAAATGCGTCGAGGACTTTGTAAGTATTGACGCCGCTACCGCCAAGCAGATTCTCAATGTTGTTGGTAGCGTGCACGTGATGATCGTTGCCGCCAGCCGTATTGGTATGGTTAACGGCGATGAACTGAGCTGAACTCGAGCCTCCCAGTGTCGTGGTTAAGTCCGCGTCGACGCGGGAGAAATCAAGTGTGTCTGTTCCGTTCCCGTCCTGTTCAACGAGGGTATCTTGGCCCCAAGCGGCGGCAAAGGCGTACGTGTCATTGCCACTTCCGCCAGCGAGATAGTCGTTACCAGTCGTTGGAGTGACTGCTTCCTGCGTAAACAGATCGTGATCCCCGGTCAGCTTGTCTGCACCGTCTCCGCCGTAGAGAAAGTCATCGCCCTCATCTCCGATGAGCGTGTCACGCCCGTCGCCGCCGTCTACGATGTCGTCGCCAAGGCCTGCATAGATGGTGTCACTACCGTCACCACCCACGAGGCCCGCTAGGTCGGCTCCGGTGCCCGCGCCGGACTTCCGGTCGTCACCGTCCAAACCGCGAAGTGTGTCGTCTCCGTCGTCACCGATCAGCAAGTCGGCTGCCGAACCGCCCTCGATGGTATCGTTGCCCTTGCCCCCGCGAATGTCGTTCGCGGTGGTTGCCTTGCCCGCCAGAGTGTCATTGCCCTTACCGCCAATGAACTTCAAAACGCCATCAACGACCGTAAAACTAACACCGTTTGTCGAACTCGTTTTCGCTTCGAGGTCGAGCTGGACTGGCTTCGATACGCCGCTCGCGAAGAGCTTGTTTGGATTGGCGTAGTCGCTCGTATAGGCCAAAACAACCGATTCTGTCGTAACGTCGGGATTATTAAGAATTCCACCGTCGTCGAGTGCCGCTCCTTTCTCTACGATGAAGATGTTCTCGCCGCGACCGGGAATGAACCTCTCAACGTGAGTCGCGATTGCCGTGTTGGTTCCATCTGTCACTTCGACCGTGTGCTTGGCTTTAATGCGAAAGGTCAGGTCTTCGGTGACTTGACTAAAATCGAGTGTATCCGTGCTGGCGGCATGTTCGGTGATCTTAGTGCCTTGCCAGGAATTGTTCTGGCTGAATTCGTAAGTGTCATTTCCTGTAGCATCTACGCCCTCCAACGGATGGGATTGATCCGGACCAGTAATTGGTACGGTCGCCAGCATTCGTCGATCTTCAAGTGTCTCGAACGCACGTTGCACCGCCGAATTTTGACCTGTGTCTTGGTCCCGCAAGATCTGAAGGAAAGAGCGACGGCGTTGCTTCGAGTAGCGACGATCTGACATTGTTTTGTCCGTAGGCTGTTTCAAATTGCGAGGGCGACAGTCACCCCAGAACGAGTCTTCTTCAATGGGGCTTCCATCTCTGGAACCGCCGATGCAAGTGAAAGCAGGGCCGCGATGAGAATTGGGGGGCGGATGCAGCGTTACTGATTTGGCTATTGGATCCCGCATTTGGGCTGCAAAGACGGGGCTACAAGGTCATTACTGCAGCCGCTTCAGGACCTCTGTGGGGAATTTGCAGATAATCGACAGCAAAGTTAAAGCCGGTACTTCCTGCGGTGTTTTGGTCGGAATCGTTGAAAATGTTCAGTCACAAGCCGCTATCGTTGTCGTTGGACTACGATTTACCGGTTGAAACCTCAAGAGGTTCCGATATGTTGATGTTAGTAGTTATTGGTCATCGGAGTTGTGTATGGGGACGAAGGCAGCAGCACGCGTGGCAGAGCCGGGAACATCAGAGACGAGCACTTCGAAGCCTCGAGGGCACGTAAGTGATTTCGCAGAGGCAGCGGAGTGCTTGAAAACGCTCGCTCATCCGGTGCGGCTGCGAGTGGTGCAGATGTTGTTGCACGGAAGGTACACCGTCGGAGAACTCGCCGAAGACAGCCAGGTTCCGAACAATGCGATGTCGGATCACCTGCGCTTGTTACAGCGCTGCGGTTTTCTGACCAGCGAGCGGGATGGGCGACGCGTCTACTACCAAGTCGCCGAACCGCATCTCGAACAATTGATGGCTTGTATCGAAGGCCGCTTCATTCCTCGCGGAACCCAGTAAAAAACGTTGGCGAATGGCGTTGCAGATGATTGTTGGCAGAGCAGGGGATCTGCGGCAAAGCAGAGGCCGAATGAACTTGCCACGACATTGGATAGAGAACCTCGCAACCTGAATGCGTTGATGGGGCTTAAGCTTTAAGGACTAGGTTGAAGGAGTTAACAAATGCAGACGATTGATGTTGAACAGTTGGGGCGTGAAGCAGAGACCGGCAAAGTCGATTTGATTGATGTTCGAATGCCGACGGAGTTCCGAGAGGTGCATGCCGAGGGGGCTGTCAACGTTCCGCTGGATACGCTCGATCCCAATGCGGTCGCTGAACGCTTAGCCGCCAGCTCGGGCAAGCCGATTTACGTGATCTGCAAGAGTGGCGGTCGTTCGACCATGGCAACTCAGAAGTTTCTCGACGCTGGCGTCGACAACGTCGTCAACGTGGAAGGCGGGACGACCGCTTGGGTGAATGCGGGGCTTCCCGTCCAGCGCGGGAAGAAGGCTGTCTCGTTAGAACGTCAAGTGCGCATACTCGCGGGCTTCTTGGCGTTCCTAGGCGCGGCTCTCGGCTTCTTCATTAACCCGTACTTTATCGGACTCTCCGCCTTCATCGGGGCTGGCCTGATGTTCGCCGGGATCACCGATACTTGTGGAATGGGAATGATGCTCTCGAAGATGCCTTGGAATCAGTGCAACGACCAAGAATCCTGTGCGGTTTAGTACCCGGTCTAATGCGTTGTCATGCGTCTACAGGTTGTCGTCGCCTGAACTCCGTTCGGGGGCTATGTCCAACATGACTTCGCCAAATGGCTTGGAAGGCTGTTCGGCACAGTCATGGCAAAGGGGCGATTCGGGCGTTGGTTGTCAGATTCCGGCTTGCATACGTTCTAGCCGATCACGAATCTGAGTCTTGGTTCGATTGATTTGCCACTCGCTTGAATTCGGAAAGAACGGCAACTTATTCAGAGAAGCACCCATTCGAGCCAACGCCAGTCGCCAAGCTTGCACTTCGTTGCAGCCGGATGCGATTGGAGAAGGACGTTGCAACATCAGATCGCTGATCTTCGCTGCATCTTGTTTCGCGGCTGGCCCTAATGATACGTACGCATCTCAAATCCCCTCGACCACCGCGCGTCGTTGGTTCCCAGTTGTCTAAGTTCGCGACCAGTGAGCCTGTGGACACAGCACGACCAGTGAGCCTGTGGACACAGCATGCCATGCACCTCGAATCTCGAAATCCCTCGGGTTCTTGGAGGAACGCAATTGGAGCAGCCAACTTCAATTGGTAGAGTACCTCGATGGAGCTGACTGAAGTACTAAAACGAGCGGGAGAAGGTGACGCCGAAGCGCGTTCGGTGTTGTTGAAAACCGCCTACGACGATCTTAAACGCCTCGCCGCAGCTCAGATGTCTTCGCAGCGTCCTGACCACACTCTGACGTCGACTGCACTCGTAAATGAGCTTTCAATCAAGCTCTTAGGGGACCAAGAGATCCCGAGTCAGAGCCGCGGCCAGTTCTTTGCGTACGCGGCCAAAGCGATGCGTAATCTCCTGATCGACTACGCACGTTCGAAGGGAAGGCAGAAACGAGGGGGGGATCGCCGGAAGTTTCGTTTTGACGAAGCCTTTGTGGCCGCCGAAGAGCAGAGCGAGGACTTACTTGCTCTTAATCAGGCGCTGGACAATCTAGCCCGGAATCATCCGAGGAAAATCCAGGTCGTAGAAATGCGTTACTTCGCGGGAATGAAACTAGAGGAGATCGGCGAAGCTCTCGATATCTCGGTTGCAACGGTCAAAAGAGATTGGGAATTCGCAAGGACGCTCCTTCTCAGAGACTTGAAGAATGAGCGAGAGTAGAGACCAGGCATCAGCATTCCTTGAGCTTTCTTACACCACGTCCAGGGCGAAGCAAAGTTTCAAGCTGGGAAGAGCGCCTCGCCGTCGCTGAGGCTCCGACCCTCGCTGAACTCGGAATGCGAGGGTGACGGGTTCGCCACTGTGTTTCCTAACTTCAAGCTTTCTAAGTTCAAGCTTTCTAAGTTCAAGCTTTGATCTGTCCTGGCACCGCGTCCTACTCTGTCGACTCGACCCACTCGAGCCTCATTTCTTCCAATTCGCTTTTCAATTGGGCAAGATCCCACACATAAATGTCCCGACGGCCACCGACGGAGAGTAACTTTCCATCGGGGCTGAAGTCGTAGCTCACGCTTTCCTCCTGAGTCGATGCATTCAGACTCGCCAGAACTTTTCCCGAGACTGTATCGATCAGCAACTTCTGCCTCGTCGACGAGCTGGTAACAGCCAGTTTTCCGTCGCGTGAGAACCGCGTACGCATGCCCTTGCGAGGTGAGAGCGAAATGCTGTGCAACGGCGCCGTTTTACCGGCGGGAATAATATTTACTTTCGAAGGAAGACTCTGAACGAATGTTCTTCTTTCGTTTGAGTAGGCGATGAATCCGGAAGGTACAGGGAAGTGATCTTCGCGGATTCTCTTCCCTGTTCCCAAATCCCAAACCTGGACGGTGGCCCCTTCTGCCTTTGCAGCACAGAAGTGGTTTTCGTTCTCATCGAAGTTCATAAAACGGACCTTGGATTTCACGTGATCTTGCAACACGGTTTCACCCGTCATAGCATTCAAGACCGTTACTTTGCGTTGTTCCGTACCTTGTGAAGTAGAGAGTACCGCGAGGTAGT
The DNA here is from genome assembly GCA_045105035.1 of Pirellulaceae bacterium. Lineage (GTDB taxonomy): Bacteria > Planctomycetota > Planctomycetia > Pirellulales > Pirellulaceae > Aureliella. The sequence goes on along the minus strand of JBGCCZ010000044.1, from coordinate 7,743 downwards.
CACCCCTCGGGCTCAACTGAAGGGACCGACAGCTGCCATCGTACAATTGTTGACGATCGCCGACCTTAATCTGTAAATGCTCGTTGCTCAAAGCGACTTCGATAGGCCACCTCGATATCCCGTTCTGTAAGCCTCCAGCGTATACGTTTTGACCATCCGGAGCGAACTGCATTCGCAGATGGCTTTCGCCTGAGATCTTGCTTATCAGCTGGCGATCCCTGGTGTCCCAAAATTCGAGACCAGATGCGGTGGTACGGGCTAGCAGACGTGAGTATTTTGGGTGAAAGCGAACCTCGTGAACTGGTTTCGGGTTTTCGTCGCTTGATAGTATGGAACGCACACTTCTACTGGCTTCGTAGATTCCAAATTCCGTGGGGCGTCTATAGCCCAGACGTTGACCACCCTCTGAAAAACCACTCTCCATAATGTGAATTCTATCAAGGTCTTCCGTGAGCAGCGGATGGGATCGTAGACTCGCTATGTCGCTAATTGCTGCTTTCTGGTCCAGAGTTCGGCTGGCCAAGAGAGTACCGTTCGGTTGAAAATGCAGGGACACAATTTCATTCTTGTGTGGCATCAAGATCTTCGGAGCATTGTGGAGGCTGCCAAGAGGCCAGATATGAACTTCGCCATTGGTTGTGGCGATGGCGACTTCGTCTTGGTTGCTTCTCCAAGCGAGAGCTGAAATGTTGCGTGATAATTCGACTCGATCAACTTCTTGGACCATGGGGCCTGCATTCCAAATATGCAGTGTCCGCTGTCTGTAGGCCGCCATCGCCAATAAACCTTGATCGGAATACGCGAGCACCGCTGAAGTTGGGAACTCCACCGGGATCGTCCGCGCGAGTTCCCCACTCTCCAACGAGTAGATTTCAACTTCGCCGTGCGGATTGACGGTAGCCAGTTCTGGTCGAGTCGGCGCAAAGTCAAAATCGAACAGGAAGATGTAGCGTTGGAGGAGCTCCAAAGTTGGTTCGCTTGTCTCGCTTGCAAGGTCCCAAACGTAGAGTTTTGCGTTGCCCTGCGGTCCTCGCACGTAGTGCTTTGAAGCCAAGAACCGTCCGTCCGGGCTGAACTTCATTTGCCGAGCGGGCCATTCTTCCGTGCAAGACAATACGCGCTCTGCCGATTGGTCAGACAAATGTCGGATTCGAATCCTGCCATCGCGTGATGGCTGGGCATACGTCTTGTAGTCGGAAGTGAATTCGACTTCGGAAGTCCACGGCGAATTGACTGGCCACTGCTGCTGAACGCTTAGTTCGGTGACGGTTAAGGCGGCAATAGCTTCGTTCCGTAGCAGGTTGCGTTTTTGTATTGCTTCGTCATGCTCGAGTTCCAGTTTGGGCAACACTTGCAGTGCCGCTTGAATCGACTGCAGAGCTTGCGAACGGCGGGTCGGGCGCGTCGTACCAATGACGGCTCTGGCCTGTTCGATCTTGGCTTCAATAAAGCTCTCGTTCGCACGTTTTGATTCCAGCTCGAGCGCACTGGCGAGGCGATGGTTTCGAACCGCAAAGACGGTGGACACAATGGCAACGCAGACTGGCAACGCGATGATACTTGCAGCAAGGGCTCGGTGCCTGTCTATCCATTTCACTGTCCGATCCATGAGGCCAGCTCGTTTTGCACGAATCGGTTCTCTACGGAGGAAGCGCTCGAGATCGGAGGATAGATCGTCTGCACTCAAGTACCGATCTTTCGGTTCCTTTTCTAAGCACTTTAGGCAGATCGTTTCGAGGTCGAGAGCAATGGAAGAATTCAATTGCCGAGGAGGGACAACTTCTTCGTGAACGATCTGCGTCATTACTTGGTCGCGGCTCGTGCCCGGGAAGGGTAGCCGCAGTGTAAGCAATTCGTAAAGAGTCGCTCCGAGCGCATAGATGTCGACACCTCGAGTGACCAACGCGCCAGCTCGTATTTGCTCAGGGGCCATGTAGTACGGCGTGCCAATTACCTCCCCCGTCTGAGTGATTCCTGGTTCGGAAAGATCTCGCGCTAAGCCGAAATCCCCGACGCGAATAGTTCCGCAACTTGTCAGCAGTAGATTCGAGGGCTTTAAGGCGCGGTGCAACACTTGGTTACCATGAGCGAAGTGGATTGCCTTCGCGACATTCGAGATCTGGTGAGCAACCCAATCGAAGTAGTTATCGGGGTTCTCGATTCTCTGATGTGTTCCATCCTGGTTCGCATTGATCTGAGGCACAGAAGAAGGCGAAGGATTTTGTAGCTGCTGTATCGAGTTGGAGACTGTTGCAATCGACTCCTTCGCAGGCAAAGGAATCGTCGTCGCACAATCGGCCCACTCCGTGGCTGTCGAGTTTCGTAAACGGTCAACAACTTCGGATAGTGGCAATCCATCGACGTACTCCATCGCGTAGTACAACCGATCTGCAGAGCTTCCCGTTGTGTGAACGCCAATGATATTGGGATGCTGAAGTCGGGCTGCGGCTTCCATCTCAACTTTGAAGCGTTTGCGGTGGCTGGGCGTTAGATGGGCGTGCGAACGTAGAACTTTAAGCGCCACGATGCGATTTAGTGAATGCTGACGGGCGCGATAGACAATACCCATTCCGCCTTCACCCAACTTCGACTCGATTACGAATTCGCCAAGTCGAGTCCCGTCGGGCAGGTCGTCCGCCGCAGGCGAATTCGCGAATGTTGCGTCATCGTCGGCAAGGAACAAGTCTGATGCTTCAAGCTGGAGCTCAAGAAGCCGACACACTTCCGAGTAGAGGGCTTCGTCCGAACCACACTGCTCCGCGAGCCAAACTTTCCGTTCAGCGTGGGCTAGTTCTAGCGCTTGTTCGAAGAGCAGTTCAGCTTGATACATACGGTTCTTCACGAGATTTCCCGACGCTCACAAACTCCTGATGCAAGTCTGACGACGAGTGCAGCATCAATCGCTATTTGGATAGCGGTTCTCTCGATAATGCTTGCTTCAGTGTTCATGCTGATGCTGACTCCGAAAGCACATCTGCTTGCTTCGAGGATTCACGGGTGCTTAACGAGGGAATCAACATTGGAGTCTTGGCTTGGTATCGAATGTAGTCATCTCCATGAAAGTTTACCAAATCGCGTTCTTCCCACCGAATTGCGATCAGTATGTAAGCCGTAGTCATGACGGCGAAACCAAGGTGCGCCAGAGTCATATCCGGAGTGGCCCACGCGAGCATCAACCATCCAACGTACAACGGGTGTCGAACGAAGCGGTAGGGGCCCGGAGTCTTGAATTGCAAGACTTCGTAGGGTTTGCCGTGGAAGTAGAACCAGACTTGTCGCAGCCCAAAGAGATCGAAATGATTGAGAGCGAAAGTCGATCCGAACAGGATACCCCATCCAGCGAAATACAGAGTATGGAGGATGCAGCGAGCCGGTTGATAGTCAATTGACCAAATAGCGCCTCCCAGCGGCTGCCAACTGAACATGAGCAGTAGCATTGCCACGCCCGAGAACAAGACATAGGTGCTACGTTCGGCGGCCTCGGGAATGACTTTGGTCCACCATGCCTTGAAAGCCGGGCGAGCCATGACGCTGTGCTGAATTCCAAACGCAGCAAAGACGAAGAAGTTGATTAAGAGCGCCTCACCGAGGCGGCTGACAGGTGTAGAGTCAATTGACTTCGGAATGAAATTGCCTAGCCAACCCATCATGAAGAGGATGCTTCCCAGTCCGACTCCATAGGCAAAGATCCCATACATCAACATTACACAGTTTTTCATTTCGTTTCCTCTCTCGAATCAATGTGATTGATAGTCTGTAGAGCGAGGAACGATATTGGCTGTGACTTCGGCTCAAAGGTTCTACGGAATTCCCGAAAATTCTTGAAAGTAGCCAGACGTTTTCCGAGGAATTATCTTGCCAATTCAAATTCAATGCACGTCGGTTGTCATTCGCAACGACTCACTCGATCGAGAGCTCAAGGGCGGCACGGATGGTTTTGGCGCGATCACCCCAAATGCGTTGAACTACGGGCATCCAAGGCAGATCAAAATTTGAAACTAGGTAGACGACTCTCCGCGGTAGCTCGCTGCGGAAGCAAGGAATTTGTGCTTTCACTCGCTTATGCACTTAGGCAGCGGGCTAAGAAGTTTCCACAAATCCTAGCTCTTCCTAGGCCTGTAACACCAAAACGAAACCAGAAACGCTGCCCACCGTTTTGCGATAACACTCAGGAGGGTCAGAACCTTGAGGTCGCATTGTACGGAGGCTCGAGAGACCTTGGGCAAAGATCGCCCCAGAAACTGTTTCGCCGGCGGCCGGATAGTACTTTTCCAGAGACACTCGGAGAGATCTCTGGCCACGGAAAGACCCAGGCCACGGAAAGACCCCCAGCCATTTTTACTTTGACCTCCGCCAAAACTAGAAAAATCTCTTTGCCAGGAACCGGTATGTCCCAAACTTACGCAAATCAATTTTGAACTTATTACGGAACATGGGACGAACAGCTGATTTTGCGTTCATTGGGCATGCGGCGTCGAGTATTATCGGGACACTAGTTGGGGGTCTTATTCTTTCATCCTGACCTCCGCACAGACCAGACGAGACAACTCTTGAAACGTCCGTGTCGATAGAGCTCTGACGAGAATAACGAAGCCGCAGATCTATGATTGCAATCGGAAACACCTACGACTTGGAAGTGGTCAAAGAAACTGACTTTGGGGTGTATTTGGATGCGGAGAACTTGGGCGAGATCTTGCTTCCGAAGAAATACACGCCAGAGAATCTGAATGTTGAAGACACCGTCGAGGTCTTCCTCTATCTCGACTCAGAAGACCGACCGGTTGCCACGACACAAAGACCGAAAGTCGAGGTTGGCGAATTTGGCTATCTTGAAGTCTCGGACTGCAATTCCATCGGCGCGTTCCTAGATTGGGGATTGGACAAAGATGTCTTGGTTCCCTTTGCGGAACAGCATCGGCCAATGATTGTGGGCAAGTCCTACATCGTATTTTTGTACATTGATAACCAAGACAGGATCGCCGCGACGTCGAAAATCGATCAAGTCGTTTCAGACGACGACCAGCATGATTTCTATCCACAGCAGCCAGTCGAGCTGATCATTGCCAACAGTACCGAACTGGGCTTCAAAGCCATTGTGGACCAGAGTCATTGGGGGCTACTTTACGCGGACGATGTCGACGAGCGGCTTAGTTTTGGACAGTACATCCAAGGGTACATAAAGCGAGTCCGCGAGGACGGGAAAATCGACCTGAGTCTCAAGAGCGGTCAACAGATTCGAGACGATCATTGTCAGCACATTCAGGACTACCTGTTCGCCAACGAGGGATTCGCGCCCGTTCATGACAAGTCTTCGCCCGAAGAGGTTTTCGAGCTGTTTCAGATGAGCAAAGGGCAATTCAAAAAGGCAATCGGTGGATTGTACAAACGGAAAGTCATTGCCATCGAAGCGGAAGGAATTCGCTTGATCGACCGGCCCGCCCCATCATCTTAGACCCAATCTGCAGCTTCGGCGTTACCCAGTGCCTTGCGCTCCCAGCCGAAAGACCCAGGACACAGCACGCCATCGGAAAGACCCAGGACGGAAAGACCCAGGACACAGCACGCCATGGTGGGGTGTAGGAACCCAGGACACAGCACGTAGTACCTCGTTGGCGTGCTGTGTCCCTAGCGGAAAGACCCCAAGGGTTCGAGGGCCATTACGCGTGGTTTGACAGAGCGATGGCAGTTAGATCTCGGCTTGAATGCGTTGCAGTCGATCGCGGATTTGAGTCTTGGTTCGGGTGATCTGCTGCTGGCTTGAATTGGGAAAGAACGGCAAGTCATCGAGCGAAACTCCCATCCTTGCCAAAGTCAACCGCCACGCTTGCACATCATTGAAACCAGACGTGATCGGTGATGGACGCTGCAAAATCAGAGTACTGATCTTCGCGGCATCCTGTTTCGCGGCTGGTCCGAGTGACGCGTAGGCGTTTCGAATCCCCTCCACCATCTCGCGTCGCTGGATCCAAGTCTTTTTGGTCGCAACGTGATCAAGTGCGTCGCTCAAAATCGGCATTGCACGACCAGCATTGAGGTCACTGACTCTTGAAAGGAACAACCCGGCCTGTTCGTAGAGTTCGGGCCGAGTCCAAATGGCCAGGTAAGCTGGATCGGGTTTGGCGAACGTGCCTGGTGGCATCAAAGATAAGTTCTTCGCCAATAGCGAGCGTTCTTTTTCGGTCGCATCATCGAACGCAATCCGTCGTGCGTAGGCGGTGCTGAGTTCAATTGGCGTTTTGCCCTTAGAAAAGACGTTCTCGATCGGACTGGCGATGTCTTTCACTCGCGGGTCACCGACAACGCGGGCGATTAATTTGTGGTCGTCTCGGGTCGCGTCGAAGAAGAACAGAGAGAGCCACCGTCTCGCTAATTCCAACCTTGCTGGACTCGCGTTGGGATCGTCGATCGCACGTTGGACTTCCTGTCGCAATCGTTCGCGTGTGTCATCGAGCTCAGCGAGAAGCGGCACCTCGAGGGCTTCCAAAAACGTCGGTTCCAAATTGATTGACTGGTCCGACGAATTCCAATCACTTCCGCCGAGACCAAACGATGCACTGGAAATAGTTCCGGCGCCCGACTGAACATCAAAACCGAAGAAGAAGAGGTGACCAGGAACAAAGTGTCGAACTTCACTCCTGCGAAATCGAACGTCATTGCTGCCGCGGGCAATCTCGACGCGCTCGATTCGTGGGCTGTCTTTATTGTGGGTTGACACCAAACGCACGATCCAATCCGCGTTGTCGACGCGTGTTGGCTTTACCTCAATAATTCGCTCAACACCGGCAAGACGCAGGGCCCAATCGGCCTCGAGCGATTTCTCTTTCCGTTGCAGCTCACTGCCTTTCACTTGTTGCATGAACCCAGGATGCTTGCGAATCCATTGACCAGGGTTTGACGGGAACACTCCTGGTTCCGCGTCAGCACTCGTGCGAACCAACGCGAACGCCGCGACGGAAGGATCTTGTTTACGGCCAGTCTGTCCGGTGCGTTCGATGGTGACGCTTTCGACGCCTGGTAAATCCAAAAGCATCGTGCATAGGTCGTCACATTCGGGCGACCGATGGAGCTCGCCGTTCTCGACGTACACGTTTCCGCTCAAGACAATTGGTTTCCCCGGAAGAACGTCGGGTAAGACTTCCGCGTGGAACTCCGAAATTGCTGACCAGCGACTTGGTTGCATGACCAACCAGCCCAGTCCGAGTGCAAGAACGATCGCGATTGGAAACGCGGACCAACCGATTTTGGTTGGTAACATTCGCTGAATACCAAGCGTGGTCGCAAGATAGACAAACACGGTGGGAGCCGTGACAAGTATCAATCCTGGAACAATGAGTGCGAAGAAGCCAAGCACAACCAGCATCGGGCAGCAGAGCGACACGGCAGCCGTGACACCTGTGAGGATTAGAACAAGGTTGCGGGATTTATGCATGCTGGATTCGATACCGTGACGTTAGACGTACACCTGCTGCGGCAACGACCGCAGGTCGATGAAGTTTAGGTCACGATTGGAACCCGCTAGAATCCATTGTTAACGGTGATTTCATCGCGCGTCAGTTGCCCAGGCTTCGGCCAAGCGTCTTTAATGCCTTTGCCGATGGCGACCATTGGCCTCGTCACGCTGCAACCACTCGCGGCCTTCGTGGAACGGCCCCATCTAGCCGACGAGCAGATCGGCGACTTCCTTTGGCGCGTTCGGTCAGAGAGAACAGAGACCTTTGGCTGAGATCGTCCCAGAGACCGTTT
>JBGCCZ010000043.1:0-80968 GCA_045105035.1 Pirellulaceae bacterium | reverse complement strand
GCTCGCCCAGGGAATTGGCAGTAGCTCGTTGTACCGCTACAAGTCGCTTTGGCATCCTAAGTTTGAGGCAGAGACACAAGAAACAAAGCCTGGTTTGTGTGATTGCCCGCCTGCTGGCCCAGAGGGGGCCGCAGGACTGGCACATTCCCACAAGCTTATTCTTCGAATATCTCGTAATTCTTTGCCAGCAGGGGATTTGAGCGGTTTGGAAATGGAGGAGATGAGTGAGGAGTCTCGTAATTCTTTGCCAGCAGGGGAGTTTACCGGGTTGGGCAAGGAAGAAGCCATCCAGAAAACCAAGGAAGTCTTGGCTGAAGCGCAGCTCAATCCGCCTTGGAAGACATCTGCTGTCTCAGCAGGAGCACCCATGCAGGATTCTCCTCGGGTAAAAGAGCGCTATGACGCCTTTATCCAGCAGAATCTGGACTATCTTGTGTCCGGTGATGCCATCCTGGCGGCTGAGGCGCTGGCAGCGCTTAGGGCTCAGCTTAATGAGGCATGGGAACCAGAGAAGCAACGGCAGTATGGTCAGCTCATGGAGGAGATGAGGCAGGTTCTGGCTCGGGCTGGAAGGCTGTCCTCAGGGTTGATAGAGTCCTGTAGAGGCTGGCTGATTCTGAAGAATAGCGAGTGAGGTCGGGGCTTCGCTTCGCTCAGCCCGCCCCTTCTAATGTATAGACAACTAAATTACATAAATTCAGTGCGCAGAGGGCAAAAGCGCAAGAGGGTAAAGGGCTACGCCCTGGGGGCCGAGCAACACAACCGAAAACCGATAATGAAGTAGCGGAAGTCGGGGGTACCGCTGCCGCGGTAAGCGGAACGGCAATTCCTAGGATCGGTGGCCCAGGAGCCGCCGCGATAAACACGGTTAGCCTCTTCGTTATCAGTTAACCAGGCACTGCCATCTTTAGGAGCTTTCTCATAATTGTCATGCCAATGGTCTTGACACCATTCCCAGACGTTTCCATGCATGTCGGACAGGCCAAAGGCATTGGCGATGCCAAAGTGGTCCACAGGGGTCGTCGTTTTACTCTCTTTGCCTTGCGGACCATCAGCGTAAATTACAGAAGCGTCGTAATTAGCAATTTCGTCGGTAAGGGTTTTACCAAAGTAGAAGGGGGTTGTGGTGCCTGCACGGCAGGCGTATTCCCACTCCGCTTCCGTTGGCAAGCGGTAGTAACGTCCCGTCTTTGTGCTAAGCCAATTGCAAAAAGTGCGTGCCGCATGCTGTGTCATGCAAATGGCCGGATAGCCGGACTTCCCCATGCCAAACGTCATGTCTGTGTAGGGCTTTGTCGGCTGCGAAAGTTGATATTTATCTGCGAACACGTCTCGGGGCGATGAGGGAAGGCCCATGATTTCTCGGCGAGTAATGTCGATATCGGTGGCCCATACGTCGTAGACATCCCAACTAATTTCGGTCTTCGACATCCAAAACGGAGAAACACTCACTTCGTGTTGTGGCCCTTCCGAATCGCCGCGGTCGTCCTCCTCTTCTTGGCTACCCATCGTGAACGTGCCGCCCTGAATCGGCAGCATCTCAAACTTCACTGAGGCTTGCTCAATCTGTTCGTCATAAGGCTTCATCTCCTCGGGCGAACTGGCTTCCGAATCTGCAATCTCAAGAACGGGTACTGGCTTACCGTCCTCCACAACTTGGGCCGAGCACATCGGATGAACAACAGCTTGAAGCAATGCAACAGATGCGAACGAAATTGAGAAGTTACGAGCAAGCCAAAGCAAACGAATCATCATGTACTACAGACTGGAGTGTAAACTGGCTGGAAGTCTTCCGGCGGGTCTTAATTAGAGGTGAGCAGTGTTGGTGTTCAGCGACGTTTCATTCTACTCCAATCTCACGGGACGCGACCACGAGAGGCCTCCCCACCACTTGTTGCCTACGAGCACGCAAAATTGCGAAGCAAATAACATCATCCAGCCGGCTACCGCCATGCTCTACGGTGCGGGCCTTCTCTGCTGCCTTCTCTGCAACGGTTCCCACGCGGCCGCTCAAGAACTGCAGCGTGCTCCAGAACCAAAACTTGAAGGCTATGAATGGACTTTCCCGACGATGGGAACGCGAATGAGCCTAACGGCTTACGCGGCGGACAAGAAGATTGCCAAAGCAGCGTTCGACGCCGCAGAAGCACGCGTGCGAGAGATCGCTTCGACACTAAGCGACTACGATCGCGAAAGTGAAACAAGCCTGCTCACTACGGCGGCTTACCCTGGCCCAGAAAACGTATCTGAGGATTTGTGGAACGTTCTGGTCGCCAGTGAAAAGTGGTACAAGCGAACCGACGGAGCTTTCGATTCGTCGCTCGGGTCCGTAACACGTTTGTGGCGGAAATACCGGCGCTCAGAACGCATTCCGTCACAAGACGAATTGCAAAAAGCGCTCTCATCGACTGGCTGGAGCAACGTGCACCTCGAAGCGAAGACACAATCGATTTGCTTGAAGCGGCCTGACATCAAGTTGGACTTTGGAGGGATCGGAAAAGGTTACGCCGTGGATGAGGCGTTCGGCGTGCTGCAGGACTTCGGAGTTCATCGGTGTTTAGTAAACTTGAGCGGCAACATGCGTGCTGGCGAGCCGCCTCCGGGAAGGGAGGCCTGGCGCATTGAAATCGCTCCTGTTCAACGTGGCGAAAAACCTCTACGTCGAATAGCAGTAGCAAATACCGCCCTCGCGACCTCCGGCGATCTCTGGCAGTTTATTGAGATCGATGGCATCCGGCGCAGCCACGTCCTGGACCCGAAAACGGGCTACGGTGTCCCTGGCCCTACTTCCGTGACTGCCATTGCCGAAACCGCCTTGGACGCCGACGCGCTGGCAACGGCGGCTTGCATTCTGCCTCGAGATAAAGCAATTAGACTCTGCGAACGCTGGCTCGCCGCGGCATTACTGGCAAATTTGAAAGATGGGCAACGTCGCGTTCTGACCACGCCCAACTTCCCGAATCCACTGCCCTAGAGCGTCTGGGGAGAGCGATTCTTAACGACTCGGCCAGCGCAATTTTGACTATCAAATGCCGTTGCGGACAGTTAAGATTTTGCCCAAGTTGGCCGCCATCTCGCGCGGCGTTCCTTTCCTGACAACAAGATTGAATCCTCGTGGCCAAAAAGCGTGCCAGCAAGCCGTCCAGCTCCAAGTCCAACGCCGAGCGGTCTTCCAAGAGACCGACCAAGCGATCGTCGAAAAGAACGGCTAAGAAGAAGATAAATCCCAAGCCCAGCACGGGCGAACAGCGGCTCAACAAAATTCTTGCCGGAGCCGGTCTTGGCAGCCGCCGCGAAGTTGAAGAGTTGATCGTTCAGGGGCGTGTGGAAGTCGATCGCGAGATTGTCAGCAACCTGGCCTTCAAGACAGATCCCAGCCAAGTCACGATCAAGGTCGACGGCCAGGCACTGAAAAAATTCCGCCCCGTCTATCATGTCCTCAACAAGCCCAAGGGAGTCTTGTCGACGAACCGAGATCCCAGCGGTCGGGCTCGTGTGATCGATTTTATCCCAGGTAATGAACGTGTCTTTTCCGTCGGCCGTTTGGACAAGAGTTCCGAAGGTCTCGTATTGCTGACCAATGACGGTGAACTGGCGCAGAAACTTGCCCATCCCCGTTTTCGAATCCAAAAGACCTACTTCGTCGTCGTCTCGGGAGTGATCGAGAGGGAAGAACTAGACAAGCTCCGGAAGGGAGTCTACTTGTCTGAGGGATTTGCACGTATCGACGGAGCACGAATCAAGAAACGACGTAAGTCGAGTACAGAACTCGAGATCACTCTGTCAGAGGGCAAGAACCGCGAAATCCGACGACTGCTGGCCCGAGCCGGTCACAAGGTCGTCACACTTCGGCGGATCGCCATCGCTTCACTTCGCCTGGGCCAAATTCCCGTCGGCGCCTCGCGTCCGCTAACTGCTCAGGAAGTTCGCGATCTGTACGCGGCGACTCAGGCTCCCAAGGAGAAGAAGACGAGCAGCTCCAAAGGGCCAAAGACACGAAAAACATCTGGTTCCAAACCGCCAGCGGCCGCGTCGCGAGTCAAAGGAAGAACGTCCGCTGCCCAGCCTGCGACCGATGAGGATTGGGACGATGGAATGGATGACGAAGTCCTGTTCGCTTCCCCCATTACTTCACCTAATTTCGAGGACTCGGATGACGACTTTGTTGGCTTCTTTGACAACAGTCCGTCTGAAGGATCCGTCCTAGGCTACGACGATGACTTGCCGACTGGTGGATCGAAAAGTGGCAATTCACGAGGCAAGAAACCTGCACCGCGTAGAGCTAGTCGCACCGCAAGTTCATCGCGAGGAACGAAACGTGCCAGTGGTGGAAGTGCGTCAGGAAAACGCGGCGCGGGATCACCTCGAACTGCCGGTGGACGCCCCGCTCAAAAGAAGGCCAGCGGCCGAGGGCCTGCAGGTAAAACCAAAAGCGCTCCGCGCGGTGGGCCAAAGCGTGGCGGGCCGAAAAAAGGGGCTCCGAAGAAGAAAGCCAGCGGAGGCAAACGAGGCGCACCCAAGAGTGCCGCACCCAAGCGTGGGGGCCCGAAAAAACGCGGAAGACGCTGAGAAAACTCCTGAACCTGGGATAGCCACCGAGCAGCCCACTGTTTCGAGTTTCTAGCCGATCTTCTAACCTTGCTGTAAACACAGACGAAAACTCAACTCGGAACCAAGTCCATGACCCACTTCGCCGATTGCGCCGCCTCGGTCACGACGCAAATCGTAGAAAACCAGCTCATCGCCAAAGATACTCGACGCATCCGTTTCGTTTGCAAAGAGATGGCTACACACGTGGTCCCTGGGCAGTTCTTTATGCTCCGCAATCCAAACGGCAACGATCCTCTTATCGGTCGCGCTCTTGCCGTTTACGATGTGGCCAGCGACGGCTCGGGTTGGATCGATTTGGTTTACGTCGTGAAGGGTAAGCTCACGACAAGTGTGGCTCAGTTGCAACCTGGTTCCACGGTCGCTGTGTGGGGACCGCTTGGAAACGGTTTTGAGCCGGAAGCCGTCGACCACTTGATCATGGTCGCAGGCGGCATCGGCCAAACACCCTTTCTGGCGCTTGCCAGAGAGGCACTTGGGAAACAGAGCTTCGGGGCATCTAGTCGAACCAGTGGTTATGCGAAGCAAGTTAGCTTCTGCTATGGAGTACGCAGTGCGGGCTACCTGGCTGGCCTAGCCCAATTTGAAGAGGCTGGTTGCGAAGTTCACATCGCTTCACAGGATGGGACATACCCGGACGGCTACGCCGGCAAAGCAGAGTTGGTTACGGATTCACTTCAGCGTTTGCTTGAAACAAACGAACCGGCTGAAGCCAACGATCGCCGAATTGTCTGCTGTGGCCCCGAGCCCATGATGGAGGCAGTGACCAAAGTAGCGGAACAGTTCTCCGTTCCCTGCCAAGTGTCGCTGGAAACCCCGATGGCATGCGGAATTGGTATCTGTTTTACCTGCGTCGCCAAGATCGGCACGCCAGACGACTGGGACTACAAACGAACCTGCGTTGAAGGCCCAGTCTTTTCTGCCGAAGAAGTCCTGTGGGACTAAACAGTCTTTCGAGATCGTAAAACAATCTCAAATTGTTTCAGCTAGTTGCCAAAGCTGTAACGATTCGGACGCCCTGTGGTTCCAGGTGTGAACGGAGTCGTTGTTGAGCTGGGCGTAGTTGCTTGCTCAGTGGCTGGTGCAATCCCAGTCGCTGCAGCACCACCCACAGAAACACCAGAATAAGCGCTAGGTGCCGGCTTGGTACTTGCACCAACGCTCGGCATAGATGGATAGCTTGCGGACGAGTTTCCAGTTGTCGCGTTAGAGGGCGCCGGCGTTGTGTAAGAAGGCAGACTCACTTTTGGAGTCGACGCCCCAGTCGCAGCTTGAATGTTCGCTGTACCTCCCGCAACTGAGGCGGCATTCGGCAACGCTGGGTAGGCTGATGGAATTGTCTTGTTCTGCGACAAGGCTTGCGACACAGATTTTGGCAGTGCGACATCAACGTTACTTCCGCCTGCTACGCCGAATGCATCGGGGCCACCGTAGGGATTCGACATCGCCGGCGGAACCGATTTATTGCCGAAAGTTGTTTTCCCAGTGTACGCTAGATTGGCTCCAGGGCTTCCAGTACCCGCTGCCGGAGAGGATCCCATCTGGTATGGACCTGTTTGATAGCCATTCGCTTGAGCTGCGAGTCCAGCTTTCGGCGTGCCAGTCGTTTGGCCGGTGTAACCATAAGGTGAACTAGGCGTTTGCGTTGCAGCACTGGCACCTTCTTTTGCTCCGAGCGAGGCCATTGCCGTCGGAGAGTACTTTGTGGCAGGGCTTGTTGGAAGGACTAGACCTTCAGCGCCTTCTGCTGGCCCACTGGGTTCCTTTCCCCAAGCGAAGAGCTTGCCGGATGGCTTCCAACTCAGTGTCTTACACCCACTCAGAGTCGTTAACGCAACGATGGCAACCACAGCCGGTAGGACTGACTTAATCTCGGTTCTTCGACGTGTTCGGTAACCCGAGGTTGCAGATATGCTTCGGTACATGCTCATCGATCCTTCGACGACTGATGCGAAAATTATTGGTACGCTCCGCCATCCGACTCGAGTCGGCTTTCAGCTAATAGCCAGCATCCATACCGGTCTACCACTGAAGCGAAAACGCATAGTTGAAAAATTCGGCCTCACGAATCGCAAACTTCAGCTAATCCGAAAAGTCAAACAATATTAAGCCTCTATCTCTGGACTCAATGCCGGATACTAGATGCCACTAGCTTTGGCCTTCAATAGCAATTCAACCCTGCCGATTGACAGCAAACTAGCACTGAGCTTGTCTTATGCAACGCGTCGAACCTGAGGTGCAAAGGCGATACGAGCTCGCCATGACATTCCGCCTTGTGGACAAGGGACACAGTCAACAGCCCCGCCCCTTGCCGACGCAGAATTCGAAAATTCACGGGACCAGGTTGTTCGCGTACCAGAAAGGGTCTTTTGGGAGGACACATAGAGCTCGATGTCAAAGACGCCGCTTGCCTCAACCAGTTCCACCTCGACCTCATCGATCTGAACGCCGGTTTTGCAGGCGTGCACGAGCAGGACATTTAGCCTCTCCCACAACCAACTCGATTGATCTGATGAAAGCGGCGATTCAACATCAACATCAACCTCTACGGTGAACTGTTCAACTCGAATACACCGTTGCTCAAAGTAGGCTTCACAGTACTGCTCAATCCCTGACTTCACTTCCTCAGCATCGCCGGGCATTGGAAAGGTTCGTAGAGTGGTCATTATCGCCTCCTGCAGGTTGTTTCCTTTGACTACACGTGGGTGTAGTCAATCCCCTGCTACGAGGTGAAGACCAAAAGAAAACCGAGAGATGGTGGCCGAGAAAATTGCAGCTGGGCGAGCGGCCTACGCTCTGTCTAAACCGCGGACGCAGAGTTTCTGCCTGAACCACGGTGACGGTGTAATGCGAATGCAAATGATGCTGACGACGCAGCTGAGACGGCAGCAGCTAGTTTCGCGAGAAACTCTCATTGGCAACTTGACCTGAGCTGGCTGGCTGATGAGTAATTCGCTCCATAAGCCAACCATTCATATCCACCAACATATTCGTCAGTAGATCGTCGGCGCAAGGATATTGGCGAATATCTGCTTTCAAATTGGCCGAGTGCATGATCGATAGTGATTCGCAAACTCGATCCGTCCCACAAGTCTGCGAGTCTTCACCGTACATCCATAGCGCAGGTAACTTGCGTGCAGCATGCAAGTTCGTAAGCGGTTGATTCCGGTGTGGGAAATCGCCACAAATGGCAGCAACTCCTGCGAATCGCTGCGGATAACGCAACGCAATTCGCCAAGCCATTGTTGCCCCACCGCCAAAACCAGCCAGAAAGATCCGATCGGAAGCGACCGAAAAAGTTCGGCTTGCGAGCGAGATTGCTTCGAAAACAATTTCCTCAGCAATCGCAGTACCTGCCGCGGTCTGCGACCAGTCGAAAAACTTGCCCTCGGAGTCACAACTCGAGGTACCTCGCGGTGCGCAAGAAACATAGTTGCGGAGGCTAAGTTGCGGCATCACGCTTTCCAACTCAAACTCGGAGCTGCAAGCACTGTGAAGCCAAACAACTAGCGGATAATCATACCTAGCTTCGTATGACTCTGGTCCGAACAAGCAAATCTGCTGTTCGAGCAGAGAGTCGCCTGAGGACTGATCTTGATATTCGGAAATTTGCAACTCATCGATACTACCAGTGTGCCCCGTGGAGCTACCTAGACGGTTTCGCATTCGTCGCCAACCTTTTTTGGGTAGTCGGTATGATGCGGAAAACAATCGCAGTGCTTGTGAGTACAAGCACATGCTGTTCAGCATCTAAAACAACACCGCGACGATCCGCTAGGAAAGTGGGCGTTGGTGATTACGGGTAGGTTTTTAAGCTCGCGACTTTCGAAAGTCAACGTCATCATTGGCGAGCAAAAAAGTTCTCCGTAGATTCGCTCGACGCTAGCATCTCGTTCCGTAAGTTCCTCAAAATCCGTTGCCTTCAGCAATCACAGTGAAGTCGAGTCCACCACGAATTCTGCTCCACAATTGCTATCAAAAAACAACTGCTGTAAACGAGTGCAGCCGAAACGAGTTGGCCAGGACTCTTAGCCACTGCCCAAACTTACAAACTTTGATTTCTTGGAACGAAGTCGTAGCTCGATGCAACAATGAGACTACGCAGAAACTAGCTCTTTCATTGTTGCGACCAGTTCCTTGACTGCAGAAACACTCTTTTCGAAATCGGCAGTTTCGGTCTCATTCAACTTCAACTCAATGATCTTCTCGACTCCGCCTGCCCCCAGAATCACAGGTACGCCTACGTAGTAGCCGCCTACCCCGTACTCCTTGTCACAGTAGGCCGCACATGGAATCAAACGCTTCTTGTCCTTGACAATCGCTTCTACCATCTGAGCGGTCGCCGCCGCGGGTGCGTAGTACGCGCTACCCGTCTTCAGTAAGCCGACAATTTCCGCACCACCTTTTCGCGTCCGATCCACAATCTCTTCGAGTCGCGCCGGTTCGATGAGCTGTGTAACCGGAATACCTCCGACACACGTGCAGCTTGGCATCGGAACCATGGTGTCGCCATGTCCGCCCATCAGAAGCGCTGAGATGTCTTCAACGCTAACTCCCAGCTCCATCGCAAGGAACGTACGATATCGGGCGGTGTCCAACACTCCGGCTTGCCCGACGACTCGATTCGAAGGAAAGCCGGTGACTTGCAATGCACGCTGAACCATTGCATCCAGTGGATTACTGACCAAGATCACGATCGCATCCGGCGAAGACTGCTTGATCTGCTCGGAAACGGAGCCAACGATTTTTGCATTTGTCGCCAGCAAATCATCGCGACTCATGCCTGGCTTTCGAGCGATTCCGGCAGTCACTACGACAACGTCACTGCCTGCGGTATCGGCGTAGTCCGTCGTCCCAGTAACGGTACTGTCAAAGCCCATAATCGGTGACGATTGCATCAAGTCTAAGGCCTTACCCTTTGGCATATCCTCAGTCTGAGGAATATCGAGCAGGACGACATTCCCGAGTTCCGCAGCCGCACACCAATGGGCACAAGTTGCCCCAACATTTCCAGCACCAACGATCGTAATTTTTGCGCGACGCATATCACTTGACTCCTCGGGAGATTGGACAGACATTTCCGTCGTGAGTATGAGGTTCCAGCGTGGACCGTCAAGAAGGCGTCGCCCGGTTCCAAGTCAACGATGGCGGCGGCGATCTCGCTGAGTCGCCAAATAGAGAACCGAGCCTAAGATGACCAAGGTTGCCAAACACAGTGCGTAACCAAACCAGCCAATATCCCCTGCACCGCTGCCCGAGTTTGGTGGCATGATCGGGCTCAGTTTCGAAGCCAGCACCAAAGGCGACGCCTGTCTCGAACCCGCATCCTGACGCTGAACCAACTCTGACTCATAAGACCACAGCCGATAGTACAGTCCTTCGGCTTCATAGTAGCGACCAACGTCCCAAGCCAGCGTGTTCGTCCCACGCAAATCCTCGGGGATCCACTGCTCTTCGTAAGCCGCTAACACGGTCACAGGAAACTCCCGCTCAAACCGTACCCGCCCATCGCCGGCTTGATAGTTGACCACCTGGTTGCCGATGTCGACGAAACCATCGAACTGTAGGTACCGATTTGCATTGAGCGTTTTGGCGAGCTCCTCGTCCTCGACTGAAACGACCGCAGCTGAAACCAGCCGCACTGGCCAACGAACCAGCTTTCCGAAAGAGCTCGTAGAATCGGCCAACGCCTGCATCGGCGGCAGCACTTCGCCACTTTGCAACGTTGCCCGCTTCTCTTTCAGCAATCGGATCAGCGAAAACAAACCCTCCGCTTCTTCGGCTGCGAGTCGTTGCTGGCTGTTCTCGGCTATGCGATCCATCCAGGCCAAATCCCAACCCGCCTCCGCCAGCCGAGTCCAGTGCTCGGGCAACTGAGGCTGTACGCCCAGCTTCAGATCATTCGCACCAAGACGCCACGAAACGGACTCCGTTAACACGCAAATCGGCACCTCGTCAGCTCGACTCGCGAAGACACCCACTCCGGAGACTTGAACCGGTTGCTTCAACCTGGCGGCCTCTAGCCATGCTTGAGGCAACGCACCGCTAAAGACGAATTGCATTCCCATCGCTTCGCGGCCCCCCGCGGTATCTGCAGCCTGCTCCTGTTGTACGCCAATCAAGTAGACACGATCTCGGTTGGTTGATTGATACCAGGCGCTCTGTGATTCAGTCAGACCAACTCGACTCGCAAAACGTACTAGCCCTTTCAACTCGAAGCGACGGAACCGCAATCCAGCAGCCTCGAGATCCACGGTCAGTCCACCTGGGATGCGATTCCAACCGAACTTGGAAAACCCATCCAACATCTTGAGCAAACCATCAGGAAAGTCGCCGCTCCGATCTCGAAGATAGTTCGACACATCCGTTCGGTCTGCCTGCCCAATCCCATTGTCGAGACGTTCCGCGAGTAGGCGCAGCCGCTGTTGGTCGACCGCATTCTCCTTGGCCCAAATCGGTGTCTGCGATTGCCCAAGCACGACTGGACAATTTGAGACAAACGGACAGCTCATCGACAGCGCACCGGCCAACCAAAAGACCATTGGCTTCTTCGATCGCAAACGCTCACCGAACTGGCTGCCAAATACTGACTTGGCTCTCGTGACTGGCGACTTCCGCCAACGCCGAAGAACCGGCAGCAGCACCGCGAAAGCCGCGAGTCCGCCCAACCCGAGAGCCCAGAAAAGTTCGTCGATCATCGGCTGCCTCACAAACGTGTCGGCTGCACTCGAATTTCCCGTTGCCTGCATGCGCGTCAGCGAATCGGAAAACAATGTCGCAGCCACTTCAACGCCGCCCGCCGACGCGTAAGCCAAACGTTTACCTACGATGGCACGAGCTTCGATCTCTGGCTTGGCCTCCGAAGACCACGCCAATTCAAGCTCGCTGGCGATCGGATTCTGAGTGTACAAGACAACCGGTTGCAGGGCCCGATCTACCCCACGCAGCCAAATCACCCAATAGCGATCAACGCCAAAAGAGGACTCATTCTCGACGGATTCAATCCGTTGCACAGAACCTCGAAAACGAACCGAAGTACCTTTACGCGTCTCCGACTCTGCCTCTAGCTGCTGAGTGTTGATGAGCCCAACGGTGCTAGTACCGTCATGCGAATCATTTTGCATTTCAAGCAGTCGCGCAAAGGCAATTTGCTCTGCTCTACGCCAAGGCGTTCCATCACTCATGCTTTGAATGAGTCGCTGATCCACTTTCCCTACCAAGCACTCAACAATCAGCGGTGAAACGAATCCCGCCTCTACCACCGAATCAGAGGACTCGAGCTGTACCCAAAGTTGATCTAACTCGCGTTCGAAACGCTCAAGAGCGCCGATCCATAGCAACGCCTCCGAGTTGGACGTGCCTTCGCTTCGGATGGATCCACGAATGGCACTCAGGGTACTGTCCGCCTGTTCCTGCAAACGGCTCGCAAGCTGCTGCCTCCTGTCGCCAGTCGATATATTGGAATCCGGCAATTCCTCAGCGCCCAGGGAATCGTTCTTGACGTCCGCCCGCTTGAGCCGGAACCACTCGACAGCAAAATCGTCCAGGTCCGCTACAGTCCAGTCGTCAACGATCCGCGGAATCAAATCACGGACCGCCGATTCGAAAACTCTCTTTTCACGCAGTTCAGCCGTGTCTGCTGAACTTACCGAAGCCTGCTGGGTAGCCGTCGCGGTGATCCGATTGCGCTGGTTCGCGTTCGCATCCGGGTCAGCCAGTTCGAAGGGGACACCGAGTGCCTTGAACCCTCGCTCAATGTACCTCGGGTCGGAAACGCGTTGCATAAGAAGAACGACGAGCCCCAGCAGGAAGCACATCGATATCAATCGACGTGAGCCTACTTGCTGACGTTCAACCCGAGTCCTGCTTCGTCTCTGCCCATCCGAGGAATACCATCTGTCGGACCTCAATCGCAAAATACACTCCCACTATTTCCCCTGCCCGTAAGAGGGGTCACTGAAAACATGAACTTAGAATATGGCGACCCGAAGACTTGAGAATGTCCGCCAAGCAGGCTACCCTGAAATTGTAACGGATCACATGGACTGTCCGAGTCAATCTATTCCGCTGATTGCAGAATCGATTGACACACCGGCTGGGTTCGCACCCTTTTCCTATACTTTTCTTTTTTGTGCATCGTGCGACTCGCCTGGATCCTAAATATAGGTCCACCAGTCCTTAGAGGTTCTGCCACCGAGGCAGATGAAGTTCTTTCACAGAATTTCGAAAACAACTTCCCAACTAGTGGCACTCCAAAGGACTCGAGCACGCAAGTATTCATACTCCTCACCAGCCAAAGCCTGATTGAATTGATGTCGAGCGAAGTTGCGGTAACGATTGCTGTAACAATCGTACGTCAGTTCACCGCTGAGACTACAAACGCTTCGCTGAGCGTAGTTTTGCAGTCACGTAGGTGGTAGATTTGTGTTTAGGCGTTCCTTCACGCCAACATGCAGATCGTATTGCGATGGCGGATCCCTCACGATGGTAAAGATTTCCGGACACGCGTGCGGATCTTAGTGGGAGATAGGCCTGCGAGTCCTGAGTACTTTTTGCTAAGAGCCAGCACACAATTTGCCCTGACAGCCGACTTACGTTCGCCAGAACGACGCAAGCTCTCTTTCCGAGAAAAACGTCAATCTGCAAACGCACCCGTCCGTCGTCAAAGCGAATGTCACGCCCGCACGATTAGGAAGCTTGGACTTAGAAACGCGTTGGAAGTTATGCCAAGAAGCACACGTATCCGTAGACAGCCCTGCCGCACCCGCGGCCCGAACCCCCACGGCTACTTCCTGCCGAAGTTCGTGGCTCTTGTTGCCTGCGTGGCTCTCTGGTCGAGCACGACCGGCGGCCTCTTGGCTGAAGATCCCGCCGTCAAATTCCTCGAGCGATTGAAGGCCGAGCAACTATTTGATGTCGCACTCGACTACCTAACGTTCTTGGAAGGAAAGCAGAGCCTAGCTCCCGGGCTGAAGGCCAACATCGCATTGGAACGTGGCATGTTGGAGTATCAATCTGCATCGCTGCTGCCGCTTTCGAACCCGGCGCGAGCCCGCAAGCTAGAGCAATCCGAAAAGTCACTCCGCAACTTTGTCGACGCCAAGAAGGGTCACCCACGCCGCGGGGAGGCTCGGATCAAGATCGGCGAACTTCTCCTGCAGCGCGCTGAAGAAGCCAAGGCCATCGCACGCAAGTCGGATCCAAAGGCGGATGAAAAAGGCATTGCCGAGGCAGCACGATTCTACGATGAAGCTCACAAGCTGTTCGAAGGCACGATTAAAGAACTGGCTCAAATCCTGGAGAAGATGAAGGGGGCCCGAACTGACCCAAATGACAAAGAAGCTGTCGCCTATCGGCAAAAAGTGCAACAAGACGTTCGCCAAGCTCAACTGCTTTCTGCGAAATCAGTTGAAGAACGTGGGAGAGCCAAGGCGCCCAACAGCAAGGAACGCAAAAAAGATCTAAGCCAAGCGTTGAAAATGTTCAGCGACTTGTACTCGAAAGAGCAGCGAATGGTCGGAGTTCGCAACTACGCTCTCTTCTATCGAAGCAATATCCAGGCTGAGCTCGGCATGCCCAGCGACGCGATCGATGGCTTCCAACGCGTGGCTGACCTGGAAGGAGTCGATATCCTGCGGCCCCTGCAATCTATGGCGATCAAAGAACTGATGGGGCTACTCGCGGCTGAAAATAAATTCAATCCAGCGATCCAGCGAGCGAAAAAGTGGCTTGCGGCGTTGAGGCCAAACGAACGAGAGACGATCGAAACCGTCGAACTCAAACTGGAGCTTGCCAGACTGAGCATCGCCAAGGCAAAACTCCTGGAGAAAAACGACCCCGATGATCGAGTCGCCAGTCAGTTGATTCGCCGCACAAGAGAAGACCTCAGATCTCTCCTAAGAATCAAGGGCCCTCATCTCGATGCGACACGCGAGCTGCTTGCCGATTTGGGTGTGGAAGCACAAGCAGACGAAACGCCTACCGAACTTCCCAAGGTTAAGTCATTCGAAGATGCCATTGCAGAAGCCCAAAAGCGAATCGATCAAGCCGAGAGCGATTCACTTGGAATGGCAATCCTCCGTGATCAAGGTGAGAAGGAACAAGTCACCGAACTCGAGAACTCGATTGCCATGCGCCGCAGGCAGGCGCTCGCTTTATTGCGAGAAGGCCTGCGTTTGCATACCACCGAAGACGAATTGTCCGCTCTGCAACAAGCCCGCTTCTCGCTGGCTTATCTTCACTTGCGACTGGGCAATCCGTGGGAGGCTCTTTCAGTTGGCGAGCTGCTTTCGCGCGAGAACCCAAAGACAAACCTAGGGCTGAACGCGGCCGCCGTTTCACTGAGTGCGCTGAGCGATTTATTGCGGACCGCAACGCCCGACATCAAGTCTGCCTTAACCGGCCATCTCGAACCCTTCGCCAAATACCTCATCGAAACTTGGCCGGAAGCCAGCGAAGCCTCGGCCGCAGCATCCGCCTTAGTACAACTCGCACTCGTGAACCAGCAATGGGATAAGGTCGACGCGTACTTAGCTCTCGCACCGACCGAAGGTAAGAACGCGGCAGTTCTCCGACGCGACGCGGGTATCGCTTTTTACAACCGCTACCTGGATGAAAAGAAGAAATCGGGCGAAGGCAGCAGTGAAGCGAAGAAGCTGAAAGCACGCGCTCAAGACTCTCTGACTGTTGCAACGCGGTCGCTCAACGTTGATGCCCTAGACGACTCCAACGTCAACGCCATCAACGCTCTATCTCGCTTACTGATGGCAGACGGCAAGTATGACGAAGCCAGCAAGCTCCTCCTGAACTCGAGTGCTTCGCCAATCAAGTTGCTCAAAAGTCAGCCAGACAAACTTAGTGTCAAAGCCGCGATGAACAGCTACCGTTCGGCAATTCAGTTGTCGATCAATCAGCTTGCGACTGGCTCGCTCAAGACGACTCAAGCCATAGCTGAAACCGGCAACTACATCAAATCGCTGCAAGACCTGGCCAAGCAAGACGCAAGCGGCCCCAAGACCCTCACGGGGATCTTTGTTGCACTTGCCAGTGATCTGAAGACCCAAGTCACCGAAGCCAAGGATGCGAACCAACGCAAGCGTCTCTCCGGGGCAATGGTTCTACTCGCTCGCGAAGCCGGAAAGGCGGAAGCGTTTAATACTCAATACTGGGCAGCAGACACGCTCGTCTCGATCGCCGAAGAGATGGACCAAGACGCTAGCGGTCAATCAGTCGCCGAGAAGGCGTATGAGAACGCGCTGCCAATCCTGAACGGAATATTGGAAAAGGAACGCAACGCCCCGGGCTTCATCGCCGACGGAGCAATCATCCGAGTGCAGTTGACGCTTGCCAAGGCGTACAGGGGTGCCGGCTCTTTCAAGGGAGCCATCGACACACTGGCGGACGTTCTGGGCAAAGAACAAGGCTATTTACCTGTCCAGATTGAAGCCGCGAGAACCTACCAAGCATGGGCCGATGCGTCCAACCTTGGCTTTTATAAAGCTGCATTCGCTGGCGGTCGCCGTGATCCCAAGACACGCAAATACGTCATCTGGGGATGGGGCAAGATTGCTCAACAAGTTGAAGGCAACAAGGATCTTGTCGACGAGTTCTATACAGCTCGCTTCGAGCTAGGCAGAAGCCGCTACAAGTTCGCCAGCGGAATGAAGGATCCTAAAAAACAGACCGACGAGTATAAACGCGCAGAAAAATCGATCAAAGCAACGGCCACTCTGTATCCCGAACTCGGCGGGCCGAAACTAAAGAAACGCTACGACTTGCTACTCAAATCCATTGAGAAGGCCCTCGGCAAACCGACTACGGGCCTAGCAGGCCTGAAACGTGAATAACCCACGAACAACACTCGACGAAACTCGCGTCAGCCAGAACAACAAACATGATCTACTCACACTCATCAACAGGTTCCAGAGAGATGTGGATTAGCCCTACAAAGCAAGCCAACAGTCAGTTGCTTCGCGCAGCGTCCTTTGCCTGCGTTTGCTTACTGATGCTGAGTCCGATAAAGGCCGCGGATCGCGTCTATCCCAAAGACGGCGTTCCGGCGACGGGCAAAATCCAGTCGCTCTCGCCAACCAAAGCGGTCATCGCAGTCCGGGGAAAGAATCAGAATTATGCGATGAGCGATGTGCTCAAAATTGCCTTTGATGGAGAGCCTCGCGAATTGGAACGCGCACGTGATCTAGTCATCCAGCAGCAATACGACCAAGCTCTGGAGGAGATCAAAAAGATTGGAGCGGGAGCCGCCAAGAGCAAAGCAGTAAAGGAAGACGTCCAGTTCTACCGCTGGTACTGCGAGGGCAAGCTAGCACTCACTGGTGCAGGTGACCGAGCGGCGGCTATCAAAGGTCTCAGAGCTCTGGCTGCTACCAATCGCAATACGCACCACTTGTTCGACGTGGGAGAAATGCTCGGCGAACTGCACTTGTCAATTGGCAAGCCCACTGAAGCCAGCAGCTTCTTCTCGGTGATGCTGAAAGCTACCGACGACGTCACGAAAGCCAAGGGCGTTTTTCAGCTCGGAATGGTCGAGCTATCCCAAAAAAAGGACGACGAAGCTCGTAAGCGATTCACTCAGCTTTCCGGTGCTGCGAGCTCGTCAGCGGAAATGAAACGGCTACAGAACTTATCGAAAGTCGGCATCGCTATTTGCGATCAACGTGCTGGCAAGGCCGAGGAAGCTTTGAAGCGTCTGGACAACCTAGTTGCGGCCACTGAGTCGTCTGATCAGCAGCTTTATGCTCGAATAAGCAACGCCAAGGGTGCGTGCTATGCTGCGCTGAATAAACCAACCGAGGCATTGTTCCACTACTTGCAAACGGATCTACTGTTTTTCGGTGAGGCCGATGCCCACGCAGAAGCCCTCTACCACCTGAAGGCGCTGTGGACTCAATACGGTAACCCGACCAAGGCCGCTGAGGCCGGACGGCAATTGGCAACGCAGTATGCCACGAGCAGTTGGGCGCAGTTGTAACACCAAAGACCACTCCTTCCCCAAAACACTACTTTTCAACATAGGCGCAATCGCGCACTACTTCGGAGATAAGCATGACATTTCTGATGAGCCCTCGGAGACTCGCAAACGCCGACTCCCGCAAAGCCTACAGTCGTTTCATTGGAGTGCTGTTCGCAGTGCTACTGACCACTTTCGTCATCCCTGCCAGCGGAGCTCTTGCTCAGGACGACGCCGAATTAGCTGCCGAGCTGGGACTCGATGATGGAGCCGACGACCCCGCGCCTGGCGACGATGGGGCCGCAGGCGGGGCAGCTCCCGCTCCCGGTGCGGGAGCTTCGGAGGACGAAGGGGCCAAAGCACCTTCGAACTTGCTGGCCTGGACTTTTCTAGCCCTTGGAATTCCCTACACAGTCATCTTCTTCGCTCTTTCCATCACCTTACTCACGCTCATCGTGATGAACATTTTGGCCTGCCGGCAAGATAACATTTGCCCTCCCGACTTGATTGAAGGAGTGGAACAACAGCTTGGCGAAGGAAACGCCCAAGGCGCAGCAGAATTAGTTCGAACCGACGATTCCTTTCTAGGCCAAGTCGTCGCTGCTGGACTTTCAAAACTGGACAGAGGGCACAGCCAAGCGATCGAGTCCATGCAGGAGATCGGTGAAGAAGAGACGATGAAAATCGATCACAATCTGAGCTACATGGCACTGATTGGAAACATTAGTCCCATGATCGGCCTGTTTGGAACTGTGCAAGGGATGATTAGCGCGTTCCGCACGATCGCGACCTCAGGTTCCACACCGAAACCCAGCCAGTTGGCGATGGACATTTCGACAGCCTTGTTCACGACACTGGCTGGTCTCGCAATCGCGATTCCGGCCATCGCGGTCTACAACATTCTTCGCAACCGCGTACAGAGACTCACCATGCAAGTCGGCGTGACCAGCGAAGAATTGCTAGAACGATTTGAGGGCTAACCCATGCGTATCGCAAAGAAATCAGGCGGTGCGGCGGAAGCCGATCTCACGCCAATGATCGATATGACGTTTCAATTGATCGCCTTCTTTATGGTCCTGATCAATTTCTCGCAAAGCGAGCAGAACGACAAAGTTAAGTTACCCACCAGCGAACTGGCCAAACCTGTCGACACGCCAATCGACTTTCCGATCATCGTGCACCTAACGAGCGAAGACGCCGTCGTAATTGGCGGTGATGAAGTCGCCATCGAAGCCATGCGTTCCCGACTACAACCTGAAATCGCCTTGCTAAAACTCGAAGGCAAAACGGCCGCCGATGCGAACATCATTATTCGCAGCCACCGTACTGCGCCCGGCGGACGAGTCCAGGATCTAATCAACAAGTGCCAAGAACTTGGTTTTGAGAAGTTCGCGTTGCGTGTGAAGGAGGAAATCTAATGGAGTTCCGAAGCCATAGTTCCGACGACAAAAACGAGCTTCCGATGACATCGATGATTGACATCGTGTTCCTGCTGCTCGTGTTCTTTATCATGACTTTCAAGATCAGTGCGCAGGAAGGTGATTTCAATATCAAAATGCCTGCACCTGGCTCGGGCGCTTCGAGCGATTCAACTGAATTGCCTCTCAAGCTGCGGTTGAAATCTAACGGCTCAGGCGAGCTTAGTGACATTGTGCTGAATGACAACTTGTCCTTCGGTACTGACTGGCAACAACTTCGTAGCCAAGTTGTTCAAATGGTCGGTGATCCCGATGGCCCCAGCGACGATGAAGGTCCCGAAGTCGAAATCGACTTGGACTACGACTTGCATTACGTACACGTTATCGAAGCAATCACTGCGGTCACCGGTTATCGCAGCGGCGATGATATTGTGAAGCTCATTGACCGAGTCAAATTCGCTCCGCAGCGCTAAGCCAACTCAATTCTTCTTAGCTAGTCCCATCTCGGCCGAAGGGCTCCGGCCGCTCCCACTGCGAACGCGGCGACCAGGCTAGCTAGGCTCTTGGGTGGTATTGCTCGTGGATACGCTTGAGACGCGACGTATCGACTTGAGTATAGATCTGCGTCGTCTGAATACTGGCGTGCCCAAGCAACTCTTGAATCTGCCTTAAGTCAGCTCCGCCACCCAACATGTGCGTCGCAAAACTATGACGCAACGTGTGTGGGCTCACCGAAGGGTCGATGCCCGACCTCAACGCGTAACGCTTGACCAACTCCCAAATCGCCTCGCGCCGCAAGCGTTTCCCAGAACGCGAAAGAATCGCCCAAGGACTCTCCTCTGCGGTCCGAGTGCCCAACAGTTGAGGCCGCAGATCATCGAGATAGCTTCGGATAGAGTCGCGAGCTGTGACGCCGATGGGCACCATCCGTTGCTTCGAGCCCTTACCTTCGACCAAACAGTACCCTTCGGCCAAGCTAAGATTGGCGAGCAATAGGTTGGATACTTCAGAGACACGACACCCGGTTGCGTACAGCAACTCGAGAATTGCCTTATCCCGGATGCAGTAAATATCGTCTGCGTTGGGAGCTTGCAGAAAACGATCGATGGCCGAAGAGTTGATCGCTTTGGGAATGCGTTCCCAAGTCTTCTGGGTCGCCAGGAGCTCGGATGGATTGTCCTTCACGACCGACTCAAGTTGCAAGAACTTGAAAAACATGCGTGTGGAAACGATGGCGCGCGAAATCGAGGATGCCGCCAGGCCCTGCGACTGCAGGTATTCCACAAACCCGCTCAAGTGGGACAAAGTCACCTTAGAGAGTGGTCTCTTGCGGTTCCAAGCAAGAAAACGGCGGATGTCTCGTCCGTAGGCCTCGACCGTATTCTCCGCCAGATGGCATTCGCTGCGGATGTAGTCAATGAACTTCTCACTCCAAGTCAGAGACTCGGTGCCCTCGGCTTGCTTCTTAACACCGCCGCCTTGCTGCCGAAGTTTGGATAGCTTACTTGGCATTTCTACGATTTGATGCGAAAGTGGAATGCAGGGCGGACGATATTACGTCGAGAGAGTTTACGTTGGGTTCATTGCGTCTTGTTGGTTGTCTCGGACGCAAACGTGGATGAACTGGAGTCGGCAGCGGTCTAACGGATCGAAAGCAACGATTCCAAGTCATTCCTTGCCCGTTGAGAGCACGGTGAGCCGACCGGATCGAAGAGAGAGAGTTTAACGATGCGAGTTCTGGTTGTCGGTGGCGCCGGTTATGTGGGTTCACACACGGTACGATGCTTGGCCCGAAATGGGCACACTGTGACGGTGTTCGACAACCTGTCCAAAGGCCACAAGGCCGCCGTCAAAGAAGCCGAACTCGTTGTGGGAGAGCTGGCCGACCGGAATCAGCTGATTCAAGTCCTTCGCGATCGTGAGATCGAAGCCGTCATGCACTTCGCAGCGTTTGCGCTCGTCGGCGAATCCGTCGCCCAACCCGCGATGTACTACCAGAACAATGTCGCAGCACCTCTCGAACTCTTAGAGGCTATGCGTGCCGCTGGCGTCTGGCGAATCGTGTTTTCGAGCACTACCGCGACCTATGGTGAGCCAGACAAGATTCCAATTGCCGAGACGACTCCTCAGCTACCGATCAATCCATATGGATTTACGAAGCTCGTCTTCGAGCACGCACTAAGCGACTACGCGCGTGCCTACGGTTTCGGGAGTGCGGCTCTAAGGTACTTCAATGCGGCTGGCGCGAGCCCGGATGGCGATATCGGAGAAGACCACGATCCAGAGAGCCACTTGATTCCGATCGTCTTGCAGACCGCACTTGGACAACGCGAACGAATTGGCGTGTTCGGAAATGACTATCCCACGCCCGATGGCACTTGTATTCGCGACTACATTCACGTCGACGACTTGGCCGACGCTCATCTGCGAGCCCTCGATTTGCTCGAACCCTGCAGCAACATCCAAGTGAATTTGGGAACCGGACATGGTCACAGTGTCCAAGAAGTCATCGAAGCGTGTCGGAAGATCACCGGCCATCCGATTCCAACAACCATTGAAGACCGACGCCCTGGCGACCCATCCGAGCTCGTCGCCGATAGCTCTCTCGCGCAGAAAGTCCTAGGCTGGCGACCGAAATACACCGGCATTACTGAAATCGTCGAAACCGCTTGGCGTTGGCACCAAGCTCATCCGCGCGGCTACTCGACCGTCGAAACGGCCAACGCGAATTCGTAGCTGAAGGTAGTCGCCGATACATTTGACATCAAAGTAGTCGGCGACGGCGGAGCTTGTTAAACTTCGCCTCCATGCAAGACATCATCGTTGAGAAGCCCTACAAATTCATCTCTCCGCATCGCGGGGATTGGATTCCATCGTTCATTCAGCGTTTTAAACTCGTCGATGCCTATTTGAGTTACTTCGAAGGCGTCGCGTCGCACGAAGTCCGCGGGATCGAGAATCTTACCGACTCGATCCAACGTGGTCGTGGCATCATTCTTTCGCCGAACCATTGTCGTTACGCGGACCCACTGACGATGGTTTGGATCGCACGACAAGCCAAAGTCCATGTGTATGCCATGGCGAGCTGGCATCTGTTTCATCAAAACCGCCTTCAGGCCTTTGCGATGCGATTGTGCGGCGGATTCAGTGTCTACCGCGAAGGCGTCGACCGAGTCTCACTAGACACCGCAATTGACATCGTAGGCCGAGCCGAACGCCCTCTCATTTTATTTCCCGAAGGCACCGTATTTCGCGCGAACGACCGCCTCATGCCTCTTATGGACGGCGTGAGCTTTCTCGCACGCGCGGCTGCAAAACGCCGAAAGAGAGATTGCGACGGAGAAGTTGTTATTCATCCGGTTGCAATCAAGTACGTTTTCCGCGGCGACATCGAGGCAACTGTTGAGCCAGTCGTGCAGCGTTTGGAGAAAGGATTGACGTGGCACGAGACACTTCCACGTCACGACTTAGTCGGTCGCTTAGAACGCCTCAGTGAAGGCCTACTGACAGTCAAGGAAGTGCAGTATCTCGGACGGGCGCAAACGGGGAGTTTGTCCGAACGAAAAACCAGACTCGTAGACTGCATACTGCACCCCATCGAAGAAGACCTCCTCGGAAGGCGGCAAGACGGCGACCTCGTCCCCAGAATTAAGCAACTCCGAGCAAAATTGGTTCCGCGACTGATCGCGGCCGCCGACCCATCGTCAGAACGGGACCAAATTTGGAACCAATTGGAAGCCATCTACTCGGCTCAGATCGTCGAAGCTTACCCCGAAGGCTACCTCGACGATCCTACCGAGACGCGTCTACTGGAGACTGCGGAACGACTTGACGAGGATGTCAACGACCATGCCCAAGTCCACCGGCCTCTGCATGCGATACTCCAAGTCGGGAAGGCCATTGTCGCTGACCCTAAGAAACCCGCCAAAGGAACGGTCGATCCGATTATGGAAGACCTCGAATCACAACTTAAATCCATGCTCGGTGAACTGGCCCACGAGTCACCCGCGTACCAACGTTGACTGCAGCACGGGTAGGACTTCACCAAGGCGGCTGAAATCCGCGGACCTCTTGCCCTGCAATTCCGCTTCTTGCGGCCCCAGTTAGAATGGAGCTTGCTGGTCATCCCTCTGGCGGGATGGCCGAGCGTCCGAACGAACCTCGATTCCACACAGCACTGAAGACCCATGTTTGGTCCCATATTAACCCGAGAGTGGCTCGTCGCGCCACGCAAGATTCGATTCTATGCCCAGCGAATCGTCTTCGTGCTCGCACTTTTCAGCCTTGTCTGTACGGCCTGGGCACTGCTTGCTGGAATCCAGCAAGTTCGCAACGTTGGCGACCTATCCCGTTTCGGCGCCCTCGTCTTCCAGATCGTGGTGCCTTTGCAGTTGATCATCGTCATGTTTCTCTCCGCAGTCACCTGCGCGAGCGCCGTCAGCCATGAGAAAGACAAACGCACGCTCATCTTGCTGCTACTTACAAGACTATCGAGTAGCCAAATCGTACTCGGCAAACTGAGTTCGTGTTTAGTCGGAATCTACAGCCTCATCCTGGCCGCGTTACCCTTGCTACTTTTAATCGCAATCCTTGGCGGAGTCAGCGTTAGCCAAGTTCTGATGGCTACGGCGATCTGTGCCGTTACCACGTCATGGTGCGGAGCGCTTGCCAACTTGGTCGCATTCTGGCGTGAAAAGACATTCCAAACACTCGCAATCACCATGATCACGATCGTCGGGTGGCTGGTATTTTGCGAAGCTATCGCCGCCGATGCTGTACCAGGTATCGCGCCGCAATGGGCCGACCTCCTCAGCCCTGTTCGCGCTATTTGGGAAGTCTGCCAGCCTATCCCAAGTCTCAGTTGGATTCCTTTGCCGGGCGGACTGCCAATCGCGCATTCGCTACTTGGCATTGTTGTCACGTTGCTCTTTTGTGGCGTCGCTATTTGGCGGCTCCGCGTTTGGAACCCATCGCAGCAAGTTCGACCACAGGCACCGGAGCCGGACGAGAACTACGATGTTCCTGTATCCGCAGATGGAATTCATACAGACGCCACTCCTACATCCCCTACTCAGGCCGACGCCGCCAAGAAGTCGAAGACCTGGAAAGTTCGGGCTCCGCGCAAAATGTGGAACAACCCAGTGCTCTGGCGAGAGATGTGCACCTGGGCTTACGGACGCAAACTGCTGCTAATTCGTTTAGGCTACTTCGCCCTATTTGCCGCAGCAGTCGCCGGAGTCTACTGGTCCATTAACTCGGGCATCGCCCTGCGTCAGAGTCGGCTTGCGGATGAGCTGATTCCGGTCACCGCACGCATCCTGATCCCGTTCTTTGCGGTGTCCTTTGTGATGATCAACGCTTTGGGGGTCAACTCAATTACAAACGAGCGCGATGGGCAAGCACTTGATCTGCTGCTCGCAACGCAAATAACTCCACCCCAGTTTTTGATCGGCAAATTAGCAGGCGTCCTTTATGTCACCAAGGAAATGGTGATCCTGCCGATTCTGCTTGCAGGCTACCTGTGGTCCCAAGGGGGACTGAGTACCGAGAATTTTGTGTTTGTCATCGGAGGCCTATTAGTCATGGACATCTTCTCAGCCATGCTGGGAATCCACTGCGGGATGATCTACGCCCAGTCACGAAGCGCGATTGGAACCAGCCTCGGAACGCTGTTCTTTTTGTTCCTAGGAATCGCGACCTGCATGCTCATCATGATGAGTTTCCGCGGATCGTTTGCCCGCCAACTACCGCCCTTCCTTGCAATCATTCTTGGCGGCGGAACGGGGCTCTACGTCGCCATGGGCAGCCGTAACCCTAGCCCAGCTATCGGGCTCGCGGCATTCGGACTTCCATTTCTGACCTTTTTTGCAATCACTAGTTTCATTCTCCGCAACCAAGAACTAACCGTCTTCTCGGTGATTGCAGCCGCCTATGGTTTCGCAACTGTAGCGATGATCGTTCCAGCACTCAGCGAGTTTGATTTTGCGATGGGCAAATCAAGGTCTCAGGACGATGATGGATAGACGCGTCGACGTCGCACCGTGCTTCGGCATCCTCCTACGCTTCAACTTTTCGAATCTCATCTCCAGCATCGTGCACACACCAATAGGATGCCAATATAGTGACGGACATACTGGGGTATCTGCCTGGCATGCTCGCACTTCTTGCCGTCAGTGGCTTTTTCTCTGGTAGCGAATCAGCTTTCTTTTCACTGACGCCCGCACAGCGTAGCCAACTCCAAGCAGGTAAAGCAATCGACCAGCTTGCATTTCGCTTGGTCGACAACTCGGAACGGTTGTTGATGGGGATTTTGTTTTGGAATTTGGCGATCAACTTAGCCTACTTTTCGATCGTTTCTAAAGCCGCCCTGGCTGGTGGTGAAGCGAACGCTGCGATAGTCACAGTTTTGAGTTTGCTCTTGATCATTGTCTGCGGCGAATTTCTCCCCAAGTCGCTCGCGGTAACGTACCCGGTCACTGTGGTGCGCTGTGTCGTCTATCCGCTTTCACTAGCAATGCGTATTGCTGATCCCCTTCTGCCAACGATCCGGCTCGTCAATGAAGCGTCACGTCGAATGATCTGGCCGGGCTTCGAAACCGAAGCCTACCTGGAAATTGAAGACTTGGATCGTGCCGTGAAACTATCAGCCAAGGGCGAGCACCTCTTCGAACGCGAAAGCGAGATCCTCAGAAACGTCATCCGGCTCAAAGAAATTCGTGCTGAAGAGTGGATGCGGCCGCGTAGTCAGTATCTCGCGTTCCGCCCTCCCGTGCACGTATCGCAACTGAATGAAGAAACACCGCCCAGCGGATACATGCTAGTAACGGACGAAGACGGGCATGAAGTTGAATACGCCATCGACCTTTCTGCCATCGGCCCAGATCAAGGCAATGACCTGGGAGCTCTTATGCAGCCAGTCGTTATCTTGCCGTGGTGCTGCTCGGTAGTCGACGCTCTCATCGAATTGAAATCCGAAGACCTCCGCGTTGCCGTCGTCGTCAATGAATTCGGAGACTCGATCGGAATCCTGACGCTCGAAGATATCTTCGAAACCATCCTTCAAACACGAGACCTCGTTTCGCAAAGCGATCTCGCTCGAGCGGAAGTCGAACAAGTCAGCGACGGAATCTGGCTCGCAACGGGCCTTACCAAACTGCGTCAGCTCGAGCGAGTCTTGGATCGCGATCTGAGTAGACAGAACCTCACCATCGCCGGCGTGATCCAGGAACAGCGTGGCCGACTCGCGGAAACGGGTGATACCTGCGTATTTGAAGGCTTGAAGCTCGAAGTCCTTGAAGCCGCAGACCGAGGGCAAATACTCGTACGGATTTCGCTCACCTCACGAGGCCGGGAGGAATCTTCATGACCATGATCGCAATCCTCTTGCTCGGGATATTTCTCAGTGCCTTCTTTAGCGGAAGTGAAACAGGCTTTTACCGAGTTACCCGTGTCCGCCTTCTGATGGACGCGAAGTCGGGAAGCCGAATTGCGAAATTCCTCATGTGGCTCATCGCCCGGCCCACACTCGTGGTCGCAACCGTCTTGATTGGAAACAATGTCGCCAACTATCTCGTGTCCCTTGGTCTGGTGCTGATTAGCGAATCGGTGCTTTCTGAGTGGAGTACATCGGTTCAAGTCCTTCTTCCTGTCCTAGCAACTCCGCTGCTCTTTATTTACGGAGAGTTGTTGCCAAAGTATCTGTACTACAACGCGCCCTACTCACTCTCAAAACGTGGCGCTCCACTGATGATGATTTGCACGGCCCTGTTCTTGCCCCTCGCAGGAATCGTCCTAGGACTTGAAAGGCTTTGGCAATGGGCTTTTCGACTCGAAAGCCAGCGAGCAAAGTACGGTCTGGAGCGCAAGCAACTTCAGTCGGTACTCACAGAAGGGCACGCAGCCGGAATTCTAGCGCCTGCTCAAAGCGAGCTCGCACAGAACTTATTCACTTTTGGGACAAGACCGATTCGTCAGTTCGCACAACCACTTCGAGCCTTGCCGGTTGTTCCCGAAACCGCCGGAAGCGAAGAGATACTTCGGCTTGCGAAGCGTCACAAGCAGAGGATCGTCGGAGTGCACTCAAAACGCAGTTCAGACATATTCGCGTGCCAGGCGATCTCCGAGTCGGCCTTATTTCCAAACAAAAAACCGAAATTACTGCCGGTCCTGTCGGTTGACCCTGACGACTCTTCCGTCGAAGTACTGACCCGCATGCAGTCCAATGCGTGTCCTTTAGCTCTGGTTCACGACGCAAGAGGTGCCATCCTGGGCTTCGTCCTGCGTGATCGGCTGACGCACTTGCTGACATCCCAATAGCATGTCGGACTCTTAGAAATCCGCTCGGTCACCTTATCGCGCCGAGCCTCGAGCAGAAGAATTCGTGGAAGCCCGGTGGCGGTATCAGAAAGAGCTTCCAACGGTCCCGCCGATCCATCGGCAACACATCCGTCGCAGTTTAAGAAGCGAAACTCGCTTCGGGCTGCTTGGCGTAGCCTAGCTCTTGAATCACGCTCAGCATTTCTTCGAAAGTAATGTAGCGTCGGCAATTGCGAACTTTATAGCTGTCGATAGCTTCAGCCAATTCACGTGCGTCCGGAGAGATTCCCGAATACGAATTTGCAAATTGCCGTCGCTCCGCACCCGGACTACCAGCTGTGGATTTACGACGATCGACAAACTCGCTTGGCTGGTTGCCGTCTTGAAAAGTGGTCATTCACGGTCTCCTGGGACTGAAGCAGCGGCCTCGAACGAAACCCAACGAAGATCGTCGCTATTCGATGGGACGTTTCCGTACCGTATGAACACGAGCCACCGCAACGGGTCGGGTTTCAGATTTGGGTTTTCTTTAATTACCCAAAACTACTACCTGGAACCGTACCTCGAGTTCTCCAGTGTGGCAAACAAGAGGCTCTCAATTAACAGGAGATACACTGCCGGCTGGAAAACTATTTAACCTAGGCCGTTCACCACTGAAAGCTTGGCTCAGCGCGGTCTGCAAATCCAGCGCATCCCGATTCTGCGGATCAGTCTGCATAACCATTCCCAACAGAACTCGGGCCTCAGCCGAGTCTCCGAAGCGGTGATACTCGCTAGCCAGTTCGAGCAACAAAGGATGATCATCGACGTCTGCACAACGTGACGCATTTCGCAGACAGATCTTGGCCTCTGATTCCTCTCCCAAGTCCGCCAGGGCAAGGCCTTTGAGCATCCACGCCTGAGCCGGGACCTCTTCCGCCGTGTGACCGTCCGACAAGAAATCAATCGTCGCCAGAGCTCGCTGGGGCTGCCCGAGTTGACGATACAACTTGGCAACAGCGACCCGAGCGTCCGAATTGGCGGGATCATGGATGAGTGAACGCTGAAAACAATCCATGGCTTCCAATGCCTGATTCTGTGCTTGCAAAACAGCTCCCTTCAAGGACCATGCAAGAGCGTGCTGGCGATCAATTCGGAGAGCCAGATCCGCGTACACCCGAGCCGAACCCATGTCCCCGGCATCCCGGTAGAGCTCTCCCAGACGAACCATCAAATCCGGGTCCTGCTGTCCATCCGGCCCGCTCAGCTCAACAGCCTGAGCCATGTGTCGCAGTGCTTCCTCTCGATTCCCGTTCTCCCACTGAACCTCAGCCAACCCCCAGTGGGCTCGCTCATCAGCCGAACTATGCTCCAATGCTTCACTAAATAGCGTCGCAGCATCCTCGTGCTTTTCTTGCTCCAAGAGCCCCATACCACGCAAGGACAACTGCCGTGCAGCACTTAGATTGCGTGTGTTCCGCTTCGTTCGCAACGTTCGACAACCTTGGCTAGCACAAAGGCCAAGAACCATCAAAATAATGAGCGGTGTTCGCACGTGCGGACCCCAAGACGGCAAAAACGATTAATAGCAAAAACGATTTGCGGTACCTGCAAAAGACCGAATTCAACTCCATCTATTGCGCACTGCATTGCGTGGGATTACCAAATTCGGTCGATCGCGACAAAGTCCAACTCGACAATCTAAGCTAGCAATGAAGAGCTAGTCTTCGTTTGGCCACGATTCCGGCCTGCCACGCTAGCCCCTGCACTAGTTTTCCATCGTGGAAAAGAAACGCATCACCCCGTGCCCTGAAGAATTATGCCAAAGCAATACGACAATTTCGGCGTTCAAATGCTCTTCCCAGACAACTGGAAAGTGGACGAAGAAAGCGAATCAGCCTCAGTGTCCTTCGAGAGTCCCGAAGGCGCATTCTTGACAATCACTCGACTCGATGACTACGAACCCGGGAACGCCGTTCGGCAAGTCAAAGAGGCAATGCATGACGAGTACGACGAAATAGAAGAAACCGCAGTCGTCAAACGCGTCGGAGAAAATGAACTCCATGGTTGGCATCAAAGCTGGGTCTATCTTGATCTCATCGTCACCGCGTACGTGCTGGAAGCAGAAACCGAGCAAGGGCAGTTCCTAGTTCAATACCAAGCCGAAGATCGTGACTTCAGTCGACTAGAGACAGTTTTCGACGCAATGCTCACCTGCCTCTTCCAACCGCCGAGTCTTCCCGACAACGAAGCATCATCGCGAGCCGACTGAGGCCTAAGCCATGCCTCCCTTCTCGAACTGATACCACAAAAAAACCTCAGCTCAAAGCCAATTGAGCTGAGGCATGTTGGTGGCTCAACTTTGAGGGCCAAACGGTCTTGGCTGCCTCAACAGCTGAGCCGTCTTTGGCCAGTTCTACCCTTAGTTCGACGTACGAATTTGAATCTTCGTCGGCTGTTTCTTGGCAACCTTCGGTAGAGTCACGACCAACGTACCATGCTCGTACGCTGCGTCGATATTCTCGACGTCAACGTCATTCGGCACGGACACTAGGCGTTGAAATTCGCCGCTCTTACGCTCGATACGATGGAACTTCAAGCCCTCGCCGGTAACACTTCCAGCCCGATTGCCTGAAATGGTTAACTTACCCTCGTGGACTTCGATGCTAACTTCCTCCGGATTCACTCCGGGCAAATCTAGCGTTACAAAAAAGGACTCGTCAGTCTCCGAGACATCCATCGACGGCACGAAACGTTCCGTTGTTCCGGGGCGTAGGATTGTGTCTACCGTACGTCCTAGCAACGAATCAAAAACTCGCTCCATATCCTGTGAAAAACCGTCAAAACTGTTTTGATTGCAAGTGTTACGCGTTTTCATCTTGTGTCTCCCGTTAGTGTTGCGGAAACCACTTCCTGAAACTTCTCCAGGAGCTGCCAACTTGGCAGCATCGTTTTCCAGTACACATCTAACCAATGCAAGAGGCGTGCCAAACAGCGAAACCCAAAGCGTCCACACTGTCTCTAAGCCAGCGGGTGGTTCAGTTTTTGTAGGAGTAGCGCAAGATAACTTTTGCGTTCGACGGTCTTTAGCCCCAGTGAATGAGCCAGCTCCACGACTTGATCTTGTGCACTCCCCAAGTCTGCCTCGATACGAACCAACAATTCAACTTCAGCAAACAATCCCAGCTCTTCGACTTGGTCAATAGTAACGACAAATGGACGCTTTCCCTCGACTACACAACCAAACACTTGCCGCGATTTTCTTACTTCGGGAAGCGGTTCAAATCCAAGTTGCCCGAGCATACCAACCCAGTCCGTAAACTCGTTGGCGCGAAGGCCCAGCTCCGTTTCCGGACGTGTCTTTACCTCCGCATCAGCCCGTGGACCTTTATAAGTCACGACCAAATCCTCATTCACTTGACGTAAGCGAAAGGCCTCGTCGGTCTGCCGAAAGTCGCGGCACGGGTGTCGAAAATAGAGGTCCCGGTGGGCCTCCTCACGCTGCAACTCAAACCCTGACGCCTGTAGAGCTCTCTCGAGACTTCGCCTTTCCCCGACAGAATACTTCTGCTCAACTTCCCAAGTCGTTTCACTATTTGAAGCCATCATTCACCCATCAAATTCGCTGCAGTTGCAGGCCTGCGATAATAGATTTACTTCCAACCCTTGCTCGGATCCGCAGCGTTGGGAGTGGTTTTGCAGAAACCACTTAACCGAATGTAACTAGGATTTTTCCATGACGGACACAACAGCGCAAAACCCTGAACCCGGTTTCACAGAAGAGCGACCTCGAGGTCTGAAGAATCGTGGGAACTTGTTCGTCCTGCTAATCGGACTATTTATGCTCTGTGGACTATTTACGTTGGCTTGGATCGGACGGCCTCCACGAGCTGAGTTTGTTGGAGAAAAACTCCCACTCATCGACCTCCAACCGTTGGTTCATTCCGATGGACCACTTTCGAACGAAGACCTCGAAGGCAAAGTCACTTTACTTCACTTCTGGGGAACCTGGTGTGGACCTTGCCAAGTTGAGTTCCCTGAGTTCGCAGAGATGGTAGCGGGGCTCAGCGATGAAGAAGGCGTGGTGATCGCTTCCGTCTCTTGCTCGCCCGGAGCAGAGATGAATCTCGATCAATTGAAACAAGAAACCGAAGAATACCTGAGTCAGTTTCCGAATCCGATCCCAACCTACGCCGACTCGACCGCCATGAGTCGACAACAATTTTCGATGCTGTCGCCAAACGGTTCCTTTGGCTACCCCACCACGGTTCTCGTGAACAAAGAAGGTGAGATCATTGAAGCAATCCTCGGCGCCGCTCGCCCAGGAGAATTGGACGCGCTCAGCGATCGAATCCGCGGAGAGCTCTAGAGAAGCGATCGAATCCGCCGAGAGCTTTAGAGAAGCGAACGCATCCGCGAAGAGTCACATGACTTTCACCTTCCAGACCACCACGTCACCTTCCCTCTTCCGAGCTCTTGGCGAGGATCGAAGGGAAGGTCGGGCCCCGTGGCCCGGGTAGGGTTCTTCGACCAAAACTCTACCGCATCACGACAAGGCTTCCTTCAGCATTCGGGCCGCCTGCATCGGACTTTCCGCTGCGTGTACGGACTGACTGACTGCGATTCGTGTCAGTCCAGCTTCCTTAACTTCCGCAACGTTTGCGTTCTCGATGCCGCCAATCGCAAACGCTGGAAGACGCGTCGCTCCAGCGACTTGCTGAATAAAGGCGATACCCGCGAAGTCCGTAAAAGCTTTGGTCCGCGACGGAAAAGTTGGACCACATCCGATGTAGTCAGCGCCAGCGTTTTCGGCGGTTTGAACCTGTTCCAAATTGTGCGTCGAAATTCCGATCGCCATACTCCGCCCAACCAGAGACCGGGCGGCGGCGATTGGCATATCCTCTTGCCCCAAGTGAACTCCATCAGCCTTCGTCGCCATCGCGATGTCGACTCGATCATTGATCACCAACCGGCTATCTTTTCCGCACAGCGCTCGCTTCAAGGCTCTCCCGTAAGCCATCAACTTCGCACCGTCTGCTGCCTTGTCGCGAAGCTGAAAAACGTCAACTCCCGAGTCTGCCAATGCGTCTGCATAAGCCACGCACTTGTCGATGGGCTTCGAACAGTCCATCAGCAGGTACAGTCGCGAAGCACTCGGATCCCAGGCCGATGACAGCCACCGCAGCTCCAGCGTCGCTAAGTCGTCGTAAGCACGATAGCGGAGATTCTTGAACTCCAATCCAACCTCAGCGGAGACAACTTTGGCGAATTCTTCGAGTTGCCGCAGCGACTGTGTCACTCTCTCACAAGCGGCAATGACAATCTCGTCCACGCTGGCCCTCGTTGATTCTTCTCGCACGGTGTTGCCCGCGCCAGCGTCACTTTCCAGCGATCTCACTTGAAGTCGCGTTGTCCGATCAACTTGCGCGGCGGCGCTCGCCAGGCGATGCCGAAGTTCCTTGAGCACTCCCGCCCCAAACTCATCCTGAAAAGACAGACGCGCCGCTTCTTCAAGCGTTCGTAGCCCTTCGGCCGCCCGATTGATGTTTGCATCCAGAATCCGGATCGCTTGCTTGCCTGTCGAGTCTTGCATCTTTTTCCTAAATCTACCGCCTTATCTGGTGCTATACCGAGAAGGTCTTATCTTGTTGATGAGCTTTCGCAGATCGTCCCAGGGCAAGTCACTTTTTCAGTTTGGGCAGGATAGTCGCCCGGCTGTCCCAGCCGGAACGCTGCAAATTCTTGGCTCGGAGATCCGAACTACTTTGCGTTGCTTGAAAAACTGATTAGCCCTGCAGATCGTCCAACGATTCTTTACCAAAGCACGCCGAAACGCTATCGTACTGTGTCCTTGTCATGGCCATTTCGACCGCAATCACCGTACTTCGATCACCCAACACTTCCAACCTGGCTTGGAAGGCCGACCCACTGGAAGATCGATATTAGAGAGTTGTAGGTTGGGATTTCTAATCGATCGGCGAACCGCCGCCCGCGTAGCTCAGGGGATAGAGCAGTGCTTTCCTAAAGCAAAGGTCGCAGGTTCGAATCCTGCCGTGGGTGCTTTTCCGAAGTCTTAGCAGGAGTGGCACTGGCCCTGACAGTGTCTTTGCGGCTTAGCAGCTTGCATTCAGCACCAGACTCCTTAGCTGGTGATGTCGATAGAATCTCATTCCGTGGGTCGTAGACCCACGGCTACCACCTGTGATCCTTTCAGGTTCGGTACGCAGACGATTGATTGGTTCCTGACCGGGAACCGGTTCAAGACGGTAACCTGGGCGTAAACGCTGCGCCACCCCGGAACACGACCCCTCGAACTTGATGGGGCGAGTTCTCCTCCCGACGCGTGCCTTTCTTGGTCAAGCCGCCTATAGTGACAGCAAAGAATCAGACAAACGCCTAGTGAGCACCCGATGGCCAGCGATACAAGCCGAACACGCTACCAAAACTACCTTGATGAACTAGCGACCAAACGCAAAAAGTCATCCGAGAGCAAAGACGCCAAGTCCTCTGAGACACAGGAATCAAGCGATCCGCACTCGCCTCCATCACAGTCGCGGGAACGCAATCGCCCGTTCTGGACGCTGTTAGGCGAATTCTGGCGTCAGCTTGCCGTCCACCAACCGAAAGTCGTCATCGCTCTCGGTACGCTCACGATTTCAACTCTACTGGGACTAATACCACCAGCCGGAACGAAGCTGGCCATCGACTACGTGCTCACCGAACCTCCCCGTGCCCTGCCCTCCTGGACACCAGAGTCCATTGCTGGACTCTCTCGTATGGGACTCCTCTGGGCAATCGCCGGTGGAGTCACACTGGTGGCACTGTTAAAGACCTGCGCCCATCTCTGGGGTCGCTGGTTCGCGACTAAAGCCGTCAACATGGTGCAAGCGGACATCCGACGACGCGTATTCGAGCACTCGATGCGGCTGCCCCTTCATCGCATTCAAGAACTCAAGAGCGGCGGAGCAACGAGCCTCATTCGCGAAGACGCCGGTGGCATTGCCGACTTAATCTTCAACATGTTGTACAACCCATGGCAGGCCATCATCCAGTTGATTGGCAGCCTGTGCATTCTGCTGCTCGTTGATTGGCGACTCATGCTCGGAGGTCTCTGCCTACTACCCGCCGTTTGGCTAACACACCGAACATGGATTCACCGCGTTCGTCCACTCTACAAGGACATTCGCAAGCGCCGGCAATCGATTGACGCGGCAACCACAGAAACATTCGGAGGAATCCGAGTCGTACGCACGTTCGCGCGTAACAAAACAGAGTCGAATCGCTTCACCCGCAACACGCACTTACTAGCACGACAACAGTTAATGGTCTGGTGGGCGACGCGAATCATTGAAGTCATCTGGGACGTGCTCATTCCTGTCGCTTCCACGGGTCTTCTGATTTACGGCGGTTGGCAAATTCTAAATGCCCAACTTACGCTCGGCGACCTGATGATGTTTCTGATTTACCTCACCATGCTACTGGGCCCGATTGCATCGATCGCCTCCAGCGCCATGTCATTCCAAAACAACTTGGCAGGCTTGGATCGAGTCCTCGACTTGCTGGAAGAAGAAACCGAGAGCGCTCACGAAGATCAAGCTCAAGCAGTCAATCGCGGTTCCGTCGCCGGGAACATCTGTTTTGACTCCGTGAGCTTTCACTACCCGGGAACGGAAGACACCGTGCTGGAAGATATCTCGTTCGAGGTCCCCGCCGGCTCAACAGTTGCCCTGGTCGGGCGAAGTGGCGCGGGCAAGACGACGTTATGTAATCTCGTTGCGAGATTCTATAAGCCGAGCACCGGGAGCATTTCACTTGATGGACAAAACCTCGAGTCATTACAACTTGAATCGTATCGCCGCTTGTTAGGCGTCGTAGAGCAAGATGTTTTCATGTTCGACGGAACAGTCCGCGACAACATCGCCTATGGACGGCGTGGTGCATCCGAGGAATCCATCGTGGCAGCCACCGAGGCTGCGGCAGCCCTCGAATTCGTACAAGCACTACCGAAGGGCTTTGATACGTTCATTGGAGAGCGAGGCGTCAAGCTCAGCGGTGGCCAGCGGCAGCGATTGGCGATTGCCCGAGCCATCCTGGCGGATCCAAAAATCCTCATCCTCGACGAAGCAACCAGTAATCTGGATTCGGAAAGTGAGCGACTCATTCAGCACAGCCTCCGGCATCTCCTGCAAGGTCGAACCGCTTTTGTCATTGCCCATCGATTAAGTACCATCAAACACGCCGACGTGATCTTAGTGCTCGATAAGGGACGAATTGCCGAACGCGGTAGCCATCACGAACTCGTCGAACGCGGGGGGATCTACCAGCAAATGGTACTCCTACAAACCGAGGACTTCGAACCCGCACCACTTTCGAGTTCCACTTAGCCTTACCCGGCTTCACCGGCACTAACCGACCTCGCACGGCTTGCCCGTTTGCAAGCTTCGAGCCTAGCGGATGACTCCGCCGACGATTGGAACAAGGTAGTTCCCAACCAGAAAGCAGATCGAGAGCCAAGCCGCCAGCACAACGCGTGGTTGCCGCGTGCGCGTCTCCAGCCACTGCAGAAACCTGATAAAGCCAGGCAAGAGAAAGCCAACTGCGATCGCACACATGATATCAAAGCCGACCAGCCAGCCGAGCGACTCGCCCATGCCAACTATCGTGACCAGCATGGCCGCACCCCCGAGAAAACCGCTGACCAGGGCCGCAAGCGTCAGCGTTTTTGGAAAACCAGAACTAGCAAAACTTCCGCACGCCGCGGCCATGACTCCCCAGCCCATCGCGACGCCTTCATGAGGTAATGTTCCGCCCGCTACGGCTACGAAAACCACCAGCGAGCACAGCCCGGTCCAGAAAAGCACATCACGAACCACTCCAACGCAAACTCCGACCGTAAAACCTGCCAAAAGCGATGTGCCCAGATAGACTCCCAACTGGATGACTTCGGTCCGCCCAAACGCCTGAGCATAGGCCAGCAAAAGAGCAAGCGCAGTGGTAATCCATAGCAGATCGCTAAGGGAGAGCTGGACTTTCGATTGCAAATCCTGGGATCCAACCATTGCTTCACCTCCAACCGGCTCGTAGAAAAGCAGAACAGTGCTAGTGTGAATTCAGTCTTCTGAATCGCTGGGAACCAAGCAAGCATTCTTGCGATAGACTACTATTCAAGTGGTATAAAACCATTCAGTTCTACGTGTTGAGTGCTATTCGAGTTTGCGAGATGAGTAAGACAGTCGCCGATCAGATCCTGGATCGCAAGAGTAAGCTAGCCGAAGTGCTTTGCGCAGTCTCTTCGCTCGAGAATTTTGATCGCCAAGATATCGCTTCCTTGTGCAAGGAGTCGAAAACGCGTTTCGTGACGAATGTTCTCAAACAGCTTACTGCCGACAGCGTCATTGGTCTTACCTGCAATGACGACGAAAGCGAACCTCGCTATGGCTGGTTGATGGATCCACGGCAGTTTGACGCCGACCGTTGGATCCACGACCAACTTCATGGTGGAACTAAAGTTCAAAGCGCACCCCTGGAAGAACGGCCGCGTGAGCGCTTGTTGAAAAATGGTGTTGAGAACTTGAAGAACAGCGAACTACTCGCGATTCTCATTCGTTCGGGCAGAAAAGGAGAGTCTGCTGTGCAGTCCGGGCAGCGTGTGGCCGCACACTTCCAAGACTTCCTCGAAAAATTACCCGATGGGTCGCCCGCAGAACTCCGCGACGTCAGCAGTGCTGTTTCTCAAGTCGCCTACTGCCAAATCATGGCCGGCGTTGAACTGGGGCGTCGCGTCGCTGAAGCCGCCGC
This sequence comes from Pirellulaceae bacterium, assembly GCA_045105035.1. GTDB lineage: Bacteria > Planctomycetota > Planctomycetia > Pirellulales > Pirellulaceae > Aureliella. Next base: position 43,882 of record JBGCCZ010000043.1, on the reverse strand, counting down.
ACATCGCAAACCGCCTCCAAAAATCAACAGCACACAAGCGGCCGTTGACTTTTGCGCGCGCCATTTTGCGAGACTCGCCTCGGACGCCAGCCAAGAAGAGTTCCACATCGTGACGCTGGACACAAAACTGCAACCCATTCAGACCCACCGAATCACAATCGGCACTCTGGACGCAAGCTTGGTCCACCCGCGTGAAGTCTTCCGAGCCGCCATTCGCGACTCCGCTTCGTCCATTTTACTGGTCCACAATCACCCATCCGGTGATCCAACACCAAGCCGCCAAGATCGTGAAGTCACCGAGCGTTTAAAAGAATCTGGCAAACTACTTGGCATCCAAGTGATCGACCATGTCATCGTCGCTCAGCAAGAGACAATCAGCCTCGCCGAGTGGAGTTAGTCAACCGGTGGCGGCGCACATGAACGACGCTCCAGCAATCCACTCAGTTGCACACAAACTGTCGTCCGCAGCGCTGCATCAAATTCTGCGCCCCCTTTCTTTTTGAACATCAAGTCCAGCACGCTGAGCACTGCTAGTGGCTCGGCGATAAGCCCGTCTAACCGTAATTGGCGGCGATGCGGCTGTTATACTGGAGCGATCACGCACCTGCACCTGCGAACGCTTCCGCTCGCTCCCTCCCTCCTAGTAGTCAGCTCGTCAGCTATGACAAACGCTTTCCAAACCGATCATCTCTTACGCGCCGATCGCGTGATTAGATGGAGCACCTCCTGGATATCACACCCCGCTGTTTGGCTCACATCGGCGATCATCGTTTGCGTTGCCTTTGCCTGCTCGGGTTCACATGCCCAGGGAACTGACACGGGCGAAGTATCGTTCAATCGCGACGTTCGTCCGATCCTGTCAGACCACTGCTTTGCCTGCCATGGATTCGATGAAAACACTCGCGAAGCCGACTTACGGTTGGACACCGCAGAGGGCTCTTTCTCCGATCTGGGCGGCTATCAAGCAATCCAATCCGGCGACTTAGATGCCAGTGAGGCTTGGACACGAATCACCGCCGATAACGACTCCGTTATGCCACCAGCCGAGTTTCACAAGCCACTTAGTGAACCGCAAAAACAGATCTTGCGAGCATGGATCGAACAGGGCGCGAACTACGAAGCTCACTGGTCGTTTGTCAAACCCGTGCAACCCGAGGTTCCGCAGCACCCCGGGCATAATCCACTCGACGCGTTTCTTCAGCAGCAGTTCGACGCAAAGAGCATTGAGCCAAATCCCGAAGCGAGCAAGACGACCTTGCTTCGCCGCGTCACACTCGACGTAACCGGTTTGCCACCCACTCCGCAAGAAGTCGACGCCTTTCTCGCCAACGACTCGGAAGCTGCCTATGAAGAAATTGTCGACAGACTACTCAATCGCAAATCCTACGGCGAACACATGGCCAAGTATTGGCTGGATCTCGCCCGCTACGCGGACACCCATGGTCTGCACTTGGACAACGAACGCTCCATGTGGCCCTATCGCGACTGGGTGGTTCGAGCATTCAATCAGAATCTACCATTCGATGATTTCACGCGTTGGCAACTCGCCGGAGACCTTCTACTAGAACCGACGCAGGAACAGTTGATCGCATCCGGCTTCAATCGCTGCAACGTCACTACCAGTGAGGGTGGCAGCATCAACGAGGAATGGATCTATCGCTACGCCGTCGACCGCACCTCCACAACGGTGGAAGTTTGGATGGGTCTAACGGCTGGCTGTGCGGTCTGCCATGACCACAAGTTCGATCCGCTTTCGACCAAAGAGTACTACTCTCTTTACGCGTTCTTCCATAGTGCGGCCGATCCCGCCATGGACGGCAACATAAAGGACACGCCACCGATCCTGAAGCTTGTCAGCGAAGAAGACACAGCACGAGTCAACGAGTTACGCGAACAAGTCGCAGAGCTCGAAACGCAACGTGACAAGCAACTGGTTGCACTGGATTACGTCGACCCAGCCACCATCGATCCGGCTCCGGAACCAGTTCACGAAGAGGCGATTTGGTTCGACGATGCGTTCCCTGAGGGAGCCAAGGTCGAATCGAGTGGCGGCCACCCGACGAAGTTTGTGACCAGCGCAGAAGGTCCGGTTTTCAGAGGCGAAAGGTCAATCCAACGCACGTCAGATAATCAAATCTCACAGGACTTCTTTCCGCGCGGAGCCGATTTCCGCATTGCAAAGGGCACGAAGTTCTTCGTGCACTGTTTCCTCGATCCTGAGAATCCACCAGAGTCGATCATGGTTCAGTTCCACACCAGTTCCTGGAAGAATCGAGTTGTGTGGGGCGATCCGTCGAAGATCAACTTCGGTAAGGAAGGCACCACCGAGAAAGTCCACATGGGGGAACTCCCCGCGTCGGGCGAATGGGTTCGGCTTGAGTTTACAGCGGACAAAGTTGGCCTAAAGCCGGGGTCAAAAGTCACCGGATACGCGTTCACTCAGTTCGACGGCACAATGAACTGGGATGCCTTGGGGACAACCGCAACGATCGATAAAGCGAACGACCCCGCCTGGTCCTGGACAGCTTACGTCGGCCAAGATTTCTCTCGACTTCGAGCTTCCTTTCCCGCAGAACTGAAAAGAGAACTCCAGGGCTTGCGTCCTGAAACTTGGAACGAGGAACAAACCGAGAAAGTCCGGCTCCACTGGCTGCAAACACAGTCCACTGACGCGCAACCCATCGTCAAAGAGTTCGCGACACAAATCGCTGATCTGATGAAGGAGATTCAGTCCATTGAGGACGCCGCTCCCATCACTTTCATCATGGCCGATCGAGAAACTCCGCGCGACAGCTACGTGATGCTCCGCGGGGCATACGACAATCCGGGTGACAAGGTCACTCGCGCCGTGCCAGCGTTCCTACCTCCGCTAGCTGAGCCCGACGACGATAAATTACCGAATCGATTAGATCTCGCGAACTGGCTCCTTTCACCCGACCATCCACTCACCTCCCGAGTCGTCGTCAATCGATTTTGGCAACAGTTCTTCGGGATTGGTTTAGTCGAAACCAGTGCCGATTTTGGATCCCAAGGGCAACCGCCGAGCCACCCCGAGTTGTTGGACTGGTTAGCGATTCATTTCATGAACTCCGAGTGGGATACGAAAGAGCTTGTCAAACTGATCGTGATGAGTGACGCCTACCGCCGCGACTCGACGGTGCGTGAAGAGCACCTCGCTACCGATCCGAAGAACCGGCTGCTCGCACGCGGTCCTCGCCTGCGTTTAAGCGCTGAAGTGCTGCGAGACCAAGCCTTATTCGTCAGCGGACTACTTGTATCCAAAATCGGTGGGCCAGGCGTAAGACCCTATCAGCCGGAAAATATCTGGGAGCCAGTCGGCTTCGGAAACAGTAACACCCGCTATTACAAGCAAGACTCGGGTGACAGCCTTTACCGCCGCAGCCTCTACACGTTCCTGAAACGCACTGCTCCGCCGCCTTTCATGTCAACTTTTGATGCACCAAACCGTGAACTGTCTTGCTCTGTTCGAGGGCGAAGTAACACGCCGTTACAGGCGCTTCAACTGATGAACGACATCCAGCATGTCGAAGCAGCCCGGGCATTCGGTCAACGAATTTTGAAGGAGGGCGGAAGCTCGCATGAAGAGCGGATTTGCTGGGCATGGAAATCCGTCACAGCCCGTGAGCCCTCTGAGGCTGAAATCGTCATTGCAAAAAAACTCCTCCTCGAAGAACTCGCCCATTACGAATCCTCAGTCGATGCGGCAGAGAAGTTGATCCAATACGGTGAAAACGCCCCGGCGGAAGACATCGCCCCGGCCTCCCTCGCCGCCTACACGCTCTTGTCCAATTTGCTGTTCAACCTGGACGAGTTCATCTGCAAGAACTAGGCAACCTCCCTTCTACTTCACGACCGAAATCCAATGAATCCACAACTGGATTACCTCCGTCACGAATCTCGACGGCAGTTCTTTCAAGGAGCAGGCCTCAAAGTTGGTTCGCTCGCGTTGGCAGGGCTAATGGCCGCCAAGGCACAGTCAAAAGATCCGTCCGAGAGCCCCGGCGCCTCCGAAGGTGCTGTCCGCATGCACCCTGCACTGCCAGGTCTGCCACACTTTGCCCCGAAGGCAAAGCGGTTGATCTACTTGCACATGAACGGTGCGCCCTCGCAGCTAGATCTATTTGATCCCAAGCCAGGCCTAAGCGAGTACTTCGATCAGGAACTACCGGATTCCGTGCGCAACGGCCAACGCATCACCACGATGACTAGTGGACAGGAGCGGTTTCCAGTTGCACCTTCGAAGTTTGAATTTGAACAGTGCGGTAAGAGCGGCATTTGGATGAGCGAACTTGTCCCGCACATGAAGTCGATCGCTGATGAAATCACCATGATCCGGTCCGTTCATACCGAAGCCATCAACCACGACCCAGCTTGCACCTTTGTGATGACAGGCAGTGAAGTACCTGGAAAACCGAGTTTGGGTTCTTGGCTAAGCTATGGACTTGGCAGCGAAAGTAATGACCTTCCAGCCTTTGTTGTTTTCACTCCAACGTTCCCCAAGGATAGCCAAGCCCAAGCACTCTTCACACGCATGTGGAGTAGTGGATTCCTGCCAACCAAATATGACGGAGTTGCTTTGCGCGGGAGTGGCGATCCGGTGTTGTTCGTGAAAAATCCACCCGGGGTCGATCGTTCCGATCGAAGGCGGATGCTCGACGCGCTCAATGAGTTGAACCAAAAGAACTACCAGCGATTCTCGGACCCGGAAACGTTGACTCGTATCGCCCAATACGAGATGGCATTCCGCATGCAAACCAGCGTACCGGAGCTGACGGACCTGTCTGGTGAAAGTCGTGAAACACTCGAAATGTATGGACCAAACGTGGAGGAGCCCGGAACCTTCGCATCCAGTGCAATCATGGCTCGCCGGCTGGTCGAACGCGGAGTCCGTGTCGTACAGATCCTGCATCGAGGCTGGGACCAACACAATCGCTTACCCAAGCTGATGAAGGGTCAATGCATGGACGTCGATCAACCAACGGCGGCACTCATCAAAGACCTGAAGCAGCGGGGCATGCTCGAGGACACGCTCGTCGTTTTCGGAGGGGAGTTCGGACGCACGGTCTACTGCCAGGGCAAACTGACCAAGGACGACTATGGTCGAGACCACCATCCACGGAACTTCTGCATGTGGATGGCCGGCGGAGGCATCCGGCGCGGACTGACCTACGGAACGACCGATGACTTCAGCTACAACGTCGCCGAGAACGGCGTGCACCTGAACGACCTCAACGCGACGCTGCTGCACTGCATGGGCATCGACGACCGTCGCTTTACATTCCCATCCCAAGGTCTCGATCAGCGGCTAACCGGAGTCGAGGAAACACGAGTCGTCAAAGAAATCCTCGCTTAAGTACTAAACTGTAAGCTGAACAACAGGCGTGTGCTGCGTGACGCCCGGAGCGGCTAGGGAACTCGTACCTTGCAGGAAAGTATCAATCGCCCGTGCCGCACCACGTCCTTCATTGATCGCCCAAACCACCAACGACTGACCTCGGCGACAATCGCCAGCCGTAAACACGCGTTCAACGTTCGTCGTGAACTGGCCATGCACACCAATGAACGTCTCCCAGTTGCCGCGCGGTCTCTGCGTTTCCAATCCCAGCATCTCGCCCACGTTCAGCTCTGGACCGACAAAGCCCGTCGCTAGCAAGACTAAGTCGGCTGGCCAAACCTTCTCGGACCCCTCCACTTCGGAAAACGGTGCCTTCTCACCCGGCTTCGTCCAGTCGACTTGGACGGTCTTCACGCCAACGACTTTACCGCCTTCACCAACAAACTCCTTGGTCATCACATTGTACGCTCGCGGATCGTCTCCCCACTTCGCATTTGCTTCAGCATGGGAATAGTCGACACGATAAATGCGTGGCCATTCCGGCCAAGGATTGTTCTCTGCGCGGCCTTCAGGCGGACGGCCCATGAGTTCAAAATTGACCAAACTCTTGCATCCATGACGCATCGAAGTGCCAATGCAGTCGGCACCGGTGTCCCCACCACCAATCACCACGACATCGAGGTCTTTCGCCGAGTTGTAACTTCCGTCTTTCAGTTCAGAATCCAAAAGACTCTTCGTATTCCGAGTGAGAAAATCCATTGCAAAATGAATACCGCTCAAGTCGCGCCCCGGGCACCGAGCGGTGGGATCAAAAGATTTGGTCGCTCCGGTTGCCAACAGCAAGGCGTCGTACTCTTCAAGCAGTTGATTCGGATCCACATAATTGATCGCATGGCCACGTTCTTCCATGATCTGCGTCATGTGACCGGCAGGGAACTCTTCACGCTTGCCAACATGCGTGCACGTTACGAACTCGATTCCCTCTTGTCGCAAAAGTTCAACGCGGCGTTCAACCACGTCCTTCCCGAGCTTCATCCAGGGAATACCGTACATCAATAGACCGCCAATTCGATCCGCTCGTTCAAAAACCGTAACCTGGTGCCCGACTTTGTTGAGCTGAGCCGCGGCGGCTAGCCCGGAAGGCCCCGAACCGACGACCGCCACTCGCTTTCCAGTACGGCTCTGGGGCGGTTCAGGCTTCACCCACCCTTCTTCGAAACCGCGATCGATAATCGCATTTTCGATATTCTTAATCGTTACCGCAGGTTCAATAATTCCGAGCACGCAAGCTCCCTCGCAGGGTGCCGGGCAGGCCCGCCCAGTGAACTCGGGAAAGTTGTTCGTCTTGTGCAAACGATCCAGCGCCTCTCGCCATCGGCCGTGATAGACCAAATCGTTCCACTCGGGGATCAAGTTATCGATTGGGCAACCTGTTTCTGACTGACAGAACGGGACTCCGCAATCCATGCATCGCGCCCCCTGGGACTTCAAATGCCCCTCATCACCCGCAGTGAAGATCTCGCCGAAGTCCTGAAGTCGCTCCATTTCGTCGCGATAAGGCAGTGCCGATCGTTCAATCTCTTTGAATCCAGTTGGCTTACCCATAGTTCTAACCGTTATCTAATGATTGTCTTGAGAGGAGTCTGCGCCGCGTTGTCCGAACCAATTCGGCACCCGTTGGCGTCGCTGCTAGCTACAAATTTCTACAATGGTCTGCGAACAGTCTTGCTAACTACTAGCCGTTTCTGCTGAGCCTTCTTGTTGGCTCTTCTGCTGCTCCAAAAGAACCCTCTTGTAGTCCGTGGGCATGACTTTCACGAACTTACCTTGAGCCTCCGCCCAATTTTTGAGGATACCTTCCGCGACCGGCGAGCCCGTCAAATCCTGATGCTGTTTGAGCATCATTTGCACCTCTTGAACGTCTTGCTCATCGACCAAGTCCTCGAGTTCAACCGTTCCAAGGTTGCAGCGCAGTCGAAACTCGTCACGGTCCGGAGCCCAGACGTATGCAATTCCGCCGGACATACCCGCGGCAAAGTTGCGTCCAGTCGGCCCAAGAATAATGACTCGACCACCAGTCATGTATTCGCAGCCGTGGTCGCCGACGCCTTCAACTACAGTCCAAGCACCGCTGTTTCGCACACAAAACCGCTCGGCCGCGCGACCTCGCAAGAAGGCACGTCCATTGGTTGCGCCGTACAAGCAAACATTACCGACCAGGATATTTTCCTCCGCCTTGAACGTGCTGACTCGCGGTGGGTAGACAATGACTTTACCACCCGAGAGTCCCTTGCCAACGTAATCGTTGGCATCGCCCTCTACCTCGATCGTAATGCCAGAAGTGAGCCAAGCGCCAAGACTCTGCCCTGCAGAACCGTTGAACTTCAGATGGATCGAATCTTCCTTCAAGCCGTCACCGCCCCACACCTTGGTAACCTCGTGGCTCAGGATCGTGCCAACCGTACGGTTTGTATTAATGATTGGCAGCTCCAGCTTCACCGGAGTTCCGTCCTTAATCGCAGCCGCACACTTGGGAACGATCTCCGTCCTATCCAGCGACTCGTCCAAGCCGTGATCCTGGGTAGTTGTGCAACGTACAGAAACTTCGTCGTTCAACCGTTTGGCGGGAGACAACAACGAAGTCAGGTCAATGCCGTCTGCCTTCCAGTGATCAACGGCCCGATCTACATCCAATACATCCACTCGGCCAATCATCTCATCCCACGAACGGAATCCGAGCTGAGCCATGTACTTGCGGGCTTCTTCCGCAACCAAGAACATGTAGTTGACGACGTATTCCGGCTTGCCCTTAAACTTCTTACGCAATTCTGGATCTTGCGTCGCGATGCCAACTGGGCAGGTATTTAAGTGACACTTCCGCATCATGATGCACCCCAGGGTGATCAACGGCGCGGTCGACAATCCAATCTCTTCGGCACCTAGAAGAGCTCCCAGGACAACATCGCGGCCCGTTTTTAGTCCGCCGTCCGTCTGCAACACAACGCGGCTACGCAGATCATTCAAGACGAGAGTCTGGTGCGTTTCGGCAATGCCAAGCTCCCAAGGCAGCCCTGCGTGCTTAATACTGGTGAGAGGGCTGGCCCCGGTTCCACCACTGTCTCCAGAAATGAGAATGTGATCCGCTTTTGCCTTCGAGACTCCAGCTGCAACGGTCCCCACACCGACCTCAGAAACTAACTTCACACTGACGCGTGCCGATGGGTTCGAGTTCTTCAGGTCGTGAATGAGCTGTGCTAAGTCTTCAATCGAGTAAATATCGTGGTGTGGCGGAGGGCTAATGAGGCCGACACCCGGAGTCGAATAGCGGATCTTCGCAATGTTCTCGTCGACTTTGTGACCAGGCAACTCGCCGCCTTCCCCTGGTTTCGCTCCCTGAGAAATCTTGATTTGAAGTTCATCCGCGTTGGTCAAGTAGTTCGCGGTTACTCCGAAACGCCCAGACGCAATTTGCTTGATTGCAGATCTCTTGGAGTCGCCGTTGGGTAGCGTTTCAAATCGAACCGGATCTTCGCCGCCTTCGCCGGTGTTACTCTTACCGCCCAGCCGGTTCATCGCGATCGCCAGCGTCTCATGCGACTCGGCTGAAATGGACCCGAAACTCATCGCTCCAGTGCAGAATCGCCTCACGATCTCCTTGGTCGGTTCCACTTCCTCGATTGGGATTGGACCTCCGTTGACGTTTTCCTTGAACTCGATGAGTCCCCGAAGTGTGTAGCGGCGTTTATTCTCTTCGTTCACCTCGGCCGCAAACTTCGCATAAGCATCGACACTGTTCGTCCGTGCCGCCGTTTGGAGATTGTGAATCCTAGTCGGAGTCCAACCATGATTTTCGCCCTCGGCCCGCCAATGGTATTCGCCAGGATTTGGCAGTGAACGCAAGCGATATTCTTCGCGGAGCGGATATCCAAGTGCATGACGGCGGAGTGTCTCTTGAGCGAGAACTTCGAAGTCAACGCCTTGCACCCGACTGAACGTGTGAGTGAAGCATTTGTCGATGACTTCATCTTTCAGCCCCACCGCCTCGAAAATCTGAGCCCCTTTGTAGGACTGCAAAGTCGAGATACCCATCTTCGCCATGACTTTCAGCATGCCCTTGGCGACACCCTTGCGGTAGGCGGCAACGATCTTGTCATCGTCTGTGAACTCAGTCGGATCCGTGAGTGAATCCCGGCGCGCCTGCCAAAGCGATTCGAAGGCAAGGTAGGGATTGATCGCATCGACGCCGTAACCAACTAGTAAACAGAAGTGGTGGACTTCGCGTGCTTCGCCAGTCTCCAGGACTAATCCAATCTGCGTTCGCAGGCTGTTCCGAACCAAGTAGTGATGCACGCAACCTGACGCCAAGAGTGCCGGCAACGGAACTCGGTCTGCGCTGATTCCGCGGTCGGTAAGCACAATCAAGCTGAAACCATCCTGAATAGCCTGCCGAGCTTCCTCGCAAATCCGATCCAGCGCCTTGAGCATCCCTTCTTTTCCGGCAGTGCGCTCAAAAGTGATGTCAATTTCCTGGGTTCGCCAGCCGCGATGGTCCATGTGCTTTAGCGCGGCGACCTCCTCATTCGTCAGAATCGGGTGCGGAACGAGCAGCCGATGGCAGTGCTCGGGACTGGCCGACAGCAAGTTCTTCTCAGGCCCGATATAGCATTCAAGCGACATAATGATCTCTTCCCGAATGGAATCGATCGCTGGATTAGTCACCTGCGCAAAGAGCTGTTTAAAGTAGTCGTAGAGCATCCTGGGCTTGTCGCTCAGACACGCCAAGGCGCTGTCGTTCCCCATCGAGCCAACCGGATCCCGCTTGTCGCGAATCAACGGAAGCAACATGAACTGCATGGTTTCCGTAGTGAAACCAAACGCTTGCATCCGCTGCAACAAAGTTTCAGAGTCGAATCCGTGGGGTTCGTGCTCTGTATCCAGTTCCGATAATTGGATCCGTTGTTTGGTCAGCCACGATTTGTAATCGTGCATGTCGGCAAATGTCTGCTTGACTTCCTCATCGGGTATCAAACGACCTTCTTCAAAATCGACCAGGAACATCTGGCCCGGTTGCAATCTTCCCTTGGCTTTGACGTTGGCTGGGTCGACAGGCAATGCGCCAACTTCGCTGGCCATGATCACACGATCATCGTGCGTGATGTAATAGCGACTGGGTCGCAAACCATTACGATCTAAGACCGCACCAATATAGTGACCGTCAGTGAAGCTGATCGAAGCCGGCCCGTCCCAAGGCTCCATCATGCAAGACTGATACTCATAGAAGGCCCGCTTGTTCTCTGGCATCGTATCGTGCTTTTGCCAAGCCTCGGGAACCATCATCATGATGGCTTCCTGCAAAGTCCGGCCGTTCATCAGCAAGAACTCGAGTGCATTGTCGAATGTCCCTGAGTCGCTGCAGTCGGGCTCCGACACAGGGAACAATTTCTGCAATTCGTCTCCGAACAACTCGCTGCCCATCAAACCTTCGCGAGCCGTCATCCAGTTCTTGTTGCCGCGTAGCGTGTTGATTTCACCATTGTGGCTCATCGACCGAAACGGTTGAGCTCGATCCCAACTCGGAAACGTATTCGTGCTGAATCGAGAGTGCACCATCGCCAAGTGCGTGGTGTAGTCGGGATCTTGGAGATCGGGATAGTAGGGCACCACTTGCGCCGTGGTCAGCATGCCTTTGTAAATAATGACCTTCGTCGAAAGACTACAGATGTAGAACAACTTGCGTTGCTTCAGCGAGGTGTCCGGTCGAAGCCTATGCGAACTGCGCTTGCGAATTTGATAGAGCTTGCGTTCGAATTCTTCGCCCTTGATTCCGTCTGCAGCCGCCACAATCAACATCTCAATGGACGGCTCAGCGGCTCGTGCCGCCGGCCCAATGTTGGCCTCCTCGGTCGCTTGAGGAACATCACGCCAGCCAATGAGTGTCTGACCGTATTCGGCGACCAACTCGTTGACCGCCTCTTTGCACTTTGCTCGCTCTGCGGGATCCTTCGGGAGGAAGACGAGTCCAGCACCGAATTCACCCGGCGGTGGCAAGTTCGCCCCTAAATCAGCTTTGGCAACTTTCGCTATGAATTCGTGGGGTAACGCTGTGAGCATCCCCGCTCCGTCACCGGTATTGTCCTCGCAACCACAGCCACCGCGATGCTCCATGGCCATTAGAAGCGTATGCGCGTCCAGTACATTTTGGTGACTACGCTCACCCTTAATGTGAGCAACGAAACCAACGCCGCACGAATCGTGCTCTAGCTCAGGTGTGTAGAGACCGTTTTCCGACGGAAGATGAAGGAGAGGATTCATATTCATTGACTTTGCTTTTTTGGTGACAAGCACCTCGAAACTTGCATCGTTCGAAGCGCGTCATTTTGTTTCTACTACTGTGCGGGGATCCCTGCCGCTTCACTGATTGCGTTACTGGTTCGGCCCGACGGGCCATCCCCTGAATCAAAGGCACTGGTCCGAATCAATTCCATGACTTCGCGAGCCGTTCGACTAAGAGACTCGCTTCGGCGCTGGATAATCGCCAATGGTCGTGTTAAATCGAGCCAAGGACAGGATAAGGCAACGACCGATCCTTTTTCGATTTCTTCACGCACCGAAGCCTCCGGTAGGAAAGCCACCGCCGAGTTAACTTCCATGGCGTGCCGCACGGAATCAATGTTGTCTAGCTCCGCTGCGATCTGCATTGTGATGCCGAGCTGCCGCAAATAGCGGTCAATCTCATGCCGAATTTGAAGATGCGGCGCGAAGGCAACCAGCGACTCTTTCGTCAACTCGCTTGGTTCAATCTGCTCCGCATTCACCAACGGATGATTCTCCGTTGAAGCAAGAATCATCCGCTCCCGCCGCCATGGAGTTGCTGTGATGGACTTCGAGGACTTGGCGTAACTCACCAGCCCAAAGTCGACCATCCCCTGCTCCACCAAGCGGTAAACCTCATCAGGATGACCAAACTGAAAACGCACCTGGACCTTGGAAAACTGCTCACTGACCGACTTTTTGATATCTGGCAGATAACTCAGACCGACGCTGTAAATCGAAGCGATCGACGTTTTGCCCGCCACCGCATTTCCCATCGACCGGACTTCATCAGTCAGAGAATCAAAAGATCGAAGTACCTTCAAGCAACCTGTGTGAAATGCATCCCCTTCCGCTGTGAGCACGAAGGGCCGCTTGCTGCGATCAATCAGTTGCACATGGAGGTATTCCTCCAGCTGTTGCACCGCCTGACTAGCGCCGCTTTGCGTCATGTCATTATCAAGCGCAGCCTTCGAAAAGCTGTGCCGCGCAACAACATCGCAGAACACTCTGAGATTCTTTAAATGCATTTCCCGCCTCAAGCACCTAGTATTGAACTTACTAATACAAGAAGGCTCGTGTATTAGCTAGGTGGATTTAGGAATGTATTCGGAGAGCCAACGGTGGTCAATCGGTTCTCGAACTGGAAAAGTGTGATTGACGCATATCCGTACCGCAAAGCGGCAAAATGGCTGATTTTATCCCGAGCTACCCCACCTCGAGGGCAGTGTCATCGAATAAAGCACCACAACGGCACCTGAGAAGATAAAGCTCCAGGGCATCCAATCTGGTGGATTTATGGTCTGTGCCCCGGCCTGGACCTGGACGGCCTTCGGCGGCTGGAGCCAATTGTTGCTCACCTGCATGCTCTCCGTGCGGCTGCCGCCGAGTGTCGCACTATCAATAAGTAGACACTCCACACCGATGATGAGGAGCATGATTCCAACGGCAAAAAAGAAGGCTCGCCACACAGCACTTTGTCTCGCAAGAGAGAAAAGAACGTATTCCATCTCTCGCATCGACGCTGGTGGCATGCGGCTTTAAATCAAAAAGCTAGCAATTCACGTAATTGCATTTTGCCCAGAGAGCAAACCAAGCCAGTCGGAAAAACCCCACTCAACACGCTACTCGACAACTTCCAATCCATCACTCGATTCAAGCAACTCATCGACGCCTTGGTAAGTCATCGAGCTGTTGGCAACGTTGATCCATTGCAGGCTAGGAAGGGTTTTCAGGATCGAGGCCGCCTTGTCATCGAGTCGCGTTCCCGCAACGTTCAGCCGTTTCAAATTGGGCAATTCCGCCAATATCTTGGCGGACGTCGTCGAGATATTGGTAGCTTCCAAATTCAGGTTTTCTAAATTGCGAAGTTCCGAGAGACCCTCCAACGCTTCATCATCGAGCTTCGTTTCCCAAAGATGCAGCTCCTTCAAACCTAGCACACCCCCCAATCGGGCCAGCCCCTCACTACTCACCAAACGGCACTCATTGAGTTCCAAGAACGTCAGGTTTGGCATGCTGAGGATGGCATCGATCGCGTCATCATCGACCGAGGTGTCTCGCAACTCGAGCCGAGTCAACGACTTGCTGCCGGCGAACTCCTTCATACCCACGCCGGTGATGTCGCAATAGCGTATTCGGAGGCGTTTCAGATTGGGCAGCGACGCAAGGAACTTCATCCCATCGTCGGTGATGTACGCGTTATCCAACTGAATTTGCTCGAGCGACTTAATGTCTGCCAAGACCTCGAGGCCATCATCCATGATGCCGATCGTATTTAGGTTCAGCGACCGAAGCTTCTTTAAGCCGCGAATTTCCTTCAGTCCTTCTGTCGTGATTTTTGCCCGTTCGAGCTGCAGATCGACGAGATTTTTCATCCGCCCGATCGCCCCCATGCCATCGTCCGTGATATTGGAATTTCGAAGGTCAAGCGCACGGAGCTTTTTTGCCTTGGCAACTTCGCTGAGTCCACCATCTGTGACACTCGTCAGACGCAAAGACAGGATCTCGAGACTGGAAATTTTACCGACAGAGACGAGAGCTTCGTCCGAGATGCCGGCCCCCTCCAAATTCAACTGCCGAAGCTGCTCCAAATTTTCGAGAGCTTCGAATCCCCCGTCCTTGATCCCGCTTCCGGACAATTTTGCACTCGCAAGCTTCGGTAGGCTCCCCAGCAGGTTGATGAGTTCGGACGAGTCACCTCCTTCTTCCCGACGATCGATGCTGACACCGACTACATCTTCAGCATCGTTCTTAGTCAGAGCAAAACCGGCCTGCATCAGCCGAGTTACCGCCTTGGGATCATCGCTGTCACGCTTGACTGGCTCTGCCGCGGCCTTCACCCCCAAGTCAGAATTGACCGCGAGACCTCCTACCGTGATGCCGCTCGAGAGCGTCAATCCGCTCGAACCAGTCAGCCCGGAACCCGAGATCCCACTCGAACCCGAAAGACCACTGCTCCCTAAAGTCGGCCCCTTCAAAGTTGGCCCAGTCTTGTTCGCAGCCTGAAAAACAGGCGGCTTCGGCCCCAAACTGTCTTGCACCTTAGCCCTCAACTCGGGCACTCCGTCATAATTCGTACTATTGCAGCCAGCGATCGGCATCATCGTTAAGCCCGCCAGCACGGCTCCGAAATACCGCCGCTTCGCCTGGTGACGTCTGTCTTGCGGAATCCGACCATGCAGAACCTTTCGATTCTGTAAGCTCGTCTTTTGTGGTTGCCGTGAACTTTTAGAAGAATTGAGCGACTGGCTAGAAAGGGCTTCGCTACGCACGAGAATCTCCAAGAGCGGCAAATAAAGAGGATTTGAGACAGCAATTCCGCGGGAATAAAAGCTGATCTGACTTGGGTTTACAAGACCCCTAGGGTACTCGAATCCCCCCGTTTCGCCAAAAGGTACCCCAACGCATTTTGCGTTTCCAGTTCACCTCGTCAGCCACCGAGAATGCTGATCTTTAGATCTCAGTTCAGCAGAGTCCCACTGCCGGAGTTTCCCGGAAAAGCGCGACTTCGGTTAACAAGGGCACAATCGCAAAGTCGATTCGGCTAGTTCCGCCACTCGGGTTTCGGTCCGTGTCGTCCAGGTTTTGGGAAGGATCCCAAGACAGGTTAAGCCCTTAACCCTGTATTGTAAGGCCTACAGCACGTATACTATCTGCGCGAAGCTGACCCACCTAAAGCGCACCTTAACCCCGGATGACGTTCCCTAGTTCATCCGTCAGCGCTCAACAGCTACCTTACCCCAGCTGGCGTCGCTACCAATCCGCGGTCGCAGCTCTTTACGACTTATTCCTACGCAATGCGAGGTGAACACAAATGGCTCAACGTAGAACACGGCGTCAATTCATAGGCACTTCGGCAGCCGTCAGTGCTGGTGTCTGGATGGGAACAGGGCTTCAACCCAAGGTACGAGCTTCGGCGCTTCAGTCGCTTTCCGCAGCCTGTGTCGGTGTGGGCGGCAAAGGAGGCTCAGACACTAGCCACGTTGCCGAACACGGAGTCGCCATTGCCGGGCTCTGTGACGTCGATGGCCAAACTCTGAAGAAGAAGGGCCGCGAGTTTGCGGATGCGGAGCAATTCCAAGACTTCCGCGAAATGATCGACAAGCTCGGCGACAAAATCGACATCGTGACCGTCAGTACACCTGACCATACGCACGCCGCGGCAGCGATGATGGCCATGAATCGCAAGAAGCATGTCTATTGCCAAAAGCCACTGACTTGGTCCATCAAAGAAGCTCGTGTGCTTCGCGAAACCGCTGAAAAGATGGGCGTCGTGACACAAATGGGCAACCAGGGAACCAGCGAAAACGGTCTCCGTGAAGCGGCTGAGCTCATTCAGTCTGGCGGAATCGGCGAAGTGAAGGAAGTTCACGTTTGGACGAATCGCCCGATCTGGCCTCAAGGTGCTGGACGTCCCGCTGGCGAAGATCCAGTTCCTCCATTCCTAAACTGGGATGCTTGGATTGGCCCTGCTCCAATGCGGCCTTATGTCCGTGACGCGTACCACCGATTCAACTGGCGTGGCTGGGTCGACTTCGGGACCGGTGCACTTGGTGACATGGCCTGCCATACGACCAACATGCCAGTCATGGCACTGAAGCTATGGGATCCGACTTCGGTAACGGCTGTTGCCAACTCAGGAATCGTCGATGGCGAGCAGTACCCGTCGACGTCGACTTTGAAGTTCGAGTTCCCCGAGCGCGAGGGGCTCGCCGCGACCGACTTCTATTGGTACGACGGTGGGAACCTTCCACCAGACGAAATCTTGGAGCAACTTCCAGAGAGCTTCCAAAGCCGCATTGCGGATCAGAAAGCCGGCAAGCTTAAGAGGAAGACAAGCGGCGCAGTTGTCGTCGGCTCGGAAGGCACGATCTTCTCGCCAGACGACTACGGAGCAGACTTTAACCTGATCCGTGGCGGCAAAGTCTTCAAGAAAGATGAAGTCAAACTTCCAGAACCCACCTTGCCGCGAATTCCATTCGAAGGTGGCACTGACCAGCGTCAGAAATGGGAATTCGTGAAGTCGATTACCGGCGAATACGAGCCCGGAACGATGAGCAACTTTGGTTACGCAGGACGCCTGACCGAGACCATGCTCGTCGGCATTTTGGCTCTTCGCGGTGAAGTCGGCAAGCGTTACGAATGGGACGCTGCAAACCTCAAGTGCACGAACGATGAGCCAATCAACAAGTACATCGCTCGCGAATATCGCGAAGGTTGGACTCTGGAAGGTTAATTCTTCGGATTAGATAACGCTCTGACCAGACAAAGGCGGCTCCAACGCGGAGTCGCCTTTTTTCGTATGCAGACGTCGCTACTTCTCAAGCAGACTAACAACGATCGCTTGCATCACTTTCCCCTGGCCGACTTCTCCGGACCTCTCACCCGTCTTGCCTTTCAGCCCAATTTGCTCGACTTCGATGGCCAGCACTTCCGCGATTCGTGCGCAGATTCGTTCCTTGTGAGGCAACAGCTTCGGCCGCTCCGCGAGCACGACACAGTCCAAATTCACGATCGACCAACCCGCCTCCTGAACTTGGTCATAAGCGAGCCGGAGCATGTCTGCCGAATCTCGACCGCGGTTCTCTTCCGAAGTATCTGGAAAGAGTTGACCAATATCGCCTTGATTTGCCGCGCCGAGAATGCCATCCGTAATAGCGTGTAGCAGGACATCCGCGTCGCTGTGACCGACCAAGTGCGAGTCGAAATCGATGTCGACGCCGCCGAGTCTAAGCGGACCTCCGTCACCCAATCGATGTGTATCATGCCCGATTCCGATTCTAATTGGCATGAAATCGCCGCTCCTAAATGTGAAAGCAAATAATGAAGCCAGGAGAAGAGACTCATAT
Organism: Pirellulaceae bacterium; assembly: GCA_045105035.1. Classification (GTDB taxonomy): domain Bacteria; phylum Planctomycetota; class Planctomycetia; order Pirellulales; family Pirellulaceae; genus Aureliella. The sequence goes on along the minus strand of JBGCCZ010000043.1, from coordinate 26,365 downwards.
GGCCTTACTTTTTTAGTCAGCCAATGTGCAGACTCAAGTGGCCCAATTCTTGTTTGGGCTCGCGCGCTTCTGTTCGATTCGGAATCGGCTCCTATAATCCGACCTTTATGAGCATCATCGAAATCGATCAACTGTGCAAATCTTATCGCGTCTACCAAAAGCAGGAAGGCTTGCTGGCGGCGGTCAAAGGCCTATGGCATCGCGAGTATCGTGATGTCGAAGCCGTCAAGTCGATTGGTTTGCGGGTGGAACAGGGCGAGTTCGTTGCCTTCCTCGGTCCCAATGGTGCCGGCAAGACAACAACGCTCAAGCTGCTTTCCGGGGTCATCTATCCCACATCCGGAACAGCTCGCGTAATGGGACACGTTCCCTGGGAACGAGACAACGACTACCGACGCCGCTTTGCGTTGGTGATGGGGCAGAAGAACCAGCTGTGGTGGGACCTTCCCGCCCAAGAGTCCTTCCGACTCCACCAACAAATTTATCGCATCGACAGCAAGCAGTTTACGCACACACTAGATGAACTGACTGAGCTGCTCGACGTCAAAGACTTGCTGGGTCGCCCAGTTCGCGAACTGTCGCTTGGCGAACGCATGAAGATGGAACTCATCGCTGCTCTTCTCCACTCGCCCGAAGTCTTGTTCCTGGATGAGCCGACCATCGGTCTGGATGTAGTGGCCCAGCACAATATCCAGCAGTTCCTCAAGCATTACCAAGAAGAACGCAAGATTACGATCCTGCTGACCAGTCACTACATGAAGGACATCGCCGCTCTGTGCAAGCGAGTCGTCGTGATTACGGATGGCCAAATCAAGTTCGATGGTTCGCTGGATAACATCATCGATAGTTTCAGTGGCATGCGAATTCTGCGACTCCAGCTCGCCGAAGGTCAATCGGCGGAGGGCTTGGAACGTTTCGCTGAAGTCGAGTCGGTCCAACTTCCGAAAATTACCCTACGTTGCTCCAGGGCAGAAGCGACACGAAGCTTGGCCGAAATCCTGCAACACTACCAAGTCGAAGACATTTCAGTGGAAGACCCGCCACTCGAAGAAGTCATTGCCCAGCTCTACTCGGATGCGGCTTCGGACCCAGTCGTAACGCCCTCGACGAATTGACCGGGCGCTTCCATTCAGCCAATTGAGCTTTTTGGGAAAGCCGACTTCTTCGAGCCCAACTGTCACAAACACTCAGAACAGCCTTCCATGTCCGCGTTAACCACAATTTCCATAGGCAGCCGGATCTCATGCTGGTGGACCATCTTCCGCACTGCATTGGAAGAGCGTCTCGCCTATCGCGGAGACTTTGCACTCGGCACGCTGATGCGATTTCTGCCGATTGTCACTCAAGTCTTCTTGTGGTTCGCCGTCTTTGAGTCGATCGGCAATGGTACGACCGAAGGTACCAAAATGGCAGGCTATACGTTTTCGAACGTGGTCGCCTACTATCTTCTTTCCATGGTCGGGCGAGCTTTCTCCAGTATGCCTGGTCTGGCATCGCAAACAGCCAAGCAAATTCGTGAAGGCGAAATCAAAAAGTACCTGATCCAGCCGATCGACATGATCGGGTTCTTGTTGCTAGGAAGAGTTGCGCACAAGATCGCCTACTACACTGTGTCCACGCTGCCGTTTGCTCTCGTGTTTTTTCTTTGCCGTGGCTATTTCAACGGCTGGCCTGATGTCGAAGTGCTCTGTGCGTTTCTGATTTCACTGTTCCTGGCATTCCTGCTTGGATTCTTCCTTGATCTCTGCGTCGGTTTGATTGGCTTTTGGTTCTTGGAAGTCAGTTCACTTCTGTTTATCTACATGTTGCTGAACTTCTTCTTATCCGGCCACATGTTTCCACTCGACTGGTTACCCGAGCCCTGGTTTGAGATCGTCAGCTGGCTACCCTTCAAGTACCTCGCGTACTTCCCTGCCGCGATCTTCCTTGGGCAAATTCCGCGCGAGGAACTCTGGTCCGGCATCGGTTTCGAACTTATTTGGCTAGCAGCTGCAATCGCGATGGCGAGATTTTTGTACGCTCGCGGGGTCAAACGCTACAGCGGGTTCGGAGGCTAAATCATGAATACTGAAGTGGAAACCAAGCCCGAGTCGGTGCAAGTGAAACAATCTAAGCACCCGAACTACTTGAATGTCTACGCGGAGTTCGCGCGGAATTCACTCGTACGCGACATGATGTTTCGCACGAACTTTTTGATCGAAGCCGTCAGTAGCCTGGCTTGGTCCACGATGAACGTCGGCCTCTATTGGATCATCTTCGAATATACGAATTCAATCGGAGCGAAAACCGGCTGGGGCAAATACGAGTTCTTTGTCTTTATGGGAACCACTTGGATCGTGAACTCACTCGTCCAAGCGTTTTTCATGCCCAATGCGGAAGCGTTTAGCGAGATGATTCGGACCGGCGGGATGGACTTCGCCCTGCTCAAACCCATCGACACCCAGTTCCTGATTTCGTTTCGCAAAGTCAGTTGGTCGAGCCTAGCGAATTTCGTTCTAGGGATCGTTTTGATTGTTCTGAGTTGTCAGCAGCTTGTGAATCGTGAGACGAATCCGTGGCAGTTCAGCGCGTCGATCCTTCTGCTGTATCCCTTATTCGTACTTTGCGGAGCGGCAATTCTGTACAGCCTGATGATTTGCCTTGCATCCACGAGCGTTTGGTTGGGACGGAATCAAACGCTTTACGACTTCTGGTTTTACATCACCAACTTTTCCCGCTATCCACGCGAAATTTACACTCGCGGTTGGGGGCTGCCGTTGATGTACGTGTTCACCTTCGCCGTTCCAGTTCTCCTGGTTAACAATGTGCCGGCGCGTGTACTCGCTCAGCCCTTGTCGCCGCCGCCGTACTGGGAGATGCCGCTCGCGGGCTTCATGATTTTTGCTGCCTTCTTCTCTCTGTGGGCTAGCCGCAAAGTCTTCCGAGCCGCGTTGTCCGCCTATCGCAGCGCGAGTAGCTAACCGAAATCCTTTCCTTCACGCTCGGTTGAAAAGCGGAGCGACTGCCTCGTACAACTCCGGATCGATCGGCTGGCCCACCTGAGATTGGAGTAGCAGCGTGTCCGCGCGTGAGCTTGGTAAGCGGGCACTGGCAGCTGAGCTCGTATTTCGCACGTTGCGTTGAAGGTCCTTCGAGCTCAATTGCTCGATCGATTCCATCCGTTCTACGTGCGGCGCTTCACTATCTGGATCCATCCGGAGCACATACCGCCACTCGCCATCAAAGGACTCCACCATGACTCGTTGCGTTTCGGAGGACGAACTCGCGTTTGGTTGCCGCATCGCAGCGCGTTGTGCGTGACGACGGCCTACGAGTGCGGGATCAGTAGAAGTCTCTTTCAACTCGTGACGCAACTCTTCGTCGCTCATCTGCAGATCGCGGTCTCGGTGCCACCAGTGAATTCCGTAGTCCACAATGCCCCACAAAATCAGGACAAAAGCGACTTGGAATCCGATCCCGATCAGCGTACTCCATATGAATCCGGCCGATTCAATGCCGCTCATCGACGAAGCAGCTAGGAACGCAGAACTGCGGCTGTAGAGATTCATACTAACCGTCAGCAGAATCAGTAGCGATTTCAGCAGAGTCGCACCGAACTGATGCAAGTTCTTAAAACTGAAAAGCTGCGTTGCAGAGTAGAGTGGATTTAGCCTGGACCAATCCGGAGCAACCGAACCAGAGAACAAGCTGAAGCCTGACTGAAGCCAGCCCTGAGAGAGGCTCACAACGATCGTGCCAGCCATCAACGGTAGCAGCAGCCATAGCGATTGCTGCATCGCTTGGGACAATCCACTGATCGGATCGAAACTCGCTAGGGTTGCTTGACGAACATCACCGTGACCTGGCGACGCGACTCGTAGCCCCTGCACTTGGAAACTGTTTTCCAACATCGCAACTAATCCGCTTACCAGTCGTGGTCCCGAGAACCACAGCAGGCTTACCGTTGCGAGCAGGCTACACCCTGTCGCCAAATCGCGACTACGCGGTATCTTCCCTTCCTCCCAAGCTCGCTTACGGCGCAGCTCGGTTGGTGCGTGTTTCTTTTCGCCTGTTGGTTCGTCCATGCGTCTTGCACTTTAAAAGTCCGCTAAGACCTTCGCTAGGGATCCAGGGCTACGATGCGTTGACAACTGTCGATCCAGCCGCCGAGTTCTTGTTGGAAAACCCAGCCAACACCGCCGACGCTAAGAAAAAGAGCGACCAGCATTGCTAGGGCGTTCAAGTTCAAGCCAACGCCAAGCATGTGCAACTGCGGTACGGCTCGCGAGAGAATCCCGTTCGCTATCGTCACGACCAACAGTGAAAGACCGATTGGCACGGAGACACGCAAGCCAACTTCAAAAGTATGTTGAAGTACGCGATTGAACTCGGCTAACCAGCTCGCTTCGAACCTTACCGAGCCCACGGGATAACTTGCTAGACTCTCGAAACACGCGGCGAGCACTTGGCGATGAACTCCACTGAGCAGCAAAACAACGATTGCCAGCCAACCAAGCAGCCCAGACAAGAGCGGCATCCGCTGCGCAGCGTCTGGATCTTGCGTTTCGGCAAATGAAAACCCGGACAGCTGACTGATCATTTGCCCAGCGATCCTCAGACTCACGAGCGTGAGCGAAAACACACTAGCGAGTAAGAGACCGAGAATCAATTCGCCACCCATTCCTGCGATCCACTCAGCGTTACTGTGTGGCATGCCTGCTGAGCCGTGCAGTTCTTCCACGTACTGGCAAGCGTTGGGAGTTAGGCAAGCAGACACACACACTGCCAACGCGATCCGTAAACGCATCGGAACCGCAGCAGAAAAGGCGCCGGGTAGCATCAGCAAGAGCGGCAGCACTCGGAGGCCCACGCAGGAGAATACCCACGCAAACTCGCTCGGCTCTAGCAGACTGGAATCCATGGCGTGCCCCCGCTTGCTACTTCTGAATCATCGCGGGAATCTTCTCGTAGGTATCGCGTGTGTATTCGACCATGCGATCCGCAACCCACGGCAAGGTAATCACCAATGCAACGACCATGGCAATGAGCTTCGGAATCGTCGTCAGTGTTTGATCCTGAATCTGGGTCAGTGCCTGAAATAGACTGACTAGGATGCCGACGATCAACGCTACGACAAGCAATGGCAATCCGAGTGTGACTGCCATCAGGATGGCTTCGCGTATGAGATCGATTCCTTCACCACTTTGCATGTCGCTACCCCGTAGTTCCAAAACTGTTCAGCAGCATAACGACGACTAAGTGCCACCCATCCACGAGAACGAACAGCAGCAATTTGAACGGTAGGCTGATCATCGCGGGCGGCAACATCATCATTCCCATCGAAACGGTGACCGCCGCAACGACCAGATCGATGATGAGAAATGGTAGAAAGATCATGAATCCCATAAGAAAAGCGGTCTTCAACTCACTCAGCATGTAAGCCGGCAAGAGGACCTGAAGTGGAACGTCTTCGCGATATTTAGGCGGTCCGGCGTCGCGAGCATGGTAGCGGTGAAACAGATAGATATCGTCTTCATTGCCGGCGTACTCGACTTGCTGAAACATGAAGTTCCGGAGCGGCCTTGTTCCGCTGGCCCACGCTTCGTCGGCCGTCATGGTAGAACCTTCGGCCGTATACGGCTCGATGGCGTCGCGATAAATATCGTTCCAAACGGGAGCCATGACGAACAGCGTGATGAATATCGAAATCGAGGTAATGACTTGTGTGGGTGGCAACTGCCCGGTGCCCAGTGCCTGACGGAGCAGTCCGAGAACTACAACAACACGAACGTAGCAAGTCGTCATCAATAAGATGGCTGGTGCGAGGCTCATAACGGAAACCGTTAGCACCAAGCCCAGATTCCCAACCAGTCCTTCGCGGCTCAATAGCTCCGAAGCGTCCCCCTTAAGGACCTGATCCATTAGCGCCGCAGAGTCCACTTCTTTGGCAGACTGTAGGCTCGAAAGGAAGCCATTCCTGCTTGCCTTAGTGTCGGCCGAAGCTTGGGACTCGCTAGTGAGCTTGTCGAACAAACGCTTCGTAGGCTGTTGCGCCGGGTTGATCCGCTGAGGCACGTTAGGAGACTGAGCGTGCGTCCACGAACTTACGAGACACGCCAGTATGCAAGAGAAGAGAAGCACCTTCAGATTCATCGCGCCGCGACTCCGTCCTGCAACATCGCACGAAACGACTTCTTGCTCGCACTTTTGTCAGCAGCCGAGTTCAAGCCAGCTCTAGCTAGTGCAGCTTGTGGTTCCGACTCCGCTAGTCCTGAACGTGTCGCAATTGCGTTATTCTGTCCTGCAGCTACTCCCCAGGAAGCCAAGCGTCCAGGATTTGATTTCTGATCCGGCACAACTTGTTCTTTCCAACGACTTACTTCGCTGGGCTCATCAATCTCGCTGAGCGTTCGAGCGTCGCCCTGCTGCATGCTAACCAACAGGAGTTTTGGCCCGAACTCGATCACAGCCAACTGGTGTCGAGGTCCAACCGTTTTCCTAGCAAGGATCTTTAGAGGATCAGTCGTACTGCCCGCTGAAGCAAAGTTGCCCATGAATTTCCGGTAAACCCATACGCACCCCAAAAACAGCCCGACAACAACCACCAAACTGAAGAGCATGGAAAGAAAACCACCAGTCCCACCCCGCGTCGAAGTGTCCGAAACCGCCTGCTTCGGCGGAGGCAACGGAGTCTTTCCGTCTTGATCGGAAGCAGATTGATTGCCTGATTGACCTAGCGTCGAATTCGTTGCGTGGCTTTGCCGCTCTTCAACGCGTGATAAGAAACCACTCTCTTGTGGCTTTGAGCCGGATTGGGGAACCGTATATTGAGTGCCATTGGAAGCAATGTAATTTGCTCCATTAACGGACGAGGAGACCGCATGTCTGGCAGGTCGGTACTCAGTGGACTGGACAAACTCTCTTTGTCCGCCTCCCGCAGCAACTGGTCGCGCCTCTTGAGCACAACCATTCGAATCGAAACACGGTGCCGAGCTCACGAGTGCGGCGACTAAGAATAGAACGAAACGATTGGCAACGACGATGCAACTCCGAGCCATTAATTTGTTCGCTGATGTGTGGGTCATTTCAATTGTCATCCAGGTTCCAATCGTCCGTGCTCAAGGCCTCAGGCAGAGAGATTGTGCTCCGACTAGGTAAGCTCCAAAATCTCTGTCACACTCACACAGAACTGATCCTCTAAGACGACAATCTCTCCTCTGGCAACGAGTCGCTCATCCGCCAGAATGTCGACCGGCGCGGTCGCCGGAGCGTCCAACGCGAGTACCGTTCCGTTCCTGATCGCTCGAGCCTGCTCGCACGCCAGTACCGTTTTCCCAAGTTCAATCCGCAGCGCTGCTTCGCGAGGCACCGAGTCCTTCACCGCTTGAGGCAACCGCAACTCTTGGAACTGGAACGGCTCTGGACTTGCAGATTCCTGGAAATCCTTGGCGTCGCGACTCATGAAAATGACTTGGTAGAGTTAGCAGATTGCGTGTCGATCGGGGACCGGCATCTCACACCTTTGCCTTGTCGCAAGTCAACGTGGCTGAATCAAGATCAATGACACTACCGCGCGGCTGAAGCACAGACGTCAATGAGACGACACGACTGTTGCTATCAAAAAGAATTGGTCGGTTCTTCGACCATATAGGCAAAGCTATTGTAGCGCCGCGGATCAATACGGTTGTCAGCAACGGCCTCCAAAACCGCACAGTCCACTTCATGAGTGTGCGTACAATCGGGAAATCGGCAATGATTGACGTAGGGGCGAATATCGCGGAACAGCCCGGCGATTTCTTCCGGCGACACATCCCAGAGCTCTAATTGCCGAATCCCAGGAGTATCCATCAGATAGCCCCCAGCATCGAGCGGAATGAGCTCCGCCGTAGTCGTCGTGTGCTTGCCCTTGCGATTGTCCGAACTCACCTGCTGAACACGCAAGCCGAGTCCCTCTTGGATGCAATTGAGTAGTGAACTTTTGCCAACACCGCTTTGCCCGGTGAAAACAGTTTGGCGATTCGCGACAAAGTGACGAAGCTCTGGAATCCCCCAGCCTCGTTCCGCGCTCGTCAAAAGCGTTTGGTAGCCAAGCTGTGCGTAGACTCCTACCAACGGCATGAGCTCCGCCGGTTCAACCAAGTCCGCTTTGTTGATCACAATCAATGGCTCAAGAGTCGCTTGCTCTGCCGTGACCAAGAATCGATCGATGAGATGTGGTTTGAGATCGGGATCTGCGGCACTCGCCACAATGACGACCAGATCCACGTTGCTCACTAGGATGTGCCGCTTCCCTCGGCTTGTTCGGCTCAGCACTCCCTTGCGCTGCTCGATCGAAAGAATGATGCCTTGATCTTCGCCCTGGGGCCGGAACGACACCATATCGCCGGCGGCCAGGATATGCCTCTGCTCGGTCGAGATCGACTTTAGCAACTGTCGCACCGCACACTTGTACTCGGTGCCGTCATGGACTCGGACGACGCAATTGAGTCCATGCACACGAATGACTCTTCCGCGCAGAGACGTCGCTTCATCGACGTCGGCGACGACCCTTAAACCGTCTCCAGAATCTTCAAGTTTCTGCCCAACGATGGTGCGATGCCGAGTCAGTTCGCCTTTCCCACTGACTCGCTCGCTCTGCTCGAGGCTCTCGACGTCGTCGTCGGAGTCACGAAACTTGCGAGTCAGATCTTCTTGACGGCGTCGCGATTGATGACGTTTCTTGAACTCCGTCCGAATCTTCTGGCGAGACTTACGCTTACCCATCAGTCAGACTTTCTGGGTCACACGAATGAATCGCCGGAAACTCACTTCGATGCGTTCCCGTCCTCGGCAGCATTTGAGGCGATCGCCCCAGAATCCGTATGCGCGTTCGACTCCGTTTCAACGTGAGCGGTCGCCCCTTCGGCTGCATCCCCGCCCTCGGAATCCGAACCGTCACTATCTGAGGTCGTCTGTTTTGAATTTTCAGATTCTCTAGCGGCTGCCTGCCGCGCCCGCTCCTCTAGTTCTTCTACGGCCCCGTGCACGGAAGGCCCAATTGCGTCCTGGATTTCCTTTTCACTCAGCTCTTCTTTCTCAAGTAAGCCACGTGTCACGTCTTCCAGTGGCTGGCGTTTGTCCATCAGCAAATCCGACGCACGTGTGCTCGCTTCATTCAAGATCCGAGCCACTTCGCCGTCAATCATCTCCTGAGTATGCTCGCTGAACTGCCGCGACTGGTGCATTTCGCGGCCCAAGAACGGATCCTCGTCCGAAGTCTTGTAGCTCACCGGGCCCAGTTTCGGACTCATGCCCCAATGCGTGACCATCCGTCGCGCCATACTAGTCGCACGCTCAAGGTCATTCTCAGCACCCACAGTCGACTCATCGTATATCAACTTTTCCGCCGCACGACCAGCAAGGAGAACAACCAATTGATCCTGTAGCTCTTTCTCACTGGAACTGACACGATCCTCAGTCGGGATGATCTGCGTGCTTCCCAACGAACGCCCGCGCGGAATGATGGTCACCTTGTGAACACGCTGGGCTCCTTCCAGGTACCAAGCGGCAAGCGTGTGACCTGCTTCGTGATAGGCGGTCTTTTCCTTCTCGTCGTCTTTGAGAACTTCCTCACGCTTTGCGCCCATGAGCACTTTATCGCGTGCGTAGTCAAAGTCCTCCATACTGACGCGTGTCTTGTTGTTGCGAGCTGCCCAGAGAGCCGCCTCGTTGACCAAGTTGCGAATGTCGGCTCCGGTAAGCCCAATCGTGACTGCAGCCAATCGATAGAGATCGACATCGTTGTCGAGAGGCACATCGCGTGTGTGGACTTTGAAGATCTCCAACCGTCCCTTGTTGGTCGGTCGGCCCACCGTCGTGTGGCGGTCGAATCGACCGGGACGCAAGAGTGCTGGATCCAAGACATCAGGCCGATTTGTCGCAGCTACTACGATGACCGAGTCGACGCCCGTAAAACCATCCATCTCGCTTAAGATTTGGTTCAGCGTCTGTTCTCGCTCGTCGTGACCACCGCCGAGTCCAGCACCACGTTGACGCCCAACAGCATCGATTTCATCAATGAATACGATGGCCGGAGCATTCTCTTTGGCGTTCTGGAACAAGTCACGAACACGGCTGGCACCCACGCCCACGAACATCTGAATAAACTCACTACCGTTCACCGAATAAAACGGAACGCCAGCTTCTCCTGCAACCGCACGAGCCAAAAGTGTCTTCCCAGTACCCGGCGGACCGTTCAGCAAAACGCCCTTTGGGATACGTCCCCCCAGCTTTTGAAACTTCTCTGGACCGCTGAGGAAATCGACGATCTCCTGCAAGTCGGCTTTCACTCCGTCGAGCCCAGCGACGTCGGCGAAAGTAGTGATCTGCTCACTCGGCTCGTAACGCTTCGCTGTAGATCTTGAAAAGCTGGAAAGAAAACCTCCGCCACCCATGATTTGATCGCGGGTCCGGCGGAACATCAACCAAACAGCAATCATCAACGCAATCGGAAGACCGATCAGAAAGAACAGCATCAGGTACTGGAGCGGATCGCCCTGCGTGTAGCTTACAACCAGCTTGGGTTGATCCACGATGGCATTGCGAATGACATCGCCCTGCTCTTTGGGCAACGCAACAGTAAACCGTTTGGAGAGTTTAGGTGACTCATTTTCGCCCGGCTCCACGGGCGAACCTTCGGAGTCGTACTCCAAAGGCCGATCCGGCGAGACTTTAAAAAGTCCATTCCCGCGAATATCGTTGACAATTTCCAACGACTGGATGTTCTCGGATTTGAGTTGTCGCAGGAAAAAGTCGTAGCCGATCTCATCTCGGACTACGCCTGGCCAAAACAACCTCATCAAGAGAAATCCGAGCAGAACCAACAAGAGAACAGGCCAGAACTGCCCCCGCCTTGGTGCCGGATTTCCATCTTGCTTGCCAGCCGGTGGTCGCTGGTTCTCGTCCATTCAATTCACTTTTTTATTCGAAAGGAAAAGAGCGAAGTCCCTCGTCTAACGAGATGGCAACATACCGCCTGAACGCTCCAACTTCACATTCTTGCTTAGTTTAAGGCCCGCATATTGTATCCGACCGGCACCCGGGCTGTGCACCCCAACGCAACCTCGGCGATAACGAAACCTGGGGGATGCGTTCAAGCCTCAAGAATGCCCGAAACCCTTGGGGCGCGATGTCGCTTTAAGATTTCGCCGGTTTGTCTTATTCTCAGGCCGCTCCAGTTTTCCACTACCGCACTGGGCCATATGTGCGGCGAATCTAAAAATCAAGGACGAAGCCTTCGGCAGGGTCTAACCGATGAAAACCAATACTCGCAACGCGATGCCACGCAGCCCTCGATAGCGGCTAACGAATACCGGCCGCCGCCCGCCGCTGTATTTCACGGACCACCCTTTGTTGCCCAACAGACAGAACTCCATCGCTGCTCGCTTTGATCCAAGCCCTTTGGATCTGGCTACCTGAACGGAGAGCGCTACATAGGCTGGCCGAAAGCTCCTCATCTTCCATCTGCCTAATCTGCATAATCTCCGCCCAAGTCAGCCCCTGTTCAAAGAGCTTCAACGTCCACTGCCAATCCGGTCGGGGAGCGTCGCTTTCGCTCGCCGAGCTAGCTCGACTTGAAGCGGGAGAGCTTGAAACGGCCGTTTTGCCTGGCTCTTTTTCGAACAATCCCGGCGAAGCACTCTGTTGAGTGCTTGGCGTTCTCTCCGATGAAGCCCGCATCTGGACTTCGCGATTTCCTGAACCGCCAACTTCGGCTTTGGTCGCAAGGCCTGAACGTAGTGAATCCACGGCTCGTAGTGAATCCACGGCTTCGGAGCGCTTCGTTTCCGTGCTAGAACTTGCCGGCTTTGATTGCGATTGTGATGCTGTTGGAGTTGTCTGGGCCTCGATCTTTCTAGCTCCCTGCGGCTTCGACTTCGCTGCGATCGCCTTCAGCCGAGGACGCAGGGAGCCGGGAATCTGAACCGCGGCCAGCAGACTGGCTCGATTCTTCACATCCATCCACTCCGAAGCCAACTCGATGGTCGGTCGATTCTTGTTAACCTCCTTCTGCAGCACGAGTCCCGCAGCCAGCAGAGCATCCAGCACCAATACACCATCCGCTTGGCGAAAGCCTTTCAGCAAGCCAAAACCACTCAAACGATGTAAATTGAGTTTCTGAACTTTGGCATTCTTCGAACCGCACAGGTACTGTGCCAACAAGTGCTTTCCTAGTCTTCCGTGTATGCGCTGGATTGCTTCCAGAATCTGCTCCACCGCATCATTCAGCATCGCATCAATCTTCGGCGACTCGACTTGGTCACCAGTCTTAATGCCCAACGCTTTTCCGGTGGGCATGGAACCCGATTCGAACACTGGCCATCCAGGTTTGCGCTGACAGCGGTCGCAACGTCCGCAGTCTTGAATATCCTCATCGCCAAAGTACTTCAAGACTGTCGTTTGGCGGCACAGAGGACTCTGCGCGTACTTGATCACCTGATTGACTCGGTCCAGCTCCGCCTCTTTCAGTTCTCGCAAAGTCTCGAAGTCGATTCCTAAGTCATCGAACGCCCGACCACGCTCGCGAAAGTGAACAGCTCGACCCCGGAAGGGCGGTATGTAGTCAAAGCAATCGAGCTTGTTCAGCCCCCGCAAGGCCCTGGTCAGAGCCTCTCTTTGCATCCCCGATTCTTGCAGCAGCCACCTTGGGTGGATGTAGACATCCTCGCTGCGCCGATCGCCAACCGCCCGTTCGATGAAACGCATTACCTGGCGTTGCACTTTGGCCTCACGAGGCAACATATCGACCAGAGTCGGCAAATCGCTGTTGATTCGGAACAGAGCCAAACCTCCGCCCATCTCCAACCGTTCAAGCACCCGAGTTCGCGCGAGAATCTGCAAACAACTCCCAATCGCTTCCGGCGAAACCTGCACGCCGAGACGATCCCGGATCTCTTCGAGCGTCAGTTCGATGGGATCCACATCCACCGATTGCAGAAACTCATAAACGCTGCGAATCAACGCTTTTTCGGGGTAGCTACTGTCGATGAAAAACTCTTGGATATGACGGTCTTGAAACGAATAGAGCATCACACACTGCGATAGCTTACCGTCACGACCCGCTCGCCCTGCCTCCTGATAGTAAGCCTCCAACGAACCCGGCATGTTGTAGTGGACGACGAATCTCAAATCGGATTTATCGATCCCCATACCGAACGCGTTCGTCGCAACCACAATTTTCAATTCATCGTTCATGAACTGTTCTTGGATCTTGCGACGCTGATCCGGCATGAGCCCTCCGTGGTAGGCTCCGACCGTGATTGAGTGCTTCTTAGAGATCATGTCCACCAACGCGTCACAGCGCTTGCGTGTCGCGGAGTAGACAATCCCCGAGCCCGGCTCGCCCTCCAGGAACTCGCTCAGTTGTTCTTCTTTCTCACGATCGTTGCCAGTCGTCACCACGCCAAAATGCAAATTCGGGCGGGCAAAACCGCTCATAAAACGCTTTGGCTTGCGCAGGCGCAAAACCTTGAGAATGTCCTCTCGAACTCGAGCCGTCGCCGTGGCGGTTAACGCGACCGTCTGAACTCCACCCAACAGTTCGCGAAACTGACCAATTCGCTGGTAGTCTGGGCGAAAGTCATGTCCCCACTGGCTAATACAGTGTGCCTCGTCAACGGCCAGCAATTGAATCGGCGTCGAACGAATCGCATTCAGAAAGCGGCTGTTCCGGAGCCTTTCTGGCGCGACATACACAAGCTGAAAATGACCACTCGCCACCGCCTCCAATCGTGAGGTCTGCTCCGCCGCCGACAAAGAACTGTTGATCAGCGCCGCAGAAATACCTCGCGCTTCGAGCCCATCGACTTGATCCTTCATCAAGGCAATCAAAGGCGACACTACAATGGTCAGCCCAGAACGGATCACACTTGGCAGTTGATAACAGAGGCTTTTTCCGCCTCCCGTAGGCATCACGCACAAGCAATCGTCGCCTGCGACAATCGATTCTATGACTTCACGCTGGCCCTGACGAAACGCGCTCAGGCCAAATTTTGGTAGAGCCTGCTCAATATCGCTCGCCACACTGCCACCGAGTTCTGATTCTGCCATAGGATCCGAGGAAGGCATCTGGGAAATTTGTCCGCAATTGAAAAAATGGATCACGAAAGTCCAAGTCCACGACCTGCGTCGGTCAGACATCCGGGCATTATAGGGATTCCAACCGAACCGTAACCTGAAAGCCAGCCATGGAAGTAGACGTTATTCTCCTGCCGACCTTACACACCGTCCGACCGGGTAGCGTCGCCATCGTTATCGATACGCTTCGTTTTACAACCACCGTTTGCCAAGCCCTCCAGTCCGGCGCCCAACATGTCTGCGCCCGCCCAGAAATTGAGGAAATCCGCCAACTCTCGGAAAACGACACCCAGGAGAATCTTCGCTGCGGCGAACGGCAGTGCAAACCCATTGAGGGATTCCACCTCGGAAATAGCCCGCTGGAGTACACGCGGGATTCCGTCGAAGGCAAAGGCCTGTACTTCACCACGACCAACGGCACGCGAGCCATCGAATCCGCCGAGTCCGCGTCGGAGATTTGGCTTGCCGCGCTCGTCAATCGACGCGCAATCTGCGAGAAAGCCATGCAACTCGAACAAAAAAGCAGTGAATCCAGCCCGCGCATGGAAATCGTGTGCGCAGGTACCGAAGGCCATATTGCCTTCGAAGACGTCTTGGCAGCCGGAGCAATCCTGGATGAATTGACTCAACGATCAGAAATAGAATTCGGTAGCGACTCGGCCCAAATCGCTTGGTCCACCTGGCGTTCAATTGAAGCGGCCTTCGACAACGACGAAAATGCTGACCGTTTTGAGACGCTTCTTGAATCTGCACTGCGCTCCGCGCTCGGTGGCATTCATCTCATCGAAACTGGCTTTACTAGTGACATCCAATTCGCTGCCCAGCTCGATACGATCGACTTAGTGCCTTCAAATCAGGCCCTTGAAACGCATCACGATTGGCGAACGTTTACGACAACATCACCTCACAGCGAGTCTGCAGAGGCAATCCAGTAGGGCTTCCATCACGGTTGCAATGCCTTCGCTATCGTCAGACTCGTCACAGTCAAATCCATAACTGCCAAAGCACTCGCGTCGGTCGCCCCCGCATCAAACTGGCGCGACCTCAACTTGGGTTTTCATGAGACGCCGTACCAAATTCGCTGCGTCTTCCCAGTCGCCATCCTCTGCTCGCTCGGCTATTCGAAGCAACGTCTTAGAATCATAGACTGGTAATTCGCCTGACTCTGTTGCCTCGCGGATCGATTGAACAATTTGCACCAAGCGACTTTCGTCCTTCCGATTGCAAATCGACATGAGAGCCATCGCGTATTGATAGCCTTCATCGCTGACTTTGCCGTAGCCACTGCTCATCCACCAAATGACGCCGCCCAGTAGCAACACAACGGCACCGACAATCCACCAACGTCTACTATCCGAGCTCATGCGGCTCTACCTACTTTGAATGCCAATCGTCTAATAGCCCACAAAATCTGGCCCCGCGACTTTCAATATTAAAGATCGCCCATAAAAGGAACTTCGCCTTCATCCATGCTGGCCAACTCAGCCGCCGTTATTAAGTCAATCGTTTCGGGCATAAATCGAACCGAACCATCGCCGTAAAGCACATTTCCACCACCAGGATGCTCGGCATACATTTGGCCAACGTGATAGGTGGGAAAATTCACGGGGTGAATAATCGGGAAGCCCGTGATATCTAGCTCACCGCCCGAGGGTCCGATGTGCATGAGAGTCAGGGTCGCCGCAGCATCTTCGCCATTCTCCGGAGTCCGAAATCGCGGATGCACGAATGCGCCTGGCACCACGCCAGCCCAACTCTTGTCGCTTAGTCGTGACGAATGCTCACCGACAAAAATCGTGGAGGAAGTGCCATCTGTCACCTGTCCAAAGCCAACCCTCGAATTTCGGTAGAAAGGGCCGTCCGCCACTGCGCCCGCGTCGCCACGAATGGAGACAGTAGTTGTCGCGAAGCTATAGATATCGGTGAAAACAACTCCGGTTTCAGATGCCCCACACCCTCCCCAACACGATTCCTGGCCATGGCTGGCCACGTAATTTGACCTGCCCATTTGAATTGAATCACCGTAGCGAACCAGCGGATCACCTGACTCATCGCGTACTACGAAAGCCCCGCTTGGCCCACTGGATGAAGGGCACAAGTAGACGGACATTGTCTGTTGCACCAACTCGCGGTTGCTGGGATCCCATATAGCGCGTTCCCGATTCAAGCGGTTGAAGACGTTGCCCTGCTCTAAAAACGGCAAGATCAACGTTCCCCACCCCCAGCCCGGCGCTCCGTCCCAAGTCTCCGGATCAATGGCGGCCCATGTTGGCCCATTGCCGTTGCGAGTTGCGTAACTCAGGTAGCCAGAAGGAAAGTACCGATGCGCGGAAGCGTAGTTGTGGATCGCCAGCCCAATCTGCTTCAAGTTGTTTTGGCACTGCATCCGCCGAGCTGCCTCCCGCGCTGCCTGGACCGCAGGAAGTAGCAGACCAACCAGGATGCCAATAATCGCAATGACTACCAGCAATTCAACCAACGTAAATCCCCGACGCGATTCGCGAGGCGATTTCGAGTCGGTACTTGTTATACACATTAGTCTGCAACACTCGTAGAATTCACTTGGACCAATTCACCGACCAAAAGGGAAAACAATGGACACACAGGACTCAGAAAATCCCTAAGCCATGATGAATCCATCCCATTGTTAGCCCGAGCTAACTTTACCTGATTGTTAGCCTCAGCTAACATTGTGTCAAGACCAACCGAGCGGACATTCGGGAGCGTAGCCGCGCAGGTCGAAAACCCTATCCAACGTACCATCATCAATACCACGGATCTGCCCTTTGACGATAGAAGACGTACACACCCGAACTCGCAAGGCGCGCGGCACCGCAATTGCCGAGGACTACGCCGAGGCAATTGCCGCGGTCGTCGCTACCAAAGGCGTTTGCAAGGCAATCGACCTCGTCCGGCAGTTTGCGGTAACGCACGCCACGGTCAACAACACCGTAGCCAGACTCCAGCGTGATGGTCTCGTTCAGACCGCTCCCTACCAGCCAATTACGCTCACCGCTGCTGGCGAGAAAATCGCGTCAAGATCTCGGAAAAGGCACGAAACCGTACTTCGCTTCCTGCGCAAGTTGGGAGTCAGCGAGAAGGCGGCAGCGATCGACAGCGAAGGAATTGAGCACCACGTTGGAAAGGAGACGCTGGCAGCAATGCGCAAGGCTATCGAGAAAGGTTGGCCGGCGGAGCCAAAATAGCGATCGACTCAACCATCCATGGCCGCCATCAATTCCTTTGCCAGCTCCGCAGCGCTGGCAACAGCCGAGGATTCGTCCGCTGCGTCAGCCAACCGACGAACAATGGCAGACCCTACGATGAGACCATCTGCAACTGGCGAAAGAAGTTTGACGTGCTCAACTTTGCTAATCCCAAAACCAATGCAAATCGGCAACTCAGTTCGCTCGCGCAACCACTGAACTTTGTCGAGCAAGTCTGGTGGTAGCTCATTGCGTTCGCCGGTAATTCCGGTCACAGAGACAAAGTAGATGAATCCCGTCGAACTCTCCGCGATCCGCAACATTCGCTCTTGAGGCGTCGTGGGAGTCACCAAGTGGATCAAGCTAAAGTCTTCCGCTCGACAGAGCTTTCGAAGTGCGTCGCCCTCTTCGACGAGCAAGTCAGGCACAATCGCACCGGAGAAGCCAGCGGATTTAGCATCAGCAACAAACTTCTCCGCTCCCCGCCTCTGGATAATTGAGTAGCTAACCATACTCGCCAGTGGCATCTCAATTTTCGGTGCGACTTTCGAAACAGTTTCAAAAATCGCTTCTAATTTGGTGCCCGCGTCCAGAGCCCGAGTATACGAAGCTTGAATCACCGGCCCGTCGGCAATGGGATCACTGTACGGGATACCGACTTCCCCAACTGCCGCGCCGCATTCAGAGAGTTTTTCAAGCACCGCTGCGGTGATGGAAAGCGATGGATCGCCCGCCGTAACAAAAGGAACAAACGCTTTTTTATTAGCGGCTTTTAACGCGGCAAATCGCTCGTCGATGGCAGACATGGAGGTCCGTTGCAAAGAAAAGAGTGGAGGAAGCGACCGAAGTCTATGGAAACGACCGAAGTCTATGGAAGCGAAACCGCACCGGAGCAGGGAGCAGTCGAGACCCGGCAGGGGCTAGTAATCTTGGCCGCGAAGGCGAGCAATCTCAGCGGCATCTTTATCGCCTCGACCGCTCAAGCAAACCAGTACTACCTGGTCAGGCGACATTTCTGCGGCGATGTCTGCGGCTTTCGCAATAGCATGCGATGTTTCTAAAGCAGGCAAGATACCTTCGGTCTTCGCCACTCGATCGAACATCTCCAATGCCGCTCCATCTCGACACTCAGTGTACCGGACTCGGCCTGTATCCTTCCAGTAGCTGTGCTCAGGTCCAACGCCTGGATAATCTAGCCCTGCTGACACACTGTGGACGGGCGAGGTCTGGCCATCTTCATCCTGCATGACGTAGCTGAAACTCCCATGCAAGACTCCAGGCGCTCCGTGAGTCAATGGTGACGCATTCTGTCCAGGCTCTGCCGACAATCCGCCCGCTTCGACGCCAACCAACTCGACTCCATCGTCCTCAACAAACGGATAGAACATTCCTGCAGCATTCGAACCACCACCCACACACGCGACAACCGTGTCCGGCAACCGCTCGAGAGCCTGCAAACACTGCTCACGCGCCTCGCGTCCGATGACCGATTGGAAATCCCGCACCATCATAGGGAATGGATGTGGTCCAATAACAGAACCAATGATGTAGTGCGTGTCTTCCACCGAGGCCATCCAGTCACGCATAGCCTCGTTCACAGCATCGCGAAGCGTCTTCGATCCGCTGGTAACGGGTCGTACCTCCGCCCCCATGAGTTTCATACTGAAGACATTCGGCTTTTGCCGTCGAACATCTTCGGCTCCCATGTAGACCACACAGGGCAAACCAAAGTGGGCACACGCCGTCGCGCTGGCCACTCCATGTTGGCCTGCTCCCGTTTCGGCGATCACTCGTTTCTTGCCCATACGCAGAGTCAACAAACCCTGTCCGAGCGTATTGTTGATCTTGTGAGCCCCGGTGTGATTCAAGTCTTCTCGCTTGAACCAAATCTGCGCTCCGCCCGTTGCTTCGGTCAGTCGCTTCGCAAAGTACAGCGGTGAAGCTCGTCCGACAAAAGTCCGCAGTAATTCGTTCAGCTCTTCTTGAAAACTGGGGTCCTTCTTCGCCGATTCGTACTCGACCTGCAATTCATCAAGTGCCCGAGTCAGCGTTTCGGGCACAAACCGACCACCAAACTCGCCAAAACGTCCAAGCTCGTTGGGCTGTTGTGCGGCGGATTCTTGGGCTTCGTTCACTGAACTCATGGAACAGGTCTTAGTAAGAGGGGCCGTGGTAGGAGATGACTCGCTATCCCACACTTGGTTTCAATTGAATTCTCATGCAATGTGCACTTTACTGATTGTCGATACCGCAATCCGTCGGGTCAAGGCAACGCGCCCGAATCAGCAAAGATCATCCATCAATCTTTGGCGAGCCACCGTCCACGACATTTCGCATTCTAAGAATGTTCGAATGAGACATCGGCATTGGAAGCGTGCCCGTCGCCACGCCTGCCGATCAAGCGATCGCTGGTGTTTACTGTCTTGGAAGACGGCCCGGCTCGTTCGAACCGCGTAAAAGACCCGCAGATCGCATTTCCCGAACCCGGAAAGCAAAACGTCTCTGTGGCACAGTCTTACACGCCGCAAAAAGACCGACTCCGCAGTCCAAGTGAACTTCGTACAGCGATAACGGGTCGAACTGTAGAACTGCGTCTAATGGAGGTGGCAAGCACGCTTTCGAGTACACCAGCGGCAGACCAACACCACCACAATGTGGCTTTCCTATCTCTGGCCCCTTACAATATCCCCAACGATGTCCGACAAGCGATTTCCCTGACCGGAACCTTTCCCTGCACCTTCGTTGCCCCTTAATGATAAGAGGCCCGCACTCGGAGCAGCAGACTGAACGCATTGTTGCGTTCCGAAGTGTTCCGAGTTGTGCAGTATGCAAATGGATCGAAAACGACTGGACGTGGAGTCACCGAAAAGTGAAAAGATCGAGTCCGACGAAGAAATCCTCCTCACCAACCGCCTTGGCAACTACCCCGTCTCCAACGGCGGAACAAGAGTCAGGTACAACACTCAGTTCAGCACTTGGCTGTAGTGTCTTGGTACTCAATCGATTCTACATGGCCATTCGTATCGTTAACGTACGCCGCGCGATGACTCTCCTGTTCCGTGGCTGCGCGGAAGTCATCACGATCGAAGAGGGTTCCTACTCGAACTACGATTTCGACAACTGGTGTGAGGTTAGTCAACTCTTATCGTTAGAGAAGCAACCCGACGAAGACTACATTCGCGCTGTGAACTTCGAGATCCAAGTTCCGCGAATCGTGCGACTGACGCGATACGACAAAATGCCTCAATCAACGGTACGTTTCAATCGCAAGAACCTATTCGCGCGGGACGATCACCGCTGTCAGTATTGCGGGCAACACTGGCCGACGAACCAACTAAGCTTGGACCACGTGATGCCTCGTTCGCTGGGTGGAACGACGACCTGGGAGAACATCGTTTGCTCTTGCCTGAAGTGTAACTCGAGAAAAGGCGGACGAACTCCCGAGCAGGCCAACATGAAACTGCTCACAAAACCCGCCAAGCCACGGAGCAGTCCTGCCATGTCAATCCCGCTGGACGATCCACGATATGCGAGCTGGAAGACGTTTGTGCAAAATGCAGTTGGCTAGTTCACCGACAAGCAGTCACACACATCACTTTGTTCGAGATCCTATTCGCAGGATCGACTACGGTCCCAGTCGTTTTTTCAAAATGGCCTCGTGGTGCATCCAGTGCCCGGCCATCAACCAAGCGAGCGTGCGGACCGAGACTCCTCTACCATCGGCCGTACCTAATTGCTCAAACGCTTCCGGCTTGATTCGCTTGAGCAGATGGAGATTTGACGCTCGCAGCGCTGCGAATTCGCCCGCCAATTCGACTGGACTAAGCTGTGTTGCGTAGCCGCAGTCTGCATAGTGATTCTCGTCCCAACCTGGCAAGTCGGTCTTATCGCCCGTCGCGAACCTCAAGATCCGGTAGCCGAAAACCCGCTCGGCATCGCAACAGTGCTCTATCACAGTGCGAACCGCCCAACCGTAGGGGGCATGGATGATCTCCCACTGCGCCGAGTCAATCTGCGCAATAAAGAGTGGGATTTCTTTCTGCTGAACCTCGAGAGTCTCCAAAATGTTTCCATCGGGAACCTGCGCCACATAGTCGCGGTGATAGTCAAAGCACTCGTGATCGCCGGGTCGTTGGTTATAGCTCAAAGACTTGCTCCGAAAATGAATCGTTCCGCGGTGGCAATAACAGATCGACCGTTCAATCAAACTTTAAGTCGACCACTCCGGCGACTCATCATCGCGTTACCAAAGCCACCACTCTTTGGAAAGAAGAACATAGATCACTAGAACAAAATTACTGACTGCATGGGCCACGATGCACTGCCAAAGGTCCTTTTTCCAGTACAGCAACCCGTTGATGAGCACGCAATACGTCGCCGCCGCAAACCACTCCGGATGAGCCGCCGTGAACATCAGCGTTACGATTCCAAACGACTGCCAAGTAAACTCACCCAAGCGAACTTTCTGCCATTCAACGTCAATCAGCCAACGTAGTAGGAACCCACGCCAAAAGAGTTCTTCGGCGATCGGCACGAGGACTGCAATTCCAAACAAGCGAACTGCGATAAACACTGCCGTCATCATCGGTGTCAATTCTTCAAACGGGTTGTACGAAACCCGATCGCCTGGTTGGAGGAACGTTGGCAAAAAACTCGCCAGCGATTTCTCCAAATGCAACTGGCAGAGAACGATCCACATACCAATTCCGACCAAGCCAACGACGACCCCGGGTGCTACGCGCCAGTGAGGTTTGAACAAACCACGACCGCGCAGGAGTCCCCAAGTCAGCAATGCCACCAAAGCAGCGACGATGCCATAAGCGATCGGATACACCTGCTCGGAGAAGCGACTGATGAAAATTGTGCTCACCAGATACGCAACGAACGGAAGCGTGTAGGCATACGGCAGAGGAAGATTCCGCAACTTCTCTAACACTAAGTCACCCTGATTGGGATGGGTTGGATTTGGCATTCGATGAGACCGCAACTGGAGTCGGCGTCGTAGCCTGTGATGTGACGAGTATCCACCAAATCGGCAGCGATGCGATCCACTGTAAAGTACTTACCCACAAATAGACTCGGTGCAGCGAATAAAACCGGCTCGCATTGTCGACTCCGAACTCATGCTCAAGCATCTCGCCCTCCAACAACTCATGCAGCCAGAACAGGCAACCTAGGCTAATTACAATTGCGACCAAGCAGCCAAGCAGAAAGCGACGACGGCCTTGCGGGTATCCTCCAGTGGTTGCCTCCAACGCAATAAGAACCACGGTCGCCAGCGTTGCCCAGTTCAAAACGTCAGTCACATGTCGCGTCACAAAGCCCTGCGTGGTACTCCCGAGAACTTGGGTACCGATGGGAACTACCACCGAGGCATAAAAGAAAAAGCCTCCGAAGGCGAACGCCATTGCAAAGAAAGTAATGAAGCGGACAAGATTCCTCACCTACTTGCCCCACCGCTTGGACCGACTTCTTCAGCATTCGCCGCATCCAATTTAGACGGCGTCCAATCCACAACTGGAATCCGAAAAAGCTGGAGCTCGCTTGCAGCAAACGGAATCTCCACCGGTTCGAGAATCTCCGCCTCGACGAGAGCATCGAAATGCCAGCGTTCAGGCCACGCGTTGAATCCATAGTTGCCGGGACTGCGGTAGCGTTCAATCTCTTTCCAGCTAACAAGCACATGCGTAAATCCGAATACTTCCAAGCCCCGCTGGAGAGTAGCTTCCTCGGACTTGTCGAGTAACTCTTCTGCCAGACTGGTATTGAAGCAGGTCGCGTACTCCACGGGCATTGCAAACAAAAACGCCCGAGCTTCGCCGACACACAACAGCCGAGCACTCTCTCCCAAGGTTTGATTCAGCCACGCTATATCTTCACGCATCCCTGCTTCCGCCCGAAGTTCCTCCATCGGCTTCAACACGCGCACGTCATTTGCGGCTGCACCAGAAATCGCTTGCAACGTTCCATAGAGGCAACCTGCAAAAACGACCCCAACGGCAAGGCCCCGAGTCGCATTCTGTGCCAAGAAATGCCAACCAAATACTGCCAGCCCGACAAGCAGCGGCACAATGGGAATCCAAAACCGGTCGATTCGGTGCGTCGAAAACCACCAAACCACCAACACAAAGAAAGCGAAAGCACCAAACAGAATCGTCCAAATGGGAAGCTGATCTGAGCCCCGCAGCGTTTGAAGTACCGCAGCCAAGACTCCGATCAACGCCAGGAGCTGCACGGCAGGATTGATATACGGCGAACCGACTGCCAACTGCTGCACGGACCCCAAGGCTGCGACCAGCGAATACGCGGGAACTTGCTCGGTTGAGGGCGGCGTATGAACTTGGTTCCAACGCTCGAGTTGTTCCTCATCTAGGCTGTGGTAACTATCGAAAATCGATGACGCCAGTGGATAGACGGGGTTCACCGTCTCCACAAGATTCTTGGCCAACCAAGGCAGACAGGTTAGTGAAAGCCCCAGGACGAGACCTCCTGCGAAATCGAAACTCAGCGGTCGAGCCTTGCGATAGATTAGCAGTCCAACGATCAGAACCATCGGCGCGACTACGTAGACCAGCCCGGGGTACTTACAAGCACCAGCACCTCCAGCCAACAAACTGACAAAGGTGAAGCCGGACCAATTCACCTCCTGCTTGAGGATCTTGGGCCAGAGAAAAACCAGGACTACGCATGTGGCTAGCAGATAAGCCCCCAGTGCCATGTCTATCAAGCCCGCCGCACTGACGTGAACACAAGCGGCAGTTGAAAGTAGCAGAGCTGCGGACAACCAACCCGCTTGACTCCCATATCGGCTCGCCAAAAATCCACCCAAGCAACCTGCAGCGAGCAGCGCGTAGGTTGCAACAATCGTCTTTCCGACAATCGCACCGGCCCACCAGCCATCCTCTCCGCCCAGCAACACGGCAATAGCCAGTCCATGCATCTCGGCTCCCAATGGCATTGCGAGATAAACATTGCGACTCGGTACATAGATGCTACCTGCCTCATAAAACTCCTTCACCGCCTGAGAGTGGTACTCGACGACGTCAAATTCCCAAGGCGGCTGAACACCTGAAAGCAAGTAAAAGACAACCAAGAACAATACGATCAGCTGAGTCCACCGCAACAGCCAACGCTGCCCAACAGATTCGAATCCACTTTGTTCCTGAACGTCCAAATCGTCGACTGAGTGATCTTCCGGCCCCTGGTCTTGCCTCTCTCGCGAGACGCGGCGTTGCCAGCCTGCGAGCGCCAACAGCATTAGCCAGGTAGCGAGTAGCGGCCAACGAGTACCGAACCATTGGAGTGCTCCTACAGCGAGTGTCATGGTGGACAAAATTGCGAGACCCGCCAGCGTGGCCAAGCTCACGCGCGTCAGCGAATGGGAACCACTCACGAAGTCCACCGAAGCAAATGGGCTACCTATCCACCAAGCACTTGCCAGCCAAACCGCTGCGGCGAACAAGTAGGGAAGTCGATCGAGCAAAGCGCCGGGTGAACCTGCACCATCAAGAACTCCGCCAACCAAATTGGGAAGAAGCAGTAGCTCGACCAGGCGGTTGATGGGAGCACCATCCGCGTCTTGCAAACCAAGAACGGAAGGCTGCGAAAAGAATGCTGCGAAGTAGCCAATAGAAACAAGGACACCGAGCAAGGCAAACAACAACTGCGGCCCCCTGCTCTCCCGTGCCTTCAGGTTCGCACCCAGATTTGCACCAAGAGGCTCGGGTCGAGTGTTGCGTTTTTTCTTTTGCGAAGACTTTTTCGGCATGGCATCTGAGCAGCACGGGTTAGATTCGGCCTATTTTGCGTCGATCGCTGGCCAAGCGGAAGCCGACAATCTTCGTATTCGTCAGTTTCCGGCAAGTGTTGCTAAGTTGATTCCGATTGCGAGGCAAGCGTTTCACTTTGCATTCCCGTATGACGACTACTAGGATGAGACTCGTTCTCAGGCAACTTTGAAGACTTCGCTGCAGCTAGGTGACCGATATGAGCCCCATGGAAGGCATCTACACTCCGAACATAACCCCAATTGATGCACGTGGACGGATCGACGAAGACCGACTCTGCTCCTACGTCGATTGGCTAATCGAACGTGGCGTCCACGGGCTATATCCTAATGGCTCAACCGGTGAGTTTACGCGCTTCACCGCTCCGGAGCGACGACGAATCATCGAAGTGCTAACGCAGCATGTGGGCAATCGTATCCCAATTTTGGCGGGAGCCGCAGAAGCAAATGTCCGCGAGACTATCGATGCCTGCGACACCTACGGCGCACTAGGAGTTCGTGCCGTCGCGATTGTCGCGCCCTTCTACTACAAGATCGGGCCCGAGGCCGTCTACCAGTACTTTAAAGAGATAGCCGACAAAGTCTCCGTCGACGTGACGCTATACAACATCCCGCTCTTTGCTTCCCCCATCGACGTTCCCACCGTTCGACGCCTTGCTCTAGAATGCCCGCGAATCGTCGGAATCAAGGACAGCTCCGGCGACTTGCCGCATATGATGCGCATGATCGCGGCCGTCCGCTCACAACGCCCCGAGTTCTCGTTCCTCACCGGCTGGGACGCCTCGCTCGCTCCTATGCTAATGATCGGGTGCAACGGTGGGACGAACGCAACCAGCGGAGTCGTTCCCGAATTAACGCGGGCCATCTACGACGCCGCAACGCGCGGGCAGTGGGATCGAGCCATGCAATTGCAGTATCGTTTGTTGCCTCTTTTTGACGCCATGATCGGCCAACCCGAATTTCCCGAGGGTTTCCGACGCGGCGCGCTAACAAGAGGCTGGGACCTGGGCGTAAGTCGTCAACCTCTTTCGCCTGAGCAGATCCAAGCCGCTCAACATACTCAAGAGCAACTGTCGCAAATCCTCAGCGAGCTATCCCAGTGGCTCCCTGAAATTTCCCCAGCGAACAATGCGGTCGCTGCAACAAGTTCAGCCAACCATTCACCGAGTGCAGACACCTCCGATGAATTCATCGAAAAAATCGTGCGCGAAGTCATGCAAGAACTGGGCAAGTGATCGCTCCAGTTGCACAGGGTGTAACCAAGCAACGAGGCACGATT
>JBGCCZ010000042.1:0-22020 GCA_045105035.1 Pirellulaceae bacterium | reverse complement strand
CCCTCAAGGAACGAGATCTCAACTAAGCCCGCGACTTTGCTTTGGTCTCTGCGAGAGAGAGTTCTTTTGAATAGCACGCTTCATTTTGGCAAAAGCCCGCTCAATCTACCCGAAAACCTTGAGCCCCCTAACAATGAGGGGTCTTATTCGCCCAGCGACCCCGCACGGCCGTCCATACCACCCCAGCGTGGGGGATGCACTTCATTGAGCACTTCATTCCGTGTGGTCCTTGCCTGCTCAAGCCTTGTCTGGGGAGCGTTTGCGATCGGAACGGCCAAGTCGCACGCACAACAGACGGCTTTCAAAGACCTACCAGAACGCTCCGTTGCGCCCGAGTACGCGCCGGGACCGGTCAACAATCCGTTGAAGGGCCTTGTCCCTTACGCACGGCCGACACCGGATCGGTTTCCGCACAGCATGGAGTTTGGTTACTTGGGCTTCGGCGAACTCGTGGTTGGGCCCAACGAATATCGCTGGGACAAACTTGAAGCGTTGCTCGATGATGTTGCCAGCCGAAAACACCAAACGATCTTTCGCATCTACCTTGAATATCCCGGTAAATCAGGAGTCATTCCCAAGTTCTTGGTCGAACGCGGATTGAAAGTTCATCGCTACCTCAACACGAATACGCAACCGTTTCCTTCGAAGAAAATCGAAACGCCGGACTACGAAAGCGAAGTACTCCGAAAAGAGATCGCCCACTTCATTGCCTCGCTCGGCAAAAAGTATGACGGCGACCCTCGAATCGCTTACGTCACTGCAGGCATTCTGGGGACTTGGGGCGAGTGGCACACCTACCCGAGGGAAGACCTGTGGGCAAGCAAAGCAGTCCAACGCGAAGTCCTCGATTCCTACCAAGCCGCGTTTTCGAAGACTCCAGTTCTATTGCGTTACCCGGCTGGCAAAGACGACTGGAGCTACGCTGAGAATCACGATCGCCCCTTTGGCTACCACGACGACTCCTTTTGTTTCGCAACCGTGCATACGGGCACAGAGGAGAATGATTGGTTTTTCGAATCAAAGCTGAAGGAAGCGGGAGTCACGAACAAGTGGCGGCGGCATCCCATCGGTGGCGAGATCAGGCCTGAATCGTGGGGCTGCTGCTTCGACTCGCCGCCCTGCGTCCCGGATGGCCAAGACTTTGTCGCTTGCCTTAAGGCGACGCACGCAACGTGGCTGATGGATACCGGCATGTTTCGGGAGAAGGCGGACGACGGGCGATACCAGCAAGCAATGAAGTTGGTTCGGAAGCTTGGATACGAGTTCACCGTTCGCAATTGCACTCTAAAACTCGAAGACTCCAAGCTAAGTGTCACGCTGCAGATCAAGAACACAGGGAGCGCGCCTTTTTACCATCCCGGTTGGGACTTCGAATTCGCCCTCTGCGATTCCAGTGGCAAAGTCCTTGCGAGATCGAAGGGCTCGGCCGCGTTGCACGAGTTGCCATTTGACGAGCTCGGAACGGTTCGTTCTGCACTAGCCCTACCGAATTCCACGGCTGAAAAGACATTCGGAAACTATCGTCTGCTCGTGCGTATTCCAAATCGATTGCCTGGTGGTCCTCCGGTCAAATTCGCAAACAGAGCCCAAGATGCCGACGTCGACGGTTGGCTCACCCTATGCGAACTATGATGCAGCTCGGCCAGACGCGGCCTTTTTTTTCTTCGATTGCATTGGCAAAAACTAGGGTGTCGGCATGTTCCATTCCAGATTGACCATCGTCCTAGCTGCCGCCTTGCTAGCGCTCCCAATGCTAGCCCTCGCCCAAGATTCAGCTCCAGGGACAGACGGCCCACAAGCAGCCACGGGCGAGAGAGCCGACAACTCCGACTCGACAGACGTCAACTCAGGTTCCCAGCCCCTCGCAGACTTGGACGCTCCTCCTACTGGTCCCGCAACTGGCCCACTAGGCGGCTCACCCGCGGAAGAAGCCTCGGAAGCAAAGAAGCCCAAAGCTCTGTTCACCAACGATGCGATCGTTTTTGGCTTGTTGATGATTCTGCTCGGCGCTGTTTTCTGGAGCTGCAATAGCGACGTCGTGGTGTTCAAGATCTTCTATCGTTTCGTGCCGATGTTGTTGATGTGTTATTTTCTGCCCTCACTGCTGACCCTTTTTAACTTGGTGGATCCCCACGAATCAGACCTCTACACCGTCGCTACTCGGTATTTGCTTCCGGCTAGCCTGGTCTTACTGACGTTGAGTATCGACCTCGGCGAGATTTTTCGGCTGGGTCCCAAAGCCTTGATCATGTTCCTTACGGGCACCGTTGGCGTCGTAATTGGCGGTCCGATTGCAGTGATGATCACTTCCTTAATTGCGCCCGACGTGATCGGCGTCGACGGTCCTGCAGCGGTCTGGCGTGGACTGAGCACTGTTGCGGGTAGTTGGATCGGTGGCGGAGCCAACCAGACGGCAATGCAGGTCGTGTTTATGACTCCAGCCGAGAATGCGTCGCTTGAAACGCAGGAGCAGTTAAGCAACTTGTATAGCGCGATGGTTGCCGTCGACGTGCTGGTCGCCGAATTTTGGATGGTGTTCTTGCTACTCGGAATCGGTAAGGCAAAAGAGATCGATCGCTTCCTGAAAGCCGACTCGAGCAGTATTGCGAGGCTGCAGGAAAAGATGGAGCAGTTCAGCCTAAGTGTGGCTCGCGTTCCAACCTCGCGGGACTTGATGCTCATCGGCGCAATCGGTTTTGGAGCCACCGCCGCCGCCCACTGGTTTGGCCAGGAGATTTCCTCTCAAGTCGACGCCCTGATTGAATCAACCGCAACCAATGCGGGATCGGACGCAGAAGTCAGTTCGCCTTATGCGTTTCTGCGCGACTTAGGATTAGCAAGCAGTTTCTTTTGGATCATCGTCGTTTCCACAACGCTTGGTATCGCGCTTTCATTCACCAAGTTCCGGGAGTTGGAAGGGGCAGGGGCGTCGAAAGTAGGCACCGTCTTCATTTTCATTCTGGTTGCTGTCATCGGTATGCGCATGGACCTTAAGGCTGTGTTCGAGCATCCGGGCTACTTCTTAGTTGGGGGGATCTGGATGCTCTGCCACGTAGGACTGTTAGCGGTTGTAGCATGGTTCATCCGAGCTCCATACTTTTTCGTCGCGGTTGGCAGCAAAGCGAACATTGGAGGTGCCGCTAGTGCGCCCGTAGTTGCCGCCGCTTTTCACCCCTCACTCGCACCGGTTGGCGTTCTACTCGCCGTTCTTGGATACGCTCTCGGTACTTACGGAGCGATGCTCTGTGCATGGCTGATGCAATTTGCAACGCCAGGCTAGTGTCAAATAAGATGCCGCAGCTTCCAGTAAAAAATCTACGACTTACCCCAAAAGTGCTGATCTCAGGCGTCGATTACGCGACTTATCGTTAGAGCGACCTAAGTTTCTAGCAGCGAATGCAAATTACGGTCCTCACGTAGACGTTCACTCCGTGTGTCGAAACCCCCGAACCTTCCGTCTAGGAATCTGTGACGGCTCGCCAAATGCTTCGCTCAAACTCATCGCGCTACAGCGTGGTTCGCCCAAAACGTTAGTGAGACGCCAAATGCCTACACCATTCCCCTTTCAAGATTCTTTTGAATTCGAGGACCGCAGCCGCGACTCAAACGGAGTTGAAGCTGCTCTCGACAATCGTCGCAACTCAGGCCGAGTTGAGTGGCAACAGGTCACCGTGATCCAGGCTCTGGACTGCGATGGCAATCCAGTTGGCGAGCCGATCACTGCAGTTTCCAACGATTTAAGCGCCAAGGGAATTGGATTTGTCTCACCAGCCCGTCCCGAGACGGAGCGACTTCGGTTGACTTTCCTCGACGAGGACTTTGTCGCTCACGCGAGGCTTATCCACTGTACCGACATCGGCGACGATTTCCCGCAGTTTTTGCTCGGCACGAACTTGGAAGATCGAAATTCGCTCTGCAGCTAGAGTCGCAATTAACGTTGCCGCCAGCCCTGCTAAACGTTTCGCGTGCCGGTACTCTGTGCCGAGCACGCTCCCGATGAAATCATGCGATGTGGTGCTTAACGGTTGGTTCCAGCCGTAACATCGACTTGCATTCCGTTCGTCGTCAAGATCTGCGAATTCGTCGTTGCGTTTCCGAAATTTTCAAAGTCTTGAAACGTCCACACAACTTTCTTTTCACGCGTGATCTCAATGAGCTGCGGATTCGCAGGTCCCGCATGACAGTTCCCGATGACCAAGTTCCCATCGGGTAACTCTTGCAGAGTCGTTACCCAAGCCAAGCGTATCCCGGGCAATTCGTCCTGCTCCAGCTTCCATGCGATCTCTTTCGCAGGAGTCACTTCGATCACTGAATGACCATTGCCAGTCGAAATCAGAGTGTTGCCGTTCTTCAATCGTAACGCCGCAAAGCACTTATTGCCAAACGCGTCGAGTCCATGCCCTTTGGCGGCTTGTCGCCCAAACATCGGAACTTCAAAAGACCACACAACCGCTCCACTCGAATCGTACTCGTCTACACGCCCCTGCGACTCGTGGCAGACGAGATAATTTCCGCTCGGCAACTTCCTTACCAGCCTAGTGTCCGTGTGGGGATGCGGCTTCGGAACGTTGAAGTCGAATTGATGGACGATCTGTCCTACCTCGTCGACCTCGATCAACTTCGCAGCTCCACTAACGGCGATCATCGTCGTGTTATTCTCAAGCCGCTGGAACGCATGAACCTCTACACGTTTCACCGAGTCGGAAACGAGTTGGCTCGCATCGTAACGAAACACTTCTTTGTCGCTGCGCGGATCGACCTCGACAACCGTTGTCCAGTTGATCTGAAAGAGCAAGTTGCCATTCTGCAGAACATGCAAATCATGCAGTGGCCCGATCTTCTGCTCCCACCTAGTTTTGCCGTCTTCATCAATCCAAGCGATGAGATTCTTCGACGAGTCGGCAACAACGAAACTGTGCCGAATCTCTTGGGCAACCAGCGTCTGAATTGAATTCAACGCCAGCAGTATTGCCACAGAACATGCTAAGGCTTGAGCGGCACGGATAGCAGGCAGTTTGAGAACTTCGTGAAACATAGACAATCTCAGTGTGAGGGTGGGGGAGCTAATTTGGCTGGGGGAAATCACATTTTACAACGCTTTTACATTCGCTTTGCACTTTCGAGAACTTTCGCAGGGTACCTGCACGTCTAATCCTCTATCTAGCGGCCGCCCTCGTCCGGAGGGTGTTTTGCCTGACGGAATGCTGTCGTATACCATCCAAGGAGCAAGTCAATGCGTACTGCGAACTCAACGTACTCGAATCGGTTCGGCCTATTCAGCCTGAGCCTGCTGTTGTTCGGCACCCTCACATCTGCCGGTCTGGCGGAGCAAATCAAATTGGATGTCGCACTCGCCAATCCAACGATGCTCATCGAGGAAGCCGACAAGGGCGAAAACTATCTTCGCATCGCGCTAACCGGATTTGACATACCGAACAAGGAAACGCGTCAACCAGTCAATGTTGCGATCGTCATCGACAAGTCCGGATCGATGCAGGGCGAGAAGATCCGCCAAGCTCGTAAGGCGGCAATCGGAGCGCTCGAAAGATTGGGAGACGACGACATTCTCTCCATTATTACATACGACTCCACCGTCCATGTTCTGGTCCCAGCCACCAAAGCCTCCGACCGAGAGCTCATCCGCAAGAAGATTGAATCGATCAAAGCGGGCGGTAACACAGCTCTCTTTGCAGGCGTGAGCAAAGGGGCTGCCGAGATCCGAAAGTTCCTCGATGAAAAGACTGTCAATCGTGTCATTCTTCTCTCCGATGGACTGGCAAATGTCGGCCCGTCGACGCCCAGCGAACTTGCTCAACTCGGCGAGTCACTCATCAAAGAAGGCATCAGTGTTTCGACCTTGGGACTTGGGCTGGGTTACAACGAAGATCTAATGAGCCGCATGGCTGTGGCAGGTAACGGCAATCATGTATTCATTGAGGACGCTGAGAACCTAGTCAGTGTCTTCCAGAATGAATTCGATGATGTGCTCAGCGTCGTTGCACAACAGATCCGAATTGTTGCCGACATCGCCCCAGGCGTGCGGCCCGTCAAAGTACTCAATTCGAAGGCCGACATTACTGGGCAACAAGTCGCCATCGACCTTGGGCAACTCTATGCCAAACAAGAACGCTACTTCGTGCTCGAAGTGGAGGTTCCCTTCGCAGTGAAAGGCACAGCGGCTCCGGTTGCCGAGGTCGCGGTGGAGTACATGAACATGCTGACGGAAACGAAGGACAAACTAACGAGTGCGGTTGAAGTGAAGTTCACGGACGACAAGACGATCGCTATCAACAACATCGACAAACCAGTCTTCGCGTCCTGCATGATCCTAGTCGCCAATGGTGCGAACAAGCGCGCGACAGAATTGAGAGACGCGGGACAGATCAACGCAGCTTGCAATTTATTGCAAACCAACGCAGCTTGGCTCGACAAGCAGTATCAGGACGTTGCAATTCCAGAGCTCAAATCCAAGAGCCTGATGAATCGGATGCAGTCCGAGAATCTCTTCGGCAATTGGGCTACCACTCGGAAGGCGATGCGGGAAGCACAAGTCGCCGACGACAGTCAGCAGCGGTACTCCGGCAGTGGTGCAAAAACACCCAGCGGTTCGAGCTCGAAAGGTAGCTCTGACAAAAAGTCGAACTCAGGTGCATCGTCCAGCTCAAGCAAGGGCAAGCAGCCCTGGTAACGAAAGAAGCGTATCGAAGATGATCGAATTCGCAAGCGTTCAGACGCTTGCCGTCTGAGCTGCAGACTTGAATCGGTACGACGTAGACCCGTCTACCGATTTCGAAGACCAACCAGCGATCTCCTTTCCATGAAACCAAAAGCACGGAGACTCAAATCATGAATCGACTCAACAACTTTGCTCGCCGCAGCCTACTCGCACTTTCGACTGCAGCAGCGGCAAACTGCTTTGCAATCGGTGGAGCGCACGCCCAAGACACAGTCCAAGCCAAGGAAGTAGCCCACTCTAAGAGCAGTTCGGCGGCGGAAACAAAGACTGGAGCTAAATCCAAGAACGCCGATACCTCCCACCTAGAAAAGCCTCGTATCGAAGTCTGTTTCGTGCTCGACACGACGGGCTCAATGTCTGGATTGATTCAAGGTGCCAAGGACAAAATCTGGCTGATCGCGAACGAGCTACTCGAGTCGGAGACGACGCCAGAGATTCAGTTTTCGCTGATCGGCTATCGTGATCGAGGTGACCAATACGTCACCAAAATCACGAAAATGACGGACGACATTGACGAAGTGTATACGGATCTCACTGCCTTCGTCGCAGACGGAGGCAACGACAAACCAGAGTCTGTGAATCAAGCGCTCAATGAAGCGCTGACGCAAATTGAGTGGTCCGTCGACGACTCCGTGTTGAAAATCGT
Organism: Pirellulaceae bacterium; assembly: GCA_045105035.1. Taxonomy (GTDB): domain Bacteria; phylum Planctomycetota; class Planctomycetia; order Pirellulales; family Pirellulaceae; genus Aureliella. The sequence goes on along the minus strand of JBGCCZ010000042.1, from coordinate 14,638 downwards.
GTTCCTTGTCGGTGACGCACCGCCGCACATGGATTACGACGACGATGTGCTCTACTCTTCCGTATGCAAAGTCGCCAAACAGAAGGGAGTCATCATCAACACAATTCAATGTGGGGCCGATCCTGAAACGACGGCGATTTGGGAAGAGATTGCACAAATCGCGGACGGGGAGTTTTCTGCCATCGAACAATCCGGTGGCACTCAGCAAATCCAAACGCCCTACGACGCCGAACTCGCCCGATACAATATCAGCTTGAATCGAACCGTCTGCGGCTATGGAGACTCTTGGGTACAGAAATCCGTCAAACAAAAGATCCTGTCCAACCAAGGATCTAAGGCGGAATCCATCGCGGATCGAGCCAGCTTTTTCTCCACTCTTCGAAACGCGCCTGCATCCCCGAGTTGCAATCAAGCGGTTGGTGGTCAGCAGGATCTAGTAGAGATGTTGATGGACGGCAAGATCGAGCTGACAGATGTCAAAAACGACTTACTTCCCGAGGACCTCAAAGATCTAGAGATCGAAGAACGTAACGCAAAACTTACTGAGAGGATTGCCGAAAGAAAGAAAGTCCTCGAGCGCATCGATGAGCTTGTCGCGCAACGAACCGCTTTTCTCAAGGAAAATCGCAGCAAAGTAGCAGCCAAGCCCGATAGTTTTGACGTCCGCGTCCGCAGCGTCGTACAAGCACAAGCCGCCGCAAAGGGGATCAAGTACTCTGTATCCAATGATTCAGACACTTCAATCGAGCCTACGAAACCGCCCGTTTCAACTCCAGCATCTGACAAGTAAGAATCGCTACGAGTCAGCGTTTTCCGACTAGCACGCATTGTCTTCATTTGCCTGCAGTCGCCCATAGTTCTCCACTGAAGCCCCCGATCACCCTGATCGAGGGCTTTTTTCGTACGCAATGCGACATTTGCCCAACCAAAACTCTTCGAGAGGAGCCAAAGTACTAGTCGGAGCGAGCCGAATCGCCCCGCTCATTGTTGATAAACTCTAGAGGTTAGTTCCCACGTTCTAGGCGAACCGTTGTTTGTCGAACGCAGTCCCAGGCCCACCACCAGCGGCATTCCAAGTCGAACATGACCACCGAACAACCTGATGACGAACGAACCGCTCCCGATTTCCAAGAATCGTCCAATGACGAGGCGCATGCACCCAACAGTGAGAGCGACGATCTGACCGCTGTGCAAGACGCAGTGGAGCTCAAATCCGCGGCTAGTCGGTCTACATCCACCAAAGAAGATACGCCGAAATCCATCGACGAGTATGAGATCGATCGACAGATTGGCCAGGGTGGCATGGGCACTGTTTACCTAGCCAACGACACGCGGCTGAATCGGCAAGTCGCCATCAAAATCGTGTCGAAGTCTTCCCGCGAGAAAGCTTCCGTACGACAACGGTTCGAATCGGAGATTCGCTCCCTCGCGGGCCTCCAACATCAGTACATTGCTCGCCTTTTTTCTGCAGGCGAATTCGATGGCTCTCCGTATTTCGTGATGGAGTTCATCAATGGGCCGACACTCGATGAAATGAGTCGCGATCTTCTGCCGCACCGGCAAGTTGCTCAACTCATGTGCCAACTCTGCGAGGCAGTCGAATACTGCCATCAGCAGGGAATGGTTCACCGAGATCTAAAACCGAGTAACATCCTGATGCACCGAAAGTCGACCGGTGACGGGACGAGTTCTATCCTGGGATCGGTTTCTCGTAAATCCACACTTCGCGATGCTCATTCAAAGAAGAAACTGAGTCGCAGTTCCCAAGTCTTAAAGGACAGCGACGAAGAAGCGACCGCCATTCTTGGCAACCAACCACAGTCCGAATCTACAGAGGGTGATTCTAGTGTTGAGAAGAAGCCTGTCAGCGATTCTGGATCGCTTGTCGCAAGTCACTTTTCGCCCAAGATTGCCGATTTCGGTCTTGCGAAGCTCATCCACCAAGACAGCTCTCAGACAAAAACTGGAGAAATACTTGGTACGCCCAGCTACATGGCTCCCGAGCAAGCCAGTGCTGAAAAAACGGAGATAACGCCTAGCTGCGATGTCTACGCGTTGGGTGCGATACTCTACAAATTGTTGACCGGACGTGCCCCATTTGTCTCAGAGGATCCTTTCAAGACTATTCTGCAAGTCCTGCAACGGGAACCGGTCAAACCGCAAGTCCTAACCCCGAGTGTTCCCGCCGAGCTAGAGATCATTTGCCTCAAGTGCCTCGAGAAATCGCCCACGCGCCGCTACGCTTCGGCAGAAGAACTCAGGCAGGAGTTCGTGCGTTACCTTGACGGACGTCCCATCTTGGCAAAGCCCTCAAACTGGATGGAACGAAGCGTCAAATGGGGTCGCAGGAACCCGACGATTGCCGCGACCGCAGGCGCAGCCGTTGCCGGAATACTCCTCACTATCGGCGGGCTGAGCTGGCACAGTTCGGTACTGTCAACGGAACTCGCGAAAACACGTCGCCTGGCAAGCAATGGTTCAGACCTGTCGCAATGGCTGGTTCAAGACCACCTGATTGAACTCAACAAATTATCCGGCACAACGGACGCGCGCTTCGCACTGGTGCAGAGGGTCCAGGATTTCTTAGAAAAGAGCCTCGATGACATGCCACCGGATCCGGACTACACCAAACAACTCGGCTACTCCTTCGAGCGGCTTGCCTCCGTTGCAGGTGGTGTAGACCAAAACAATTTGGGAAAGCTCGAAGTCGCTGAGCAGAATTATCTCCATTCGATCGAACTCTACGATCGAGCATTACTGCAACAAGCCAAAAGACGGCAGGTCCTTCTCAACAAAGCAAACGCGTTGTTGGGTCTGGCTCGCGTCTACCAAGAATTAGATCGGCCAGCTGACCACCTTTCTCGCCTGGAAGAAGCGGCACTAATTCTTGAAGAAACTGGAAAAGAAAACTGGTCCAGCCTGTTCCTCCATGTACTTTTGCTTGAAAACCATGTCGAGCTCGACATCGAACGTCAGCAATATGCAAAAGCTGCCAAAGGGCTAGACGAAGTCGAATCAATGTTGGCTCAAGCACCGGCGGACGCAGAGCCATTGGAGTTGACGAACCAACGAATTTGGCTTGCCACCACTCGCAGCCAGTGTCAGGAGATGCTCGGAAACCTATCGAACGCAGAAACGTTACTGTCGGCCGCTCTTCAACTGGCGAAGTCGGAAAGCGATCGAGAACCGCTCAATGCGTTAATGAAAAGACGATACGCGACTGTTCTAGTTCGCATGGGCGATATTGAGACTTCGCTTGAGAAGATCCCCAAGGCGCTCGCGAGCTACCAGCAGGCTACCGAGATCGTTGATTCACTCTTGAAGAAAGACCCGACCAGCTTTGAACTGGCAGGAAGCTTGGCCAGCAACTACTCGCGAGTGAGCACGCTTCAGATCTATTTACAACAGCTGCCCGCAGCCGAAGCCTCGATCGACAAAGCGCTCGCAATATGCACGGAGTTCTCAAAGCGAGGACTCGCACACGCATCGCTTGACGAAAGCGTGGCGATCTACACTCTCACGAAAGCGGAAATCCACATCGAGACGGGCGAGACGGAAGAAGCTCTCCTTCTACTAGGCCAACATCGAGAACTGTGTCTTGCGAAGCTCCACGACGAGCCCGAATCGAATTTCTACTTGGGGCAGATGGCGGAGCAGTGTTTCCGCCGAGCTATGCTGCAAACCAACCATTGGTTCGCGCTCGAACTTGACCCTCGCACCGCACGTGAGAACGAGCACTACGTTAACTTTCAAGCTGCTGCCAAAGAACTCCTGGCCTACTCGAAAAAGATCGACGAACTCAATGGCTTAAACTATCACCAAGCTTCTATCCGTGACCAAATGGTCAAAATCCAAGAGCTCATCGAGAAGTCGCTGGACGAACAAATCCAATTGATCGAACAAGAAGAGAACGACTCGGAAGGAGGCAATGTTCCGTCTTCCAAGCCTGGGAGTACCGCAAAGTCTGGGGCGACACAAGACGACGCACCCTAGTCCGATCGGTCGCTATTCAACAAAGCGTCACACCGGTCCGGTATTTACCGAGGTGTCCGCCTCTGACGTTCGAAAGTTCAAAGCAAGCAGTCCGACGATAGCGGCCGTACATCCAAGGTGGACGTAGAACTGCATGTCTTGCCAGCGGGTCAGAAACACGCTTAAGCTGAGGCACAGCATAAGTACACGCTGCCACCATGGCATATGTTTGAACCCGTAACCTGCGATCCCCGCGGCTAGCCCCACAATCGCAACCAGCGTCGTGGCCAAATTGCCAACGATCATCGGGACGCTCGCAGCCGTATTCTCAGGTGTCAGCATAAGCAACTCCGGACGCAGTAGAAACGCGTAAGGCAAAGCGAATCCGACCAATGAAAAACGAAACGCGGCAAAGGCAGACCGGATCACATCAGCCTTCGCAATCGCAGCACCGGCGTAGGCGGCCAACGCAACAGGTGGCGTCACCATCGACATCATTCCGAAGTAAAAGATGAACAAGTGAGCTGCGAGCGGAGGCGTGTCCAACTTCGTCAAAACTCCACCGACCAAAATTGCCATCAACAAGTAACAAACCGCGGAAGGTAACCCCATTCCGAGAATGATGGTCGAGACCATCAACAGCAGTAGTGCCACAATCGCGTTATCTGAAGCAAAGCTCTGGATCGTTGCAGGAAAGGCAGCACCCAAGCCGGTCAACGACACTAGGCCGAGAATAATGCCCACGCAGGAGGCTGCGACGATCAACGCAACTCCACTCTTCGCCGCACTAATCATCGCCTGGTAGACTTTGACAAGATTGAGCCGCGTCGAACTATGAAACAGGCTGATCACCAAGATTCCGATGAGACTGATGCTGACGGACCGAAACGGAGTGAAACCAGAAACCAACATCGCGATCAGAATCACAAAAGATCCGAAAAACACGAATCCTTGCCAAGGCGAATCGCCCTCCGCATCCTCCTCGGCATCCACCGAAACATCTTTCGCACCGATGCGTTTCGAATGGAAGTGAACCGTCAGTAGCAGGGCGGTGTAATACAGCAACGCAGGAATCAAAGCGGCTTTGATGATCTGAATGTAAGTCACGGTGGGCTGCACCATTTCCAACATCATGTAAGCGCCAGCACCCATGATAGGAGGCATCAACGCGCCCCCGCTACTCGCCGCTGCTTCCACACCCGCAGCCGTCTCTGGTTTGAACCCAGAGCTCTTCATCAGCGGAATCGTAAAGGTCCCAGTCGTTGCCGTGTTGGCGACGGCACTACCCGACAGCGACCCCATGAGACCGCTACTGACCACCGCCACTTTCGCGGGGCCGCCAGAGCTGTTGCGGAACAAACGTCGAGCAAACCGGATCACATAAGCCGTTGCCCCCGTCTGCTCCAAGAGCGTTCCAAAGAGGACAAACAGAAAGACGTACATAAACATCACTTTGAGCGCGATTCCGAACACTCCACCGGATTGCAGGAACGTCTTTTGAACGATCTGCTCCCAGGACGCACCGCGATGGGGAAAAGCCCAATCAGGCATACTTTGCCCGAAGTACGCATAAGCGATGAACAGACCGCACAGAATCGGCAACGTCCAGCCAATGGCCCGCCGCGTCGCCTCTAAGACAAGCACCAAACCGACGAGTGCAATTGCATAGTCGATGGACTTTTCGTTGCCCGCTCGATCACCAAGCATCGTGCCGTCGATCCACAGCCACTCAAAAAGCTTCTCGCTCTGTACAAAAATGTAGCCAAAGCTCAGCACAGTCGCCGCAACCAAGATCCAGTCGAAAACTTTGAGAGCCGTGACATCCTTCCAACGTTTCAACAACGGCCTGCTGATGAACACTAAAGCAAGACCCAACATCCCGAACAAAGCAAGGTTCGGCTGTTGGTTAAAGATCGTTGTGTTGACCGCTAACAAAACGAAACAGCACAAGACGACTGCCAAGATGTTGTTGATCAAGCCGGTCAACTGCGAAGTTGAATCGTCATCAGCCGCAGACTCGGATTTGTCGAACGATTCCTCGGCTGAGGTTTTGGTAGCGGTGGAATCAGACATTGAGCAATGCCATGTGGATTGAGTTGGCCGGAAGACAGTCAGCGGGCTACTTCAACCCGCTTCGCAAATTGAATCATCCAAAGCGAGGCGACTACTCGTCCTCGGGCCACACCCCCGCTTCCTTGTAAAACTTGATGGCGCCTGGGTGAAAGGGAACACCAGTCTGTCGCACTGCGTTCTTTTCGTTCAACGCTTTACCGGCCGGGTGCTTTTCCGCAACTTGGGCACGGTTTTCGAATAGGATCTTCGTAAAGTTGTACACGAGGTCTTCATCCACACTTTCGTGAGTGATGAGATGCATGTTTCCAACATTGAGCCCAACGAGATCTTCTTCCAAATCTGAGTAGGCATCAGCCTTCACAGGCACAGGAAAGTAGAACGGGTACTCCTTCAGTTTCTCAGGCGAGTCCTGGTCCAGCTTGATAAACACGACATCTTGCGTGGAACAAAGTTGCGTCACTGCTGGAATTGGAATCGCCCCGCCCATAAACGCCGCGTCAGCCTTCCCGTCCGCAATCATATCGCCAGCGGAAAAGTAATTACCGTTCAGCACCGTCATGTCGTCGTAGCTCAACCCATGAGCCTCGAACAGCGGCTTTAGAAAATAATCGAAACCCGCACCCGCTGGCCCCAGAACCACGCGTTTACCCTTTAAATCCGCTATGGTCTTGATGCCCGTACCCGCAGTTGTTACAAAAATACCGACATTCGGCGCGAGCGTTGCCACACTTCGGACATTGAACGGCTCGCCCCAGGCTCCTTCGCCACGTGTTGCGAAGTAGGCGATACCGGCGTTGGACATGCCAAATTCCAGCTCACCCGCTTGCAGCTTGCGGATGTTCTCCTGAGTGCCTTTGGTTCCTTGAGTCGAAACCTTCCAACCCAAGTCGCCCTTGTTCGCTTCGACGACGTTTCCGATTGCGTTGCCAACCGGCGCGAATGCTCCACCATCGGGAGCCGTTCCAACGGTTATGAACTGCCTGCCCCCTGCGCTCCCCCCAGCACTGTCGCTCGAGTTGCAGCCAGACAACATGGGCAAAAGAGAAATCGCACATAAAGAAAACGTGATGGCGAGAGACGGACTACGTAGGATCATTTCGTTTCTTCGAATCTTGGAGTGTGCGGGTGAGATCTACAGGGTCAATCAAGTTCCAAGCCGGGATGACTTGATCAGATCAAAGTTGTCCTAATCCAGCTTTAGCGGCCGATGGATCTGGCTTCCCAAAGTACGCGAAAGCAGATTCTTCAGTCGCTGAAGCTCCCTCGGAATGACGACGGATCGAACATTCTAACTGGATACTATGATCAGCCCGGGTGAGATCTGAGGTAGGAACACGCTTATAGCGATGCTGGCAATTTACCACTGATTCACTCTATGGTGAAGCTACAACCGCCAACTCTCGGGGCCAATCCAAGTTTGGAATTGGGACGACTTGAGCTGTTCCAAGTCATCCTGATCGCGCGTAAGCGACTGATAGCTCCAAGTCCAAGAGAACGGAACACAGTTTCTCGGTCGCTGGAGCGGTCTCGGAATGACGACGAAACGAAAGCCGCAAGGTGAAACTGTGATTCGCCCTGCCCCACCCTTACGTGTCGATCGTTTCAGTGGCCGAGTTCAAAGGACTATCGTTTTCTTCAGTCTCTTGCGTTTCGCGCCAGGGCTTTTCTTCCTTGTAGCTCTCGACCTCAAGCTTCAATTGATCAAGCTGCTCATTGCCCTGCTCTTCCCCGAGCTCCACAGCTTTACCGGCCCATTTTCGAGCCTTCTCAAAGTCGCCGACCTCTGCATAGCCCGCGGCCAGAGTACTCAAGATGTGAGCTTTCCCATACTCCGTGACTTCGCAGGCCTTCAAACCCAGTTCAACGGAACGGTCGCCATCGCGGAGTTCGTCTTCGGGCGAAGTAGCCAACACCCAAGCCAAGTTGTTCAGTGCACCGCTGTAGTCGTCGTCAATAGCCAGGGCAGCATCCGTCATTTCATCGCCCGCTTCACTGCGCAAGCGCTCCAAGACTTTGATCGCTTGTTCATAATCCTCGATCGCAGAGTCATGCTCGCTGATCGCCAGCTTGGCATCACCACGCAATCGCAATGCACGCCACTCGTCCGGGTCGCGACGCATCAATTCGTCAAGGATCCCAATCGCCTTACGCGGACGATCGTCCATCTGATAGTACGAAGACAACTGCATGACCCACGCGTTATTAGACGGATTGAAACGCACCAACAACTCCATGTCGCTGATCGCAGCTCCGTACCGTTCCTCCCGAGCCGCAACCAGACTCCGCCACAAAACGCCGTCTACCGAATTCGGTTGAATCAGTAGAGCGTCGCTGATATCTCGGTTCGCTTTGCCAACTTCGCCTATTTCGTAGTAGACTTGCCCACGCAAAAGTAAAGCTTGATAGTCTCGCTTGTCGAGGTCCAACGCTTTGTTCAGGTCGATTAGGGCAGCATCATCGTCTTCCTGCGACAGGTGTGCCCGAGCTCGTACGCGATAAAACATGCCTTCCTCGGGCTTCTTTTCAATTTGCTCCGTTAGCATGGAGATCGCATCGTCCGCACGATCGAGCCGCAACAAGGAGTCGATGGCTGCCCCAAACGCGGGCAAATTCGAATCATCCTTATCCAGCAATCGCTCGGCATCTTCCAACGTCTCTTGAGCCAAACCAAGCTTACTCTGCAACGCCATCTTGGCTTGCCACGCTCCGACGTTCTCGGGATTGGTCTCAACGGCCTTGGCTAAGTCCTCAAGTCGGTCACCGTCGTTGTCTCGCGTCAGGGCCCGCATGACATGAGCTTCGGAGAGTTTGTCTGGTTCGTCCGCAAGATTCTCAATCGCCTTCTTGATGTTCTCAACGACTGCGTCGCGACTTCCCCCAGGAAGAACCTCCATCTGTGCCATCATCAAGTAGGCTTCACCCGTTTCCGGCGCGTTTTTGATTACGCGTTGCAAGTCCTGCACGATTCGACGTCGGCCCATGCGAATCGCATTCTGATTTTGCTGACCGCGTAGAGCTTGGAACGCAGCCTTGGCCTTCTGCATCGCAGCAGCCGCTACTAGCTTTTTCGCGAGCATGGTGTTGCCCTCGTCTAGCCCAGCCTTCATCGCCTCTTCACTGAGCGAAATGACCGTCTCTAAATCGGCTGGCGACTTGGCGTCGATCTTTCGATCCATGGCCTCGTCCAACTGAGATTGCCCCTCATTCTGAGCAGAAACCATCTCAGTGAAGAGGCTCACACAGGCGAGTGAAATGCAAAGCAATCTGAATATTCGATAGTTGGCAAGATTCATCTGAATCTCCTGAAGTGTCGCAAAAAAGTAACACGCTAAGCGGGCTGATCCCTCATGATACGAAACGAATCGCCACGAGGTTGTAATTCAACCGAGTTCACGGGCCACAGAAGGGAAATTCTACCGCTGGGCACGAACAGAGACGGTCCACGACGGGTCCTCTGACACGCCGTATGCCACTAGACGCATCAGCCGTCGAAGCACAATATTCCAGGGTCGGCCCTAGTGCATTCTGACAGAGGGGCAACTGAACCGGGGAAATCCGCTGGCTCGGCGCCAGACGATTCAACGCCGAGGAACCGTATTCTGCTCTGAAGCCGTGCAACTAGGCTCGAAATTGAATTCTAGAGAGTCCCGTTGTCCGAACCAATATCGATCGGGGGCAGGGGCCATGCGTACAGAGTCATTCAGAATGCGAAGTGCCAGTGGAAAATGAAGCCCTCTGTAGTGAAGCTTCAGACCTTTTGCCACGAGCCCAGATACGAAAAAACGGCCGCCAACTCGGGGTGTGCGAGTTGGCGGCCGCGGGCAATGTTTCACAGGTCGAGGACACTCAATCAAGGAGGATCAAACTAGGCAACTTTGCGCTGAGGCGACCTAACAGCCGGACTCTGTTCAGTTCTTGCTGGATCAGAAACTGGAAAGGGGATGGTTTGCTGTTGGACTTCCAACTCGTTGCGCAAAATGCGGACCTCTGGCGGTGCTTTCACTCCGATGCGAACTTTGTCGGTGCCGACGGACATGATGGTGAGTTCAATGTCGTCGCCTAAACAAATACTCTCTGACTCGCGGCGAGATAATATTAGCACTTTCAGGATCCTCCTTGAAATACCCCATGACTCAACCTGAAGGGATTGATCAAGTCACAGGAAATCCGTTTATGTTTTGCGTCGATGGTGGTGAGCCAGGACGCTTGTGTTCGTTTTCAATTCCGTTTGAAATCGCTCAACACTGTGATGCTTACTCGAAGCAGGGCGTTTTGCAGCTTGCAGCGCGACGGCCAAGTGAGTCGTAGAACAGAATCATCTCACGTCCGAGATCCCATACAGCCGTCAGCCGTACACTTCGTGGACCGTAGATGCAGAAGTAGAATCCACAAGGCTTGCCTTGCCTCGTCAGGACTCGCTCTGACATCTCAAACGCGTCTCGTTCTAGTTCATTCTTGTCACACAACTCGTCTCTCACAAACTCACGCACCGCCTCAAATTCGTTGCCCTTAACGATTTGCGATGGCGTCATACTTCACTCATTCCTTGGAGAGAAACCATGGAAGTTTGGGCAGTTTACGTAGCCTTTTTCTCGGCTACGCATCAGATCGACCATTGCAGGCTATGAGTTGAGTAGGAAAGCCTGGTAATTTGTGCTAGCCGAGAATCCGACGGTACGCAGAATCTAGGACCTGCACAGTGTGCAGAATCGCTACCCTGTCAGTACGGTTTTTCAAGTGTTTCTCCAACTGGACTAAACATCCAATATTGCCCGACGCCACCGCCGAAGCCCCACTTGCCAGGACCGCGTCGGCCTTGCGTTTTCCAAGGTTACTTGCAATCTCGGGTTGCTCGACGTTGTACGTTCCAGCCGAACCACAGCAAGTGTCGCTTTCACGCAAATCCACGATTTCGACTCCAGGGATACTCCTCAGCAACTCTCTGGGTTCCCGTCGAACTCCCTGGGCATGAGCCAAATGGCACGCGTCCTGATAAGCGATCCGTTTCGGCCGCTCCAATGCAGGAATCTCACGCAGCCCCAAACGGTTTAAGTAGACGGAAACATCCATCGACTTGGCCGTAAGAGCTTCAACACTCGCTAGCTCCGAATCTCCAGCCAGCAGCAAAGGGTACTCCGCAACCGCCGATCCACAGCCAGCCGCAGTGGTGAGGAAGGCGTCGACATCGGCGGGAATCTTGCCAATCAAGTCCTTGGCGAACCGCTTGGCAGCAGCCCCCTCCCCTGTGTGCCACGACAAAGCGCCGCAACAGCCCTGGTTGGGTGGCACGACGACTTCGACACCATTTTCGCTGAGCACTCGAATCGCCGACGCATTGATCTCCGGTGCAAGGACTTGCTGCGCACAACCCGCCATCAGGGCAACTCGGCCCCGTCGTTCTCCCTTCGCCGGAGTGATTTCGGGCAGCCGGATCTGCTCGGGGAGACTCTCTGGAAGCATCTCTAGCATCGGCCGTAAGCTTGGCGGAAACCAACGCTGGAACGGACGTGCCAAAAATCCAGTCCTCACCGCCATCCGAAACCGACTCGCGTACGGCAAAGTAAAACGAACGAGCATCGCCCGCAGTGAGAACCTCCGATTGTGTTCGCTGCTCTCGACATGATCGCGATACGAACTAATCAGTTCTCCATACTCGACTCCAGATGGACAATTCGTCACACAGGCGACGCAGCCGAGGCAACGGTCGATGTGCGGTTGAGCTTCTTTGGAGTCCAATTCGCCTTCGAGGACTGATTTCATCAGCAGGATCCGGCCACGAGGCGAATCCATCTCACTTTGCAATTCTTGGTAGGTCGGGCAGCCGGGCAAACAGAAGCCGCAATGCACACACTTGCTCACCGCCTCCGATACCGCCTCGCCCCTTGGCCCGAAGGCTTCTTTGTCAATTTCGTGAAGCATATGTGGTGTCCCGCCTGGAACTGTGATTTTGCAGTGGACTACGGACGCAGCTTCTCAATCACTGAAGTACTCACCCAGTGCATGGCTCCGCCGCTGCTAAAGAATAACGCTTTGCCATCACGCGAGATGGACGGAGCGAACTCCTCCTGCTTGGAATTTACGCGATCGCCCATGTTGATTCCCATACTCCAGTTGCCTGCCGCGTCTTTAAAGCTGACATACAAGTCTCCTTGGCCGAAGCTGTCCTTGCGTCCTGACGAACTGAAGATCACGTACGATTCATCCCGAGCAACGAACACGTCCGCCTCGTATTTGTCGGTGTTGACATCGCCAGGTAGCGGTTGCGGCTGCTCGTATCGGCCGTCTTTTCTAAGTTTCGCACTATATAAGTCGAAGTTGTTTCCGTCCGCTCTGTTCGATCCAAAGAAAATCGTGCCTTGGGAAGTCAACGACACAAAGTACTCTTCAGCGTCGCTCGTACTTATTGGCGACCCAACGTTGATCGGCTCTCCCCATCCCGTTCCGTTTCGCTGAACGTACCAGATGTCAAACCGTTGCCGCTTCGAAGCGTTCGCAAGATCCGCGGGCTTGGTGTAGATGAAATACAGCCGCTTGCCGTCAGGAGAGAAATGCGGATCGACGTACTTGTAACTCGTTTCACTGGCAAGCAGCGGCTGCGGTTTCGTCCAAGTTCCCGAGTCGTCGAGTCGCGTGAACCGGATTTCCTCTCGGAAGCGGCCATTGTCGTTCAGTGCCACCGCGTAGTAGCACTCGCGACCATCATCGGAGATCGCCATGCCAAAACGAGTGAGTTTCTTGAGACCACCGAAGAAGTCCGGCGCGTAGGGTTTCGCCTTGCCGCTGAGGCGGTCTGCAGAGTCCGGACCGTAGGTCGAAACATCCTGAGCCGAGCAGTGGGCCTCGGTTAAAGCGAGTGGTATTAGAAGAACCAGACCGAGTAGCCAAGTCACAGACGCCCAAAACCGAGTGTACTTCAGCATTCACATTCTCCCACAAGTTGCAAATCAGGCGGCGCCATTCACCCTGATGGAGAGCTGCGAATCGCCAGTCAGTTTCATTGTCGCAAGTTTAACTCCGAATAGAACCCTCCCACGCTTCGAGTTCTTCCTTCTCGTTCACTTTTCCAGCAGATTGAACGCCCCGCGAGCTGCAGCGAACTGCGACGAAGCAATCTTGGAGCAAGATGTCTCACACGTAGGCAGCAAAGGCTCGGAGACGACGCACGACTTGCGTAAGCATCCGCTTCAGCAAGGCTGATACGCCGCAAGTCGACTGTCCTAACCCGAAGCGTAGCGAGGTGATGACCTACGGAGTCTAATAAGCGTACGAGTTCCCCGGCCATTCTGCGACATGACCACCAGAGCTTCTGTTCGAAGATCTATCATCGCCTCGCTAACGCTTCGGGTTAGGATGAAACGCGCACGTTGTTGGTCTTACAACGGCCGTTCGTTGAGCGGATTTGCTCACCTAGAGCTTTGCTCGCAGGGCACGTTCGATAGTGATGCTCGAATCACCAGCCGGGAACATAACCTTAGCAAGCTCTTTGAACTTGGGTTCAAGCTTCTTGGCTAGCTCGGGACGAGACATCGCCAGACGGACCACGACTTGCCAAGGATGAATACCGGTTGGCTTCGTAGAGTCAGTATAGAATTCGATCAGGCCTTCCCACGTTCCAACATCGGCTTCGACAATCCGATCAACCAGGAATTCGAGCACCCCTTCTCTTCGGCCAATCACAGCTTCCAAGTCGCGAACCTGTTTCCCGCTCCGGACAATGCGTAAAACGACTCGCTCGAAGAGTTCGTTCTCAAACTTCAATTTGGAAGCAGCCAGCAGTAGATCTCCCGGAAAATCAAATCGCGTTGGCACTCGTTCCGTTGATGAGCGGGTATACCACTTTACCAAATCGCGGAGCCAATTCTCTTCAGGTTCGGACAAGCTGATTTCCAGAGACTCTGCCATTGAGATTGCTCGAGCGAATAGCACGTAGGACGAGACTTCACGGAGATCAACGTCTTCCTCGCTAGCCATTTCCAGCGTCCGAGCGAAAGACTCGCTGAAGGGCACCTGGACAGCGTCGTCGAGAAACGGAACGGCTGCGTTGATCTGGTAGATCGTTAGATTCTCAAACGCAGGATTGCGCACGAGCATGAGTTCGCCACTTTCGGAATGTTCGTTCGCAACTTTGGAAAGAGCTTGTACTAAATCCCGCAGTTGCTGTTGGCCCTTGTTAGAGTAGAAGTAGTCTTTCCAAGCGGACGGCATCTCTGGTTTGCCTGTTTCTACAAGACGCATTTGGAGCAATATGCTGCGAGCCTCACCAGGCCACAGCTCTGGAATTTCTCCAAGGAAGCTGCAAATGTGAACTGCACTCGTTGCATTACCCGTCTCCAATTCGGCCAGTGCAGCCGGGATGCACAGTTCTGGCGAATCGAGAAAGAGCTGCCTTATGTAATAGCGAGTCGTCGCTTGATTCCACTTCGGTTCTTTGAAATGTTCGTTGCGGATGGTTTGATCGTAGTCTTGTGGCCATTTCTGCGTGATATTCGATCGTATAGGCGTAAAGTCTGCCTCTCGCAGTTCTGCCAACAGCAAAGCCACCGACTCCGGCGTCGCACACCTATTCCAGTACATCGCTCGCGCCGCGTAAGCC